>CAYSZY010000181.1:0-1602 GCA_964435645.1 uncultured Thermococci archaeon | reverse complement strand
GTAGCTGTAGTAATGCACGAGCGCGACACCATAGACAGGATTATTTTGGAAGAGCTTATGCGCGACTCCCGAACCCCGGTTCGCGTCCTTGCCGAAAAGGCTGTTGTTTCAGTCGGAACAATCGTAAACAGGATTAGGCACCTGGAGGACAAGGGAATCATCAATGGGTATACCATCAATGTCGACTACAAGGCGCTTGGGCAGGATATCATCGTGATTACCCGCATGAAGATAACCAAGGGCAAGTACCCTGAGGTTGCGGAGGAGCTGGTCCTTGAAAAGAACATCATAACGCTCTACAACATCACCGGGGAGTACGATGCGGTCATGATCTCCCAGTTCAAGGACAGGGATGCGCTCGATATTTTTCTCAAGCGCATACAGTCCCACCCTTTTGTTGACAAGACAAACTCCGTTCTTGTGCTTAAGGCCAGCAAGGAGTCCCAACCAAATCTGCTATGACGCCGGCTCATGTGCCGGGGGGCGCTGGACAAGCCCACGATTGCACAGCTCTTCGTATATGTGCGTAATCTCATCCGCACCGAACGGTTTGAGCATCTGGATGCGCCCTACCAACGCCTCGCGAGTCATGGGCGGCCCGCAGCTTGCAAGCGATACTTTTGCAACGTAGATGATGGTGGCACTAATCTCAAGCCATGCGGTGTCCTTGCCGGCAAGAAGCGATGAGAACAGCTTTGCGTCAAATCTCTCTGAGTCAAAGAGCGGCGTGTCCCACGCGTGCTCGTTGAAGTATATGTCCGCAAGCATGCTAGAGTATGGCCCCCGTATATACATGCTATAGTCCAGCGGCACTGCAGTCGAGAGCCCCATGTGCGTGGCGATAAAGACGTATTTCTGTAATTTTATCCGTTCGCCGAATGTGGTGCGGCCTGGTTCAATTGCATATTCGCAGGTGCATTTGAGGAATCCGGCGAAATCCTTGAGGGTGCATGTAGGGTGCATATTCTTGATTATCATGTAAAAAATATAATCTATGGTTCAGCGTGGTACTCTATCATTGAACCTAAAAAGCGTGAAATATATAAATGAGGACGTCATCGTACCCGCAATGGACACACCTATTCCCCTCCATCTGCTCATCGCGTCGCTTCTCGCTGTTGCCCTCGTGGCGCCGACGGGGCTTGCCGTGGAGCGAGAAGGGTTCACGGCAATTCTCACGTGGGACGATGTCAACACGGGTGAGGACGGCTATTGGATATACCGCGACGGGGCGCGCCATGCGCAGGTACCCGCTGGCACCACCCGATTCGAGGACGACATCAGCGACGGGGCGCGCCATGTCTATATGGTATCGGCCTTTTCGGGGGACACCGAGTCCCCGCTTACCTATGAGGTGAACATCCGTGCAATCGGCGCTTCCAATCGCCTTATCTATATTGCCATTCCGCTGCTCATGCTGGTAATCGTCGTTGCCATCGTGCTTGGCAGGCATTCGAGCCGGATGAATGAGGAGATGCCGGAGACGGAGCAGGACATCCCCGTGCTGCTGACTGACCGTCTTAAAAAGGTGTAGTTGGGCCATATTGTTGTTTGTGGTGGGCTCATATGTGGTAGTATGCGTTATTTGCTTCATATGCAGTT
>CAYSZY010000180.1:0-1676 GCA_964435645.1 uncultured Thermococci archaeon | reverse complement strand
GGCATAGGAAGCATGCCAACCATAAAACCCCACTACTTTAGTGGTGGGAGTACGTTAGTGTTCTTTGTGCATCTTGCGCCATTCAGCGAGTGGGATGCCGTATTCCTTTTCAAATTTGGGCCGGTGCACGGCGTTGTAGCTGCAGAACGGCACGATGCGCCCATCAGGGAGGCCGTAGTGGATGCCGCACCGCTTGACACGCTCGACATCAAAGTTGTACGGATCCATGAAATGCATGGCGCCAAGGAACATTGTATTGTGGTGGAATGCCGCGGTATCTCCCACCGTTCCGTTGGTAAGCACACTCAGGAGCAGATTCCTCAAGTTAACGCCCTGGGGCGCGCACTTGCTGTCAATAAGTTTTGGAAGCTCACGTGTCAGCTTCATTATTGCCTTTGCCTTTGGGATTTTTCCGCCTTCTCCCATCTTATCAGATATGTCTTGTAGCAGGCCGAACAATCCGTCAACATCAACAAATCTGGTAATGGGCAGAATGGTATTATCGTTTAACTTAAAGAGATAGGTGCCTACACCACAGTTGGGGTGGCAGGTCAGTTTTATCTGGCGTTCGTGTTTCCACGATTCGATAAATGAGGATATGACCGATACACAGGGAACGGGATACAGATCCTCGCGCCCAATCTGGCCTTCTGTCTGCTCATCGAGGAGACGGGCAAGGTCTGCGATGGTAATGCGCATATTTTGGAGTTTTTCCTTGTCAATCCTTCCGGAAAATGAGACTGGCTGGAAGTTGATACCACTGATGATGTCTGTGTTGTCCATACCGAAGCGCACAATATCCCCGACCTGGTCGTCACTTACCCCCTTGACGAGGACCGGGACAAGCACTACTGAGGAGTATCCTGCCGCGCGCATATTCTCAATGGCCTTGATTTTTTGGGGAAATGCATTGTATCCCCTTGCTACTTCGTATGGCCTAGCCGTCACTCCATCAAATCCGAGGTAGACTGTGTTGAGGCCCGCATCAAGCACCGATTTCGCATAATCGATATCCTTGGAGAATCGAAGGCCGTTTGTGGCTACCTGTATCTGGGTATATCCGCGTGCCTTCGCGTCCTTGATTATTTCTGGAAGGTCGTCGCGGACGGTGGGTTCCCCACCTGAGAACTGGACTGCATAGCAGCGTACCGGCTTTTCATTGGCCAGCCGATCAAGAATTTCTTGTATCTTCTCCCTGTTTGGTTCAAGGACATATCCAGCAGCCGCCGCATTTGCGAAGCAGATGGGGCACCGCATGTTGCACCTGTTGGTGAGGTCGATATTGGCGAGGAGCGTTGAGGTAAGGTGATTTTCACATATGCCGCAGTCAAGGGGGCATCCTTTTTCTGCATGTGTGTTGCAGTTGGTGATTCCAATGCCATCTTGTGCATAATTTTGTGCCCATTTGTAATAATCTGCATTTGACCATATCACATCGGTGAAATCCCCGTGCGTGGCACATGTTTTTTCCATTATGACCTTTCCGTCCCGTTCGTACAGTGTTGCATCGATTACTGCTAAGCATTCAGGGCATAATGATTTTGTTTTTTGCAATTCTTTCATACTCTCACCTGTGCTGGATAAGCCAGTGCGGCAATGTATATTGTTCATATTATAGTGGTATCTATTAAAGCTATTATCTTGATATTATCGTATCATATTCCTATTATCCGTAA
>CAYSZY010000179.1:0-1693 GCA_964435645.1 uncultured Thermococci archaeon | reverse complement strand
GCCTTTTGCCCTACGGGAACGATAGCTTGCGCTACGCCGGCCACGCCACGCTGCGGCAGCGAAGCGTGGCAAGCAGGCCGAGACTAAATCGAAAGCACGAAAACATGTTCTTGGCGTGCGTGCGCGCAAGCGTCGCCACGCGTACGTGGCCCGTGCCGTAGTGCGACCCGATAGCGGCGCAGTGCCGCCCGACTAGCGTGTACTGAGCTTGTCCCATATTTCTCTGTTTTTTCCTTTATTTACCAGGAGCTCACGTAATCGCCAGGCCGTCAAGTAGTCGGGGGCCTTGCCCAAAGAGCCAAGAAAACGGAGAAACTAGACACGATCATTTGCCTAGTAATCGAGCTCCATGTCGGGCAGGCCGTACCAGGCCTGTGGGAGCTTGTTCGTGAGTATGGGGTCAGTGTTCGGCCTTCCGCCCTTGGGCGACGTTTTGCCATAGATGCCGAAAACGATCTTTCTAAACGGCTGCCAGTTGACATCTCCCGCATCGCAAAGCGCAGCTGCCTTTTGGTAATGCTGCTAGAGGATATAGGGCTCGAAGGATACCATGTAAATCCATAAAAACCGTAATATATGAAATTAAACGATAAAAAAGGAATTTAATCAAAAAACTCTTTATTTAATCCGCAAAAGTAATATACTTTCATAAAAAAGAGATGATATCATGGGAAGACAGCAGTGGAGTTCGGAAAAGGTCTTTATCCTCGCGGCCATCGGCTCGGCTGCAGGACTGGGGAACATCTGGAGATTCCCCTACATCGCATACGAAAACGGAGGAGGCGCCTTTCTCATACCGTATCTCGTGGCGTTTCTTACTGCCGGAATTCCACTTATCATCCTCGAGACGGCCATCGGCCAGCGCCACCAGCAGGGCCCCGTGGGAAGCTGGAAGCGCATCAGCAAGCGCACCGAGGGTCTGGGCTGGTGGAGCATCCTAGTCACTGGCACCATCCTCATCTACTACGCCGTAATCATGACGTGGGCACTTGTTTATCTCTACTACTCGCTCACACTACGCTGGGCGGGAAACGCGGAGTCGTTTTTTTTGAACGACTTTCTTCGGACCTCCGCTGGCCCCGGTGCCATAGGGGGCGTCAACATTGCTATCCTTATGGGGCTCTTGGCATCCTGGGCCATCGTGTACCTGGCCGTCCGCCGCGGCACCGATGTGCTTGGACGCCTCATGAAAGTACTCGTGCCCCTCCCCGTCATACTCATTCTCGTTATGATCGTGCGCGGCGTCACACTCGACGGCGCGGCCGAGGGCCTGCGCTATTACCTCACACCGCAGTTTGGGGCACTCCTCAATGCAGAAGGATGGATTGCCGCCTACTCCCAGGTATTTTTCTCCGTCTCGGTGGGCATGGGCGTTCTCATAGCCTACGGCTCATACAAGCCCAAGATATCGGACATCAACAAGAGCTCGATTATTGTGGGTACCGCCGATGCGGCCATCGCCTTTTTGGCCGGCTTTGCCGTCTTTTCCATCATTGGGTATCTCGCACAGGCGAGCGGAGCCGGCATCGATGATGTAGTGAGCGGCGGATTCGGGCTTGCCTTTATCGCCTTTCCCACTGCCATAGAACTCCTTCCCGTAGGGGCGAGCCTACTGGGCATCGTATTTTTCTTCATGCTTTTTACCTTCGCGCTGAGCAGCGTCATCTCCAGTGTCGTGACGCTGAGCGCCACT
>CAYSZY010000178.1:0-1700 GCA_964435645.1 uncultured Thermococci archaeon | reverse complement strand
CTGAAACGTGTACCCATATGTTCCCTCTGAATTAGTTAATCCCTCTACAGAGATAGTATTTGTTTAGCTCATTTTCATCGTTCCTAAAAATACCTATGACAAATAGTCAATAATATCTAATATTTAGTGAAAATATCAACTATTATCAATTATTTTCCCATAATAATACCAAATGGTTACTAATTTTTGCACAAGGTTTATATTTCCTGTTTCGTTAGTATTGGTATGGAATCATACCAATACAGTGAGCTGCAGAATGCAGCGCACTGGAAGTGGTTAGGGGAACAAATAGTCGACGTTGTTGCAGAGCTTGAGAAAACGGTAGAAGAAAGAGATCAAGCGATTCAAAAGCTTGAAGTGCTTCTGAAAGAGAATGAAAAACTCAAGTCAAAGCTTCGCATGTATGAAAATCCCAACACACCTTCTTCGGCACAACGCTTCAAGAAAGCTAAGAAGCCAAAAATTGAATCAAAAGAAGAAGTGAAAAGAGGAGCGCCTATCGGTCATGTCGGGACTACACGAGAAGTCCCGACACCCGATGAGGATGTCGAGGTGACATCTGAAGCGTGTCCAGGATGCCACGCAACACTTGGTGAACCAATCGGTGTCGAAGAAAAGATAATCGAGGATGTCATCCCTGAAAAGCGCAGGGTCTTTAGATACAAGCTCTACAGCTACAGGTGCCCAGAGTGCGGAAAAATCATAAAATCACGCAACAGGAACTGCCCTCAAAAAGGAAGATTCGGACCGAACACGCTTCTTACTGTTGCCATGTTCAAGTTCTTGTCACGAGCACCTGTTAGAAAGGTGGCTGAGCTTATGGACATGCTTTTTGGCATGAAGTTATCGCCTAAAGCCGTACTTGACATGCTCAAGCGAACGGCAAACGCATGCTGCTCTACGTATGAAGCGCTTCGCGAGAGGATACGATATGCAGAATGGGTGCATATCGATGAGACGAGCGTTCGAGTAAATGGAAAAAACTGGTGGATATGGGTGTTTCGGACAGATTCCGATGATGTTTTGACAGTAATCGAAAATTCACGTTCAGGCCGGGTGCCAAAGCGAATACTTGGAAAGCACCCGCCGCCAGTCATCGTCGATGGCTGGAGCGGGTACAACTGGATTCGAGAAAAGCAGCGCTGCTGGGCGCATCTTTTGCGAGAGGCAGAAGCTGTAAAGGACAAAAGCCCAGCGGGAGCACTTCTTGATGAATCGTTGCATGCGCTTTATCATGACCTCAAGTGCGCACTCGAACTTGAAGATCAAGAAAAGAGAAACGCAGCAAAGCGCGAGCTGGAATCTCGCATTCGTGACATCATCACAACGTGTGATGATGAAACTGAAACGATGAAGCGACCCATCCGTTACTTGCGTAGAGGTGTCGGGGACTGGTGTACATGCCTAAGCCATCCCGGCATGCCTGCAACAAACAATCTTGCAGAACAAGCCATTCGCGAGCATGTCATCCAGCGAAAGATAATCGGTAGCTTTCGCTCCGAGGAAGGACCAGCCAACTATGCATGCATAGCTTCGCTTCTTGAAACATGGGCGTATCAGGGAAAAGACCAATTCGAAGAGATGCACAGGCTCATTCAACAAGAACTGTGCCTAAAGGAATAATCGGGTAAACAGGCCATGGGAGACTCCCATGGCCTGATAAGAAATAGAATTCTTATTTTATCGCGCTAAACAAATAC
>CAYSZY010000177.1:0-1738 GCA_964435645.1 uncultured Thermococci archaeon | reverse complement strand
GAATCAATTCACCCCATGGCTGAAGACCGTGGGCTTTCTGGGAAACGAGGCGTAACTAATATCTTTTTTTATTGTATCAGGGTGCGGGCACGCAGCCCCACCCTGTCCTTGTCCATGGTGCACTGCTCAAGCCCCGGCACGACTACACGCACCACGGGGATGCCAATCTCATCTTTTGTTAATTCAACGACTGCGACAGTGTTAAGATTTCTCTCGCAAAGCGCATCGAGAATGGTAAAAATATCATCAAGCACATACCGCGTCGCGTGGGACGGTATTTCACTAAAGCAGACCGTACGCGACGATGGGGCGAACCATTTATTGTTCATCGCCTTAAGGCGCTTATATCCCATGCTGCGTTTCATGGATGCCCCAGTGGGATTGACCTCGTTTTCATATATTTGCGAAAGCCTGCTTTGTGCCACCTCGGTCAGTGCGCGGATAAGCGCTATGCGGGGGCTTAAGTGGGTTCCAACGCCGATGGTAAGCAACGTGGGATCCTTGGTCCTGACATCATCAGCCATGGCAACAAATGTGGGTACCCCAATGTCAGAAGAAATATCCTTGAGCGTAACTGCAACCTGTGCATCATCGAATTTCTGTAGCATGTCGCAGATTTCCGTGTCATCGCCGTCGTAATCGAGATTTGCAGAAACACGGGGGGCAATCTCAGCCAAAGACCACGCATCCCGCTCTATAACTTCGCACAGCGCATGGAGTACCGCCTCCTCACGGCAGTTCCCTGAAGCCATCCCATTGGTATTGGAGCGGAAGATCCACCCAAGATCAAGAGGGTACGGATGGTACACGGCATTGGCAGGGATAAAAATATCCATATTGTTGACGATGTTTGTCGCAGCCGTCCAACCGATGGACATGCCATCAGAATACGAGTACGGATTCGGTAGGATCAGCGACGCAGGCGATATGGCGGGGCCTTGTAGCAGGGTGGCGGGCGACAGGGTGACTGCATCACGGTCAAGCGACGAGCAATACCGCTCCACTGCTTCCATCATGGCGGAAACCTTGGCCTCAACGGCATTGGGGCCCTTTCCCTTATAGGTGGATGCGACACCTTCAAGCGTACCCAATGCCAGAAACACAGGGATACCGACCCTATCGAGGTACGTAATGTCCCTGACCTCCGATATGCCGACTGAAGGCATCTTGTGCGCTATGGCATGCAGCGTATCTTCGGGAGAAACGACGCGGTGAGTAGCAGCGGTATAGGTAATCTCGCAACGAGTGAAATCCATACTAGATGGTTTTATGGCAAGTATAATAATGTTACGAAAAAAAAGGAGGCCAGAAGAACGGGCCTAGTATGAAAAGGTATAATCAGGATTAGTTGTGGACGCGGACGGGATATCGCTCTTGCAGCACTCGATTTTCTTAGGATTCCAAGAATCACATGCATAATCGCTTGCCTTGTTCGTGGCAACAGTGCATATGCTTAAAAACGCAACAGCCATCATGGTAATCCAGAGCAGATTTGCCATGGCAATCGGATTTTCCAGTGTCATGACGACGATACCCACCAGA
The DNA here is from genome assembly GCA_964435645.1 of uncultured Thermococci archaeon. Taxonomy (GTDB): domain Archaea; phylum Methanobacteriota_B; class Thermococci; order Methanofastidiosales; family NM3; genus JAHKLV01. The sequence goes on along the minus strand of CAYSZY010000177.1, from coordinate 196 downwards.
ACAGAAAACACACCAAAGACTTTACACATCAACGTTTCCAACCTCCAAATATAGAACCATGAAGACAATGTTCCACCCTGTTAATCTTTATGGATATATAGGTATTATAATACCTGTACACTATAATATAAAATTATCATGATATTTAAACTTTACGGTATTGAAGTAAATATAAAACTAATAAATAATCATATAT
>CAYSZY010000176.1:0-1750 GCA_964435645.1 uncultured Thermococci archaeon | reverse complement strand
CCTAAATATATAAAATTAACCAATGGGAAAAGAGAGTTAATCAAAAAACTCTATATCATGAAAAAGGAATAGACTGGGACGTGTGGATTCTCGATAGAAGGATATGTGATTTGGTATGTCTGGAATACGTATGCGTTGTCCGTATTGTGGAAGGGTGATACGCCTGTCTGCGCCTGATCTTCACATGCATGCTTCGCATGTGTGCCCCCATTGTGGCAAAATGCTGCCACAGGGGATGAACGGGCAGTAGCACAAGGAATGGCGATTTTGTGCCCAATACATTTATTGTCAAACGGAGAATGGGGCATATGAATAGAACTCATGCAGCTCGTTCCATCGGGGTAATGGTGCTTATATTATCATTCTGCGTTGCAGGATGCATATCAGGGGATCCGGCACCTGGTGTGGAGCAGGATGACCATGTGGCGTTGGCCACACAATTTGTTGTATCCGTGTTTGCTGGTGACCACGAAACTGCCACCGGGCTTATGTCGCAGGAGCTTAAGGAAGCACTTCCTCCTGCGGCAATGACCGGGTTGGTGCAGCAGATAACAGGGCAGTACGGGGAGCTCGAATCCATTAGTGGGGCCGATGACATCTCCGGGGAATCCTACGTCGCTGTGCACGTTACCTGCCTGCATGCCACCGGCAGCACAATCGTTTATCGGGCGGTGTTTGACGAAGGCAATGTGGCCGGATTTTTCATCGATGACGTTGTGGGGCCGTACACCTCCCCCTCATATGCCGATTTGGACTCCTTTGCCGAGATTGACGTTACCATAGGCACTCCGGGGTGGGAGCTACCCGCTGTTCTCACAATGCCTGTGGGGGATGGGCCGTTTCCTGCCGTCGTGCTCGTCCAAGGGTCTGGCCCCAGTGACATGGACGAGTCTGTCGGCGTAAACAAACCGTTTAAGGACTTGGCGTGGGGCCTCGCATCACAGGGTGTGGCCGTCTTGAGGTATGACAAGCGCACATACATATATGGCAGTGCCATTGCGGACCTAATCGATTCGTTTACCCTTAGGGAAGAGACGATAGATGACGCCGTTTTGGCGCTTGTGTTCCTCTCAACCCAGGAACGGGTCGACCCTGCACGCATCGTCGTGCTTGGCCATAGCCTCGGGGGGTATGCTGCACCGCTTATCGCGGCGGAAAGCAGCGTGATTGACGGCATCGTGCTTATGGCGGCACCTGCACGTCCACTTGAAGACCTCGTCGTGGAGCAGACACAGTACCTTTCGATGCTTGATGGAGAAATTGATGTGCAGGAGTCTGTAAGCATTGCTGTCGTGGAATCCATGGCTGAGAAGATACGGACATTGTCACTTGATGAGGGCGAACTGGTCTTGGGCGCCTCACTTGCGTACTGGGCGTATGTATCGGACTACGACCCCGTTGCCACGGCAGCTGTTCTTGATATGCCTCTGCTTGCCCTCCAGGGCGAACGGGACTACCAGGTGACCATGGAAGACTTCCAGCTTTGGCAGGATGGGCTTGGCGATATGGCGTCCTTTGTCTCCTACGTGTCGCTTAATCATCTCATGATGTCGGGAAGCGGCCCATCCGGGCCGGAGGAGTACTATGCTGCGGCACATGTGGCTGCGGATGTCATCACTGATATCGCATCCTGGTGCAAGGAGCTTGAGTAGGGAACTGGATTATAAGAAAAGAAGCGGGGGGCACGGGGCCCCCTTCGCACACCGCCTTATTCTGCGGCGGTCGCGGTAATGGTAAGGGAGTCGATGAT
>CAYSZY010000175.1:0-1785 GCA_964435645.1 uncultured Thermococci archaeon | reverse complement strand
AGGGGGCATGCATCCCGCATCCTATTGGCATGCCCGTGATGGTGGCGCTGTCCAGTGTACGCTGTGCCCGAGGAACTGTGTCATACCGCCCGGCGAGCTTGGTGAGTGCCATGCCAGGGGCAACTCTTATGGCGAGCTTGTGTCTTACAACTATGGCATCGTCACGGCTGCTGCGCCTGATCCCGTGGAGAAAAAGCCGCTTTACCACTTTCATCCTGGCTCAAAGGTCTTTTCAATCGGAACGTACGGCTGCAATCTGCACTGTGACTTCTGCCAGAATCACGGGATATCACAGGTCGCGATGCCGCCGCACCGGCGGCTCTTGCCAGGGGAGATCATCCGGTCAGCCAAGGACGCGAAGTGCACGGGCATAGCGTTTACCTATTCGGAACCCGTGGTATGGGCGGAGTACGTCGTCGACGTCGCCTCACAGTACGACGGCGACAGGATACTCGTCTCAAACGGGTATATCAACAAAAAGCCGCTTCGTGACATGGCGGCCCACCTCGATGCGGCAAACATCGATGTAAAGGGCGGAAAGGCGTTCTACGAGTCGTTATGCCATGCGCCATACCATGATTCGCTTTCGTCAATCAAGCTTCTCTACGACCTGGGGGTCCATGTGGAGGTGACGACGCTGGTAATCCCCGGTGGAAACGACAGTGACGGCGAACTCCGGGGGATGGCGGAGGGCATTGCGCGTGTCTCTCCCGACATACCACTCCATATATCGCGATTTTTCCCTTCCTTCCGCATGGGCACCACGCCCCCCACACCGCCCGAAACGATGGAGCGGGCGCGCCAGATGGCCGGGGACGCCGGCCTTCGATACGTCTATCTTGGCAATATCGCGGCCGATGACAACACGTACTGCCCGTCGTGTGCGTCGTGCATTGTATGCAGAGACGGGTACCGAGTTGGGAAGGTGTCTATTGCGCAGGATGTATGCCATTCGTGCGGCCAGCAGATATATGGCAATTGGAAAACTATTAAAAAGTAGGAACTATCCTGAACATGCATGGTAAAAGCCAACGTGTTTATCGAAGCCCAGGCCAATACGGCCGGCATGGCGACTAATTCACTTGAAAAGCTCATAGCAGACCTATGCGCAGAGGGGGTATCCATCCCTGAATATGAAATTCTCGAGGAGGAGTCGGAGGTCATCGACGGCAAGGAGACCTTTTCCTCGTTTGCCGAAATTGCCGTGGACATGACGCTCCGCGACTTCCTGCGCCTCTCCATGCGCGTTACCCCCACGTCCATGGAAGTGTACGAAGCGCCCAAGAAGCTTGAATCGAAGGACGCCATGTACCTTATGGGGGACATGTGCAAGGTCATCGGCACTATGTGCCAGCGTGCGAATGTGCGCCTCCCCATTCCCCAGACCCAGTTCGGTGACGAGCGCCAGGCAGGCCCCGGCATCACTGACGAGGAGTTCGAGGACTTCCTTGACAGGGGATTTATCCACTTCAAATTCGTTACCAGTGTTGCGGGAAGCGTGGTGATAATCGAGCGCGACATCCTTCGTGTGCTCAACGTCCTTGGAGCTTACGTCAACAACATCAAGCTCAAGGCGGACGGGGACCAGTCAAAGGGATTTTCGGGCCTTGCTGCGGTTGATGCGCTTATACCCGATGTCGAGGCGCTCTTTGAGCTTGCACTTCGGTTCAATCCCGTGGCTTTGTCCGTTGAGGAACCGGAGACGCTGCCACTTTCTGAGATTGCCGTGCAGGACCTCGCTATCAATCTCTCGTCGCTCGTGACAGATATAACTAATTATATCAC
>CAYSZY010000174.1:0-1847 GCA_964435645.1 uncultured Thermococci archaeon | reverse complement strand
AGATGCCGTTGTCACTGTGCTGTGCTGGTGGTCGTCGCAGCTATTATCGGGATGCTTACCTATGGTGTCGCACCTGTTTTTGCTCCAACATTCGAATCTTCTCAGCTTCCGACAAATACCTACACGTACGCCCTTGACGGTGACGTGGGCATGTATTCTATCTTTCCGGGGGCCATGCTATCCGAAGGCGTTGCGCTTGCGGTAACGGTCACTACGCAGCTTATTGGCTGGACATGCCGGGTGAATGTTACCGTGTCCAATACGGGTTCCACAACCGTTACGGGAGTTACCGCTGCCCTTTCCGCCTCGTCGATGGGTTCGATTTCTGCTGTCGTGTCGTCAAAGCCGCCATCAGGCCCCGTAACCCTCGCACCCGGCGCCGCAGCTGAATTCCCGTGGGCGTTCCGCATACACTACCCCGGTGGAACGCTGCGATTCGTAGCATCAGCGAGCGGAACCGACAGTGTCTCAAGTGCAACGGTCACGGCCCAATCCGCTCCGGTTGAAGTTCCCATTCTAACACGCGCCTCCCTTGGGATGGTAATCCAGGCGTCTTGCACAGAGATTCCCATGGCAGGTGAAATCACGGTCACGGCGGTCATATCCAACACAGGATTTGCAGACGCGATAGGTGTCACCATTTCGCCGTGGCACGTATCGGGGCAGGGGGGTATGCAGCGCCTGAGCGGCCCTATACCGCCAATTCAGGACGTTCCGGCAGCCGGGTCGGTAACCGTTGCATATACATACCGTGCTACCAACCCCGGGGACGTGGTGTTTAAGGGGGTGGCAACAGGGACCGACATCGGCGCGGCAGCGGTGATATACTCGCCGGAGGCGTCATCATCCACTGTTACCGTCCTTGACTCGTCGTCGTACTCGAACCTGCATGCGGACATTCTCGCAGCATTGGAGGATGCCACCGCGTGTGCCGCGGCGTTCCACGGGTGCGGGGTGGGTAGCGCCCATGATCCGGCGATTGCTGGCATATCTGCCCTGATGGCAACGGCCGTGTCATTCGATAATCCGTTCCTGATGTTGGGGCAGCTTATCAGGGCGCTTGACCTGATGCATGTGCTCGGGCAGGCTGCGGGATGCGCCTGCGGCTAGTGCGGGCGCCAAATCCCCCTGCAGTGGATGGTACCAATCGTGATACCACAATATTTTTAAAGCGGATAACATACGTTTCTACGCCAGATGATTCTATATATTAAAATCATCGACCGAAGGCGGCATTGCTGCCCTATGAAGGATGAGGTGATATTACATGAAGAAGTTTGATGTACCAAAAGAATTGGTAGAAAAGGCTTACGAAGCTCTTGAGCAGGCACGAGATACCGGAAAGATCACGAAAGGCACCAACGAGACCACAAAGTACGTCGAGCGCGGAACATCCAAGCTCGTCCTCATTGCAGAAGACGTCTCCCCCGAAGAGATAATCGCCCACATTCCATTCCTCTGCGAGGAAAAGAATGTCCCATACATCTTTGTCCCGAGAAAGGATGAGCTGGGCCAGGCAACAGGCATCGACGTGCCGACATCCGCCTCCGCGATCGTTAAGGAAGGCAAGGCAAAGGCGCTCGTAGCAGAAATTGTCGAAAAGGTAGCAGAACTTAAGTGATCACATGGCTGACGAGGATTTGGGAATACCAGCCGAAGTCATCGACATTGTGACGCGGACTGGTGTTACAGGTGAGATTTTCCAGATCAAGTGCAAGGTGCTTGATGGACAGGACAAAGGTCGAATTCTCACTCGAAACGTCAAGGGACCCATCCGCACGGGTGACGTCTTGATGCTTCGGGAGACTGACAGGGAAGCTAAAGAGATACGAACACCCAGGTGATAC
>CAYSZY010000173.1:0-1904 GCA_964435645.1 uncultured Thermococci archaeon | reverse complement strand
GTCATTGGCCTTGTCGAAGCAATGAAGATGTTTAACGAAGTTACTGCCCCACAAAAGGAAAAAATCGTAAAGATTAAGGTTGAGAATGAACAACTTGTCAAGATTGGAGAAACACTCTTCGAACTCGAGCCTCTTTAAATGCTGGGTGCCTTAAGGGGACGTGATTTTAATGGAAGATGTAAACTTCGTACGAAACATATTCTTTTCACCCAGCAAGACGGAAGCAAAGACTCTTGACAAGATTGAAAAGGCAAAGAACGGTTGGAACACCAACAGCATCGACACCGCCAGCAGGAAGGCTGCAGCTAAGCAGTACCTCAAGCCAGGCACAAAGATTGTCGACCAAGCTGACTGTGTAGCCCTTCTTGAAGCCGTATTGCGATCTGGAGACATGGTTAACATTGAAGGGGACAATCAGAAGCAGGCTGACTTCTTGGCGGCATGCCTCACAAAACTAGACCCCTCAAAGATAAACAACCTCCACATGGTGCAATCAGCACTCGCCCTTCAAGACCATCTCAATGTGTTCAAGAAAGGCATTGCATCAAAGCTCGACTTCTGTTATGCAGGCCCTGTAGCCGCAGAGCTTTCAAATATGGTGACGGAAGGCAAGATTAACATCGGAGCCATCCACACATATGTCGAACTTTATTCCCGAACATACCTTGACCTCAAGCCGAAGGTCGCGCTCATTGCGGCCAACATGGCTGACAAGCAGGGAAATCTCTACACAGGATTCAACACTGAAGAGACGCCGACCGTTGTCGAGGCAACAAAGTTCAGGGATGGCATTGTCATTGCACAGGTCAACGAGATCGTGGACAAGCTCCCAAGAGTCGATATTCCGGGGGACTGGATAGATTATGTAATCCCAACAGAAGAGCCATTCTATATTGAACCGCTCTTTACGAGGGATCCAGCACATATTACCGAATCACAGATATTCATCGGAATGATGTCGTTGATGGGCATATACAGCCAGTATGACATCAAGGCACTCAACCATGGTATCGGATTCAATACTGCCGCCGTGGAACTCCTCCTCCCCACCTTCGGTGAGGAAATGGGCCTTAAGGGCAAGATATGCAGCCACTGGGCACTCAATCCACACCCGACACTCATACCCGCAATCGAAAGCGGATGGGTAGACACCATCATGCCGTTCGGCAGCGAAGTCGGGATGGAAAACTACATCATGTCAAAGCCAGACATTTTCCCCGTCGGACCCGACGGTACGATGAGATCCAATAGGGTCATGGGGCAGCTGGCAGGCCACTACGCCATTGACGCGTTCTTCGGCTCGACCCTGCAGATAGACCAGTATGGCAACAGTGCTGCTGCCGTTGCAGGAAGGATCCCCGGATTTGGGGGGGCACCAAACATGGCATGCAACGCTCCAGGCCGGAAACATGCGACACCAGGATGGCTCAAGGCTTCCAGGGAGGACGGCATGCGAAAGGACCTCATCGGCCCCATTGACAGGGGGAGGAAACTCGTCATCCAGATGATTGAGACCTTTGGTGAGGGAATGGCACCCGTCTTTGTGGAAAAGCTCGATGCGTTCGAACTCCAGAAGCAGGCGAACTTCGCCATACCCCCGATAATGGTGTACGCGGACAACATCACGCACATCGTGACAGAGGAGGGTATAGCATACGTTCACAAGTGCAAGACGCTCAAGGAACGCATGGAAGCCATCAAGGCAGTTGCCGGTTACACACCGCTAGGTCTTGCAGCTGACGACAGTGCTACTAACAAACTGAGGAAAGAAGGTATCGTGGCTCTTCCAGAGGACCTCAACCTTTCATTCAACGATGCAAAGCGATCCAAGCTCTCAGCAAAGAGCATTGCAGACCTCGTCAAGTGGTCTGGCGGATTGTATGAAGCACCACCACGATTCAGGA
>CAYSZY010000172.1:0-1981 GCA_964435645.1 uncultured Thermococci archaeon | reverse complement strand
AACTTATTGATATTAGGCATTTGTTTGACTTAATAGAATAATCCAACCCGTTCCATGGTGGCAGGACATCTGCTGCCATAAAAAAAGGTGTTGCCATTCAATCGAGCTAAACAAATACCCCTAAACAGTTGGTCATTCTATCAGCTACAGCAGTTCATAGAATACAAGGCCAATCTGCAGTGAGTATCAGTCGCCTATGTCAATCCCGCCTACACCAGCCAACGGTGCAACAGGTGCGGGACTCTGGGAAACAGGAACGGGAAGGAGTTTTTGTGTCCTAAGTGTGGGCACGCCAGCCGCGCAGATGCCAACGCCGCTTTCAACATCGCGTTGGCACAGGACGTAAATCAATCAGCCATAGGAATGGATATGGCAGAGGGGAGCACTGATGCCCCCCACATGGCAATGGCATAGGAAGCATGCCAACGATAGAACCCCACTACTTTAGTGGTGGGAGTACGTCAGAGAAACAATGCGTGAGGCGGTCTCGAAGCGCGACTTATCTACATGGGCCAGCACGGCTATTGGGAATCAGGAACGCACGCTAAATGCGTCTGGCATCGGGGTACTGGCGCTCAGCGAGCTATCCTCCGACCCTAACCGCGACCAAAAGCTCTATGACCTTGAAAAATCGACACCATAGACGTGACGGGAACAACGTCCGTGCCCGACTTTCAGACATGGAAAAAAGATGTGTTGGAGCGAACGACGCTGATTCCCGACGGCTATTTTGTTGTAGTACGCAACGAGACGTATGTCGGTACAAGCTATGTGGCAAAGGCGGAGTCCCCGTAAACGTACCATATCGAATTCACATGTGTGCGTAGGGAATACCGAAGGCGCGGCATCGCCACCGTGCTCAAGGCACGGGGCATGGCGTATGCAAAGGCCGCAGGTTGCCCACAGATAGAAACGTGCAATAAGATAAACAACGCCCCCATCCTAAACATCAACACCATGCTGGGATTCAAACGAGTGCCTAGGTGGGTACGGTATGAAAAACCAGAGTAACTACGTTATGGACTCAGGTGGTTGTATCCCACCAGCGAAGCGAGAGGAGCCCCGGGGGGGCTTTGAACCCCCGACCTACTGATTACAAGTCAGTCGCTCTACCAGGCTGAGCCACCGAGGCGCGATAAAAAAAGGCGGAAGCCTACTGCTTCTGCTTCCATTCGGTGTAGCCGCACTTGCCACAGGCAAGACGCTCGCCATGGTCGGCCATAAAGACGCCAGGTCCGCAGCGCGGACAGATCTTGTGCTTGCGCTCCACCTTGTCGCCATCGACGGTGTAGAGGTCGCAGGAGCGTGTTGATGATGACTTCTTCTTATTACTCGCCATCCTTTTCGCCCCCTTCCTCTATGAGTCCGTTCTTCTTTAGGATATATGTATACTCGGTAGCGACCATCTTTGCGCCGTCCTTGTATACACGAAGATCTCCGACGGATGTTGACCTGCCATAGTCTGCCCTGACACTCTGAAGAACGAACTTGTCGTTGTCGAGATCCTTGAGCGCGGCAATCTTCGAGCGCATCTCGGCAAATTTAGGTGTCCCGTCCCCATGAATAATCCTTACATTGTATTCCGTTCTGTCAAGCAACGGATTCTCTTTCTCATTGATGAACTCTATATCCATTTTTCTCCCTCCATTTTCTGTATAATGGACTTAATCTCATTCTTTTTCTCATTTGTGACATGTACGACAACAATTCCTTCATCTGGCTGCCCATACACAACGATGGACCCCATGGGGGCATGCAATATCGCGGGTAATGTTGCCAAATCTTCCTCTCCGTCTATAAAAATCTTTCTGTATTGGAAATCACACGAAACGATGGCATCCCAAAGCTCCTTGGTAATCGTTCCTTGCGGATTGGAGATGATAAAGTCAGCTCCCCTGCGACGCGCATCGGAATCATCAAGACAAGAACGCTTGGTCTTACCGTCCAAAATAGAAAGAATTGGGATAATCCCCAGATTCTC
>CAYSZY010000171.1:0-2030 GCA_964435645.1 uncultured Thermococci archaeon | reverse complement strand
ATATTCCGATACCTATTTATTGTTTAATCTTCAAAAAAAGGGATATTCCTTATTGATCCATAAATGGCGCATACGTGCCATAATACGATTTTTATTTCCGTAACATGAAGAAAGGTGAAGCAATGGCAGAAGAAGAATTAACATGGTTTTTAAAGGATGCCGTCGTGGACAAGGGGCTTTGCACCCTTTGTGGCGCATGTGCGGCAGTGTGCCCCTACAACATCATCGTGTATGATGAAGAGGGGCCTCATATCACGGAGAAATGTTTTAGGAACGGCCAGGGCGCATGCAAGGATGTGTGCCACAGGTTGATGACCGATGCAGCGCGCATATCCATGAATGTCTTTAACTTCAAGGCCAAGCCGCCCACGACCCTGATTGGGCAGTATGAGCAGATTGTGGCCGCACGTGCTACTGATCCAGCTATTCGCGAATCCGCCCAAGACGGGGGTGCAGTAACTGCATTGCTTGCCTATATGTTCGACAATAATCTCATCGACGGCGCGGCAACGGTTGCAGGCATGGCAAAGCCACAGTCGCAGATCATCATGGGCAAAGACGAGCTGATGGATACGACCGGTGCCAAGTATGCTGCAGTTCCGGTGCTTTCCGCCTTGCGCAAGAGCGGCCTTGAACTGTCGCGCATCGCTATGGTGGGGCTTCCATGCCAAGTGTTTGGAGAGCGTAGAATACAGTTTTTCACCGGCCTTAAGGCCCATCCCCCGGGGCATGGCACGGGCGGTGAAAAGGCGTTTATCCCACAGTTTCCGTATGTCATTGGGCTCTTTTGCACGGAAAACTTTCGGCAGGACCTCCTTGCATCATGCCTTACCGATGCAGGGATTGATCCGAATGATGTCAAGAAGTATTCTATCCACACCGATTCGCTTATCGTAGAGACCACCAAAGGCAAGCATGTCCTCTCGCTTAAGGATCTTTCAGGCTGCGTGTGGGAGGGATGCAAGATGTGCAGGGATGCCGTCGCACGTGTGGCAGACATATCCGCAGGGAATATCGGTTCCCCAAGCGGATGGACCACGCTTATTCTGCGTAATGCCAAGGGTACCGAGATCTTCAACAAGGCCGTGGAAGCAGGGTACCTTGAGATGTCTGAAGAGGTTGACGCTGAATGCATAGAAGAGTTTGCAGCCTTCAAGATGAGACGATTCAAAAAGACGCTTAACAAGAAACTCAAGAAAGGGGATCCGCTTAACTTTTACTGGGTCCGCGACTACCCCGGTATCAGGAGAGAGGTCAACGACACCAATTTTGTAAAAATAAAGACGAAGAGTGGTATCATTGAGCATGATTATCTGTCCAAAGTCGTCGATTTGGCTGAGAAATACGGCGACGGGACATTGGAGCTCACAACTCGAAAGAGCATCGAGATCCAGGGCATTCCAGGGCAAAATATCGACGATATTATGTCGGAAATATACAAGTCGGGACTTATGACCATCGGCATGGGATACGCCACAGCGTGTCCCGGCATGGCGTATTGCCCCGAAGGGCTCATGTACACAAAGGATATCGCAAACAAGCTGACCATGATGTTTGCCCAGCGCGGCATGCCGCACAAGCTCAAGGTCGGTGTTGCAGGATGCCCCAACAGCTGTGTCCGTGTCCGTGGGCATGACATTGGCCTTATGGGCCAGCTCAAACCCAAGAACGATGTTGAGAAATGTACGGGATGCGGTCGGTGCGTCGAGGTCTGCAAGTACAATGCGCTCAAGATAGCGGACGGAAAGTCAGTACGTAATCTTGACCTCTGCATGAACTGCGGCTGGTGTGTACGGGCATGTCCACACGAGGCGATGCTTGAAGAGAAGCGTGGGTTCAATCTCTATATTGGCGCAAACGATGCACGGCGCCCTACACAGAGCATCCTCCTGAAGAAATTTGCCACGGAAGAGGAGATACCCCCCATATTGGAAAAGATTCTCAAGCTGCTTGGCAAGTACCGTACCCAACCGGGTAAGCAGCGCCTTGGAAACATCATCGCCCAGGTGGGCGTCGGTGAATTCATCAGG
>CAYSZY010000170.1:0-2074 GCA_964435645.1 uncultured Thermococci archaeon | reverse complement strand
AACAACTCAGGCCCCGACTACAACTGCGGCACCCACGACGGCAGCCCCAACAACTCAGGCCCCGACTACAACTGCGGCACCCACGACGGCAGCCCCAACAACTGCGGCACCGACTACAACTTGGACATCGACACCAACATATATACCCACGTTTACAGTTCCCCCTACCATGTTTACATACACTGCACTGCCAATCATGTCCCTCCCACCCAACTTTTTCAATATTATCCGGATGGGCCATTACGAACCAACAGTGTCGATAAAATCTGGCATCATAGATATCTATATTGTTTCAAATGAAGGGGGTTCCGTTGATGTGCATGTCATCACGCGGAGTGTCATGACCGGCAATCTCTATAAAGGCTATTTCGTTGGATATTATGATGATGGGGACCTTGTTGGTGCCATCGACTATTCAGACCGGGAAGAGTATTTTACTATTTCCAAAAATGCTGACGGCACCTTATCCGTGTCTGTGGAAGGTGCGTATGACGGCGGTGGCGTGTATGCATATTCGACTAAGATGGGGTGGATAGAGTCTGTAGATGAACTTGGTAACCATTATTACATTGAGAATTATGATGGCATCTGGCTTAATATGGACTCATCACAGAAGATAAGCAGCATCAGTCTTGGGGTACTTGATGCCAATACGCTTCAGGCTTCCGTGATGACCCACTGTGGCGGTTCATATTGTGAATGGAAAAATACGACTGCAACAATGTATCCTGGAAATGTGACATTCACCTTTACAAACGTGGGAGGGGATGAACTTGAAGTCGAGTTCATCATGGGCCCCACTGGTGCAGTCACCGCACAATGGGTACTAGCGTATAATGGGGGAGGCATAGCGGGAGGAACGCAGTCCCTCTTTTCATTTAGGCCTATGGCGATATAGATTAAAAAAGGGGATTCATGATGACTAAACTGGAAGCATATCTTGACCAACTATCCTTATGCAGCGAATGCGGCAATTGCACTGATGCATGCGTATTTAGCGTGATGGGCGACAATGAGCTGTATTCACCACATCATAAGATAGCACAACTGGAAAAAATAGCAAAAAATGAGGCCCTAACAAAGGACGAGTATGACACCGTGTACCTCTGCTCCAGGTGCGGTGTCTGCAATGACGTATGTTCCGAAGGAATAGACCTAATGGGCATTATACAGTACGAACGCGGGTTGCTTGCCAAGCAGGGGCGGGAACCAGAAAAGACTACGCATATTTCCCATAATATCATGACGTCCTACAATCCAAAAGGAGTAGAAAACGATAATCGCAATGATTTGTGGATTACTGATGACCTGCGCCTGTCCCCTAATGGGAAGACCGCGTATATGGCCGGATGCTGGGTCGCACTGAAGAATGTGGAAATAGCCCGTGACACCGTACGCATCCTTAATGCGTGTGGCATAGAACCACGGGCGATAGAGGGCGAGCGGTGCTGTGGATTGTTCCTCGTCGATAACGGCCATATAGACGAGATGAAAGCGTATGCCAAGTCTTACACTGACTATCTGGAATCTCTTGGCATAGAGAAGATAATCACCTCCTGCCCTGCCTGTTATCATATAATGGGGAAAGCGTATGCATCCCTATACCGCAAGCCGTCATATGAGGTTGTACACGTTCTCGAAGTCTTTAAACAGCTGTATGATGAAGGTAAGATTACGTTTAAGAAGGGTTCAGGAAGCGTTTCACTCAAGGATGCTTGCCCCATGAAGGAAATGTTTGACATACCCCGCGCGCTCCTCAAGTCAGCGGGCAAAGATGTCCAAGAGATTAAGGGAGAAACGGTATTCTGCTGCGGGGCCCCCGCAGGTGCTAAACCTAATTATCCCGAACTGTCCGAAAAAATCGGGAAGGTCTCCCTTGAACGAAGCAGCAACACCGACACGCTTGTGACATACTGTGCCTTTTGTAAGCACCATTTCGATGGGATAAAAGACAAGCACGACATCCCATCCCCTGTTGTCAAGGACATATCCTCTGTGATATGGGAATGTATGGAGCGCAAGTAAGTGCCACACTTGGCACTTTTCTTTTTTATTATAAATAATATCAAAAAAT
>CAYSZY010000169.1:0-2224 GCA_964435645.1 uncultured Thermococci archaeon | reverse complement strand
AAAAAAAAAAAATATAATGTAGAAAAAGAGCATGAAGAAAATCAAGACTGTCATACAATCTTCATTTCATGCTCTTCAGATACGTCTGCTGCGTCTCGTAGTCAAGGATGTTGAGGTAGACGCTTGTCGTATCGACACTTTCATGCCCCATCAGATTCTTGATCACCACGAGTCCGACGCCCTTCCTGTAGAGCTTTGTGCCAAAGGTCCGGCGCATGGAATGCGAGGATGACTTGAATTCGACAAGCGCCCCGATGTGCTTGCCGAAAAATGAGGAGTATCGTTTTGGCGTAAAGGGCTTGTAGTTCCAGTAAAAGACGTTGGGGAAGTCCACGTTATCTTTCGCCCTGAGTCGGAAATAGAACTTCCAGGTGGGGATATGCTCCTTGAGTATGTACACATACCGCGTCTTGTTCCCCTTGCTCTCCCTGATGATTATCTTTCCCCAGTCCTCGTCGCCGGCGTCGTTTACCCCTCTCTCGTTTATCTGGATGTCCCCCATGCAGAGATTGCTGACCTCCTTCGCCCGCAGACCGTACGCTATGCTCGCCCACGCCATGACGCGCAGGTAGGGATTCCTGAGCCTTTCGAATAGCTCCTCCTCCTGCGCCCTCGTAAGTGCGGGATGCGCATGTTCTCCCGTGTTCTTGACCATGCGCTCTTTCCCGAACTCTATGATGCGATTGAACTCCGCCCTGTCGATGCCGCGGCCGTTCTTGTACCAGTTGAAGAACGGCTGGATGCCCTTGAAGAAGCTGCTTACCGCCGTGTCTTTTGCACCCTGGTCCTTGAGCCACAGTACAAATCCCTCCATGCCCGTTTCCGTGAGATTCTCGAGTTCTATCCCCTCTTCGAGCAGGTACTTGTTGAGCCTGTGCAGGTGGTACTTGTAGCTGTCGGCGGTGCACTTGCTTTTGACGGACTTGTTGCGCACGTATTTGCGCATGGCCTCGGGAAGCACATCATCGTCATACTTGCTTACGCGCCCCATGCCTTGAGCCCCCATTCGATTCTTTCATCGTCCACAACCTTTACCATCTCCTCCCGCTGGAGCTCTAAGAGTATCTCGTCCAGCAGCGATGTGGGCCGTTCAGGCGTGGCCGTGAGGTGCTTGCCGAGGTGCGGCGCCTTTCTTATGATGAACGACGCCAGATCATCCTTGGTGGTCAGGTATATGACTTCCTTCCTGTTTGACGGATTGAAGAGTATTCCAATAAGCGACTCGCGCGCCCGGTCCAAGTCGATTTCCCGTTCCTCGTTAGCCCTGATGGCGGCCAGGATGGTCTCCAATACTTTCTTGTTTGATGCAACATCCCCCCTGAGTCGGGATATCTCCTCGTTCATGTCGGCAAGGGCAATGCTATCCATCGCGCCATCGCGGAGGGTGCGGTCGCGCTGCACGCAGGAGAGTATGTATGTGTTGAACTTAACTCCCTGACTCTTTGCCTCCTTTTTCAATTGCCTGTGAAGCGGCCTAGGCAGGCGAATCGTGGTAGCAATCTTGTTGTTCAACATACGGCCCCCTGGAGCTTCTGCATGCCCTGGAAGGTCACGACGGCATAGAGCCTCCCGCATGCCTCATCATGGTTTACCAGGCCAAGTGAGAGAAGCTTGTAGTATGCCGCCTGAAACGCACTTTTGCCCAATCCGGACATCTTTTCGAGTTCACGGTACGTGCGGTCGGGGTGTCCATGCACCAGATTTAGAATCAGTTCGTCATCTTCTGAGAAGTCTGTGGCGCTCTCTTGGTAGACGCAGATGGTCCTGCGGCTGTCAGATCTGTCAACGCACCGCAGGAGTTTGCCCTCATCCTCGAGGGCTTTTAGGCAGCGCGAGAGCTCCGAGTCCGAGATCCCTGTCCTTTCCTTTAGCGCCCTGTGCGGCACGACCTTCTCATTGAATAATATCTCATCCACGATCTTTTGGGCTCCGCTCACTTTCTTGTGCCTGCCCGTGCTGAGGAGTGCGTGCATATCGCCCATCTCCTCCTTAATTTGCTTTAGCATGCCAAAGAGCACCGCATAGTCATTGTCGTCTCCCCCGCTGCCTATGCATTCACCCCCCTCGGTGCGCACCTTTTGGGATGCCGTAACCCGCCATTTCTCACATGCATGTGCATTAGCCTGGTCTGAATGAGCTTTATGGTGCGTATGCGGGCATGCCGCACCCCTATGGCCCCGGTGCCGTCATTGATAACGTGTCTGCCAGAATTGCCTAAGAAGGG
>CAYSZY010000168.1:0-2253 GCA_964435645.1 uncultured Thermococci archaeon | reverse complement strand
ATATTTTATTACTATGTGGCGTTAGGACAAACCTATTCCCATTCATCCGTGGCAATGTATACATAAGCCCGTCTTCCCAGGAATCTCTTTGGAACATCAGCAAAGGCTGATGTTTCGAACAGTGTCACCGTACGCTCATGTATTACGAAAGGGACCTCTACGCTTTGAATTCCGGGAAGCGAAAAAAGGCGTATCGCTACTCCTTTAGGCTTGGGGGCGTGGAATCGGGGCTTTATGTGGCATATGGTTATTCTTCTAATTCAGTGGTGGATGCGTACAGAAAGGCAATGGCGCCCTCGCCGAGATTCGAACTCGGGATCTTCAGCTCCGCAGGCTGACGTCGTATCCACTAGACTACGAGGGCACGCAGACTGACTTGCTTGAAAACTTATATAAATCTTTTTGTCAGCAGTAAAGGCATGGAAGCCTTTCCTGAAGGGACCTATACGGGCACTATCCCCACTGGTTGCACATTCTGCGCACAAGGCGCTAAGCTTGTCCTGTTTATGACCGGCATGTGCCTTGACAATTGTTACTATTGCCCGCTTTCGAAAATGAGAAAGGGCACATGGGGAAAATGGGCAAACGAGCGTCCCGTTTCACGTCCGGAGGATGTGCTTGACGAGGCACGAACGATGCAAGCCCTGGGAACAGGCATTACCGGTGGGGACCCACTCCTCGTTGCCGATGAGACGGTGGAGTACGCCACCCTGCTCAAGGACACGTTTGGCGAGGGCCATCATATACATCTTTACACATCGGGAACCCTTGTCGACAGGACCAATATGGGATATCTCGAAACAGTGATTGACGAGATACGATTCCATCCTCAGGGAAAAAATTGGGACAAGATTTCAATGGCACTGTCGTTTGACTTGGATGTTGGCGCTGAGGTTCCAGTAATACCCTCGGATACCAGTTCCATAGTTGAGTTGGCCAGGTATCTGGATGAGATAGGTGCACAATTCCTAAATCTCAACGAGCTTGAGTATTCCGAGACCAACAGTGCTGCACTAGCCAAGCTCGGCATGACGTTCTCTATGTCATCCAATGCGGTGGAAGGCAGTGAAGCTGCGGCCTTTTCCATACTTGAGGCGACCAAGGACCTCGACCTGAGTGTCCATTATTGCTCATCGGGATTCAAGGACGGCGTTCAGCTTCGCGAGCGGCTCAAGCGCAGGGCGCAGACAGTGGCAAGGAAGTATGAGGATATCGATGAGGATGGCCTTATCGTCAGGGGCGAGATAGAAACCGGAACGACTCAAAAATGTGATGAGGTGCTTTCATTCATCCACGATGCATTCGAACGTGACGATGATATGATTGCCGTCCACGGAACAACGATTCACACTAGCTGGGCAGCAACTGAGGAGTTGCACGAGCTGCTTGGAGACCCCTCAGTAAAGTTTGCCATTATAAAGGAATATCCCCAGTATAAGCGGGTATTGATGGAGAAAGAGTATTTGTGATTATTGTTCTTTGATTCCCGAAAAAAAAGCATAGCCGATTTGGCGGTCCTTTATTGCCTTTTCCCCCATGCGCATAAGATTTTCGAATCTTCCTGCATCCGCCGACGATGCCTTAAGAAATATGTTTGAAAACAACCTAATCTTTTTCCATTTCTCGAGAAGCACCTTTGTATTTTTTGCAGCTATGTCTTCACGTTTCTCGCTTTGTATGGTCGTGAGTTTGTTCTTTTCCAGGATATGCATGTATTCGTTGAGCGACAGGGCAGTCACAAGGCATGTCATCTCCTTTAGTGCCTCGCGCTTGTCCTCGTCGAGATTGTCAACGATAAAATCGCTCATGGTGAAAATGCCACCTGGTTTTAGGACACGTATGCATTCGGATATGACCAGTTCCTTGTTTTCATAGCATGAAAGGGAACGCTCTAGAAAAACGATGTCATACTGCTTGTCATCAAAGGGGATATTTTCTGCAAAGGCTTTTTTGAAAGATACCAATTTTGTAAGTTTTTCTCTTCTAGCAGTCTTTTCTGCCTCTTTAATATTACCATCAAAAAAATCCATGCCTTGCACGGGGCACCCAAACGTTTTGGCCAAATAAAAAGCGGTCTCTCCATTTCTACAAGCCACCGTCAGGATTGGTGTAGTCTTGTCCAACGTCGTCATCGCTGTTATCTCTTCCCGCGCCTTCTGTGTAGTTGTGTAGAAGATGTCACCAAGAATTTTATCGACGAAGCCCCTCTCGTACAAGTCGTCAGCCATTACAAATAGATACTGTGAAACGTTA
>CAYSZY010000167.1:0-2296 GCA_964435645.1 uncultured Thermococci archaeon | reverse complement strand
TAAAAAATGAGCATAACAATGCAAATGATATGAACAGTACGGATATTGTATGTTTCATGGGATATAATGCAGAAATGGTATTAATAAATATATTGGTAAATAGAAGAAAAAAATAAAAATAAAAAGAAAATCAAATCGGGCGCAGCGTTCCGAAGAATACCTGCCATGCAAGTGCGGTCTTTGCGACAAGGCTCAGCACGATATACATCTTTTCCCCGAAATAGTAGCTTTTCCAGGGGCCGATTTCCATGTACTGCAGCAACATGTTTGCGGCAAAGCTCATGAAGAACAGGAACAGTGAACCGAAGATATAATACACGAAGGTGGGTACTCCCCCTGCGTCGCCGCCGGATCCTGCAAGGTGCAATCCGATGACTATCCACGGGCCTGCGCCGGCGAAACACCCGAAGATGTATGCGGCCCAGTTGGTCTTCTCCGTCTTCTGGCGATACATCTCCATAAGCAGGCCGAACAGGTTCATACAGGCGTTTATCATGAAGAGCAGAATGAGGGTGGTCACATCGTACGCACCGGTGAGCATGGCGATAAGGACAATCATCACCGAGGAGCTGACCGCGTACTCGTACCATCTGAGGTAGTTGATATGCTTTTGGAGATTATCTACATACCACCGGTATCCGATGGTCGCAAGGTAAAAGTGGCATACGGCCGATATGAGCAGGAAGAGGGCGATAAACGGTCCGAGCTGTATCGTGGTAATCTCCTTTGCCACGGTCTCAAGCATCTGGGTCTGTTCGCTAAAGTAGACGTAGAACGTTTTTATAGGCAGCTGGAAGTCGTTGCTTATTGCAAGCAGTACCAGTGCCTGCACAAAGTGCAGGGCGCCCATAAAGGCGTTAAATTTTCGGAGTCCCCTAAAGGTGGATTCATCATACGGTGAAGTTGCCATTATCGTATATGTTTACGTATTATGTATATGTATTTTATGCTTGCGTCATGCTTTTATGTATCTGATTGCTATGAATTTCCATGGATTCATATGACGTCATCATTGTCGGGACCGGTGCGGGGGGCGCCCCGCTTGCCCGTGAGCTGGCCAGGGACGGAAAGCGCGTACTTGTGCTGGAGAAGGGTGTACACCCGCAGATGGCCGGCTCCCCCCCTCTTGCCGCCGATGTGGTACTGTCCCGGGAGGGCGTGCCGATACTGCGTGCCGTCACCGCAGGCGGCACTACGGAGATATCGGCCGGAAACATGGTGCCGTGCCTTGTCAATGAGCTCTGTGCACTCGGCATCGACCTGTCACGGGAGCTCGCCGCGCTTGAGGAGGAAGTTGGCGCCGCCCCGCTTGACGCCTCATTGCGCCACGAGGCCTGCCGCGCGATAGCTGCTGCGGGAGAGGCGCTTGACCTGGCGTTTGTGCCCATGGGCAAGTGCATCAACGTTTCGCGGTGCGACGGGTGCGGCATGTGCCTCAAAGGGTGCGCAACCGGGGCCAGGTGGTCTGCGAGAGAGACCCTCGACGACGCCGTGGCGTACGGCGCCACGGTGATGTACGGCACCGAATGCACCAAGGCGCTCCACGATGGCGTCCGCGTAACGGGTGTGGCCGCCGTATCCGGAGGGGCCCCGGTGGAATATCACGCCCCGTGCGTGGTGGTATGTGCTGGCGGGCTCGCCACACCGGTGATCCTTCAGGCATCGGGTATCGAAGCCGGCATGAGGCTTTCAGTCGACCTCCTTGCACACGTCTATGGATTTGTTCGCACTGCGACGTTTTCCCGTGAGCTTCCCATGCCGCTCGTCTGCATCGACCATCTTGAGAAGAGGGGATTTATCCTCTCACCCAACGTCAACTACGGTGCCGTTTCAAAGCATATTCGTGAAACGTGCATGTACGGGTTTGGGCCGCACAACGCCTTGGGGCTCATGATAAAGATACGTGACAGCGACGAGGGCCGCGTCTATGCCGACGGCACCGTCTCAAAGGCCGTAACTGCGCATGACAAGGCAATCTTTGATGATGCAAAGGCTGTTGCACGGGATATCCTCGTAACCGCAGGCGCCGACCCCGGCTCACTCTTCGAGACGCCCATCAACGGTGCACACCCATTGGGAACGGCTGCCATCGGCACGGTTGTTTCGACATCGCTCGAGACGCGCATTGCTGGATTGTACGTCTGCGATGCAAGCGTGCTGCCCACGGCACCTGGCTTTCCCCCCATAATGACCATCATGGCTCTTGCACTGCGCCTTGCGAGGCATCTTACGCCTCGTTTCCCAGAAAGCCCACAGTCTTCAGCCGCGGAATGAATTGATTCTGCTTACGTTATTA
>CAYSZY010000166.1:0-2335 GCA_964435645.1 uncultured Thermococci archaeon | reverse complement strand
AATTAGATAATATTTTTATTACAAATAAACAATGTGCACAAAAGAGCTGGATAACATTTATATAGTAGGATATTCTCCTTAAACGAAAAAATATTCCAATATTGGTAAAAATATCATATCACTGGTGAATCATATGAGATGGTACCTCGGCAAAGAGAGAGAACCTGGAGAGACAGAACAACCATACTGGGGCGGGCCGCTGCGCCTTCGCCTCCCGATTATACACTACCCGCTGGAGTGGCCGGACTTTATCGTGGGCATGATACTTTGTGTCGTGCCCCTTAGCATCATCGCTGCTCTGCAGTCTGCTTTCGGCATATCGTACGAGGTGGCGCTTACCATGGTGATTCTCTATCACTTCATGGCAATGCTCCATACCGCGTTCGGTGATCCCAGTGTCGCGGGATGGATTACCGCAGGCATACCCATTTACATGGCGTTTATCCTCGGCTATACGACCGATGTGGGTACGCAGGGGGCAATACAGGCGATGATTGCGCTCCAGCTCATCGTTGCGGCCCTTTTCTTTATCATGGCGTTTTCAGGGGGCGCAAAAAAGCTCGTAAGCTTTGTGCCGGCGTCAATCAAGTCGGGAATCCTCCTAGGCGCAGGTGTCGCAGCCATCGTCAGGGTATGGGAAAACACCGGCTCAGGCATCCAGAACGGCGTTTCCCGATGGAGCCTTGGAGGGGGCGTCGGCCCCCTATCAGTGTCATTTCTTATTGCAATCATCCTGTCATTTTTCATAATGTGGTCCCCCCGCTCGCTGGCGTACCGTTCGCAGCACCGCTGGTACGCATGGGTGGCAAAGTACGGCATAGCGCCGACATTCCTTATCGGCTATGCGGTAGGGCTTGCACTGGGAGAGATTTCACGCCCGGAAAACATATTCGACCAGGGTTGGGTCTTTGTCCCGCACCTCACTGAGACCTATACGGCAATGTCGCCGTTTTCTATCGGGTGGCCCAGCGCAGACATGTTCCTCGGCGCCATATCAACAGCAATCATTGCATACATCTTGGCATTCGGGGACATACTCATCAATCATGCACTCATCGAGGAGGCCAACGACTCCCGCCCCGACGAGCTCGTGGTAATGGACCCCAACAGGGCGAACTTCTGGGCCGGCATGCGCAACCTTTCTGCGCTCTTCTTCCCCTTCCTGCCCTTGGCTGGGCCGTTGTGGACGGGAGGCCAGGCACTAGTCGTCAACAGGTACAAAAATTCCACGCCCGACGAGGAATACTCGTTTTGGGGCGGTGCGACAAGCTACTTCTGGGGCATGGGGATTATCATGTTCCTCTACCCCTTGGTCATCCTCGTTCAGCCGGCGCTTCCCATCGGATTTGGCCTGACCATGGCCATCCAGGGATACCTCTGCACCTACCTGGCAATGGAGCTTGTGTCAACAAATATCGAGCGCGGCATCTCCGGCATGATTGGCGGGATCCTCGCGACAAGGGGTGCGACCTGGGCGCTGCTTATGGGCGTGCTCTTCTACCTCGCTCTCCAATACCGCGCAAAGCAGGCGGAAAAGGCTGCTGCACGGGACACAGGGTCTTGATAAGCATATTTTGTGCGCCCAATGGCGCACACATTCATTTTTTAAATCTGCCCTATGGTTGTCCACGGTGGCGACGGGTCACGCAGGCACGCTGCGAATCGCCAAGCTGAACGACAAGGACGCCCACAAATACAAGCGCAATGCCAGCGTACTGCGTTGCATGGAGCGACTCGCCGAGAAATGCCACGCCAAGCGCCTAGCACCATAAGCGGTGTGAAGTTGGGGATAAAGGCAACGGATACTGCCGGCTGGCAGTACAGGCCGTATATCTGGGGGCCTTGTACAAGCACGTAGACGGTAACGCCGAGAGCCACGATGTCCTGTGTGGAGAGGGATAATTGCAGCCCGTCCCCCCGTGTACCGGTGAATCGCAATAGCGATGAGCAGAAGGGGGGTGTATATCCCAAAGCCTCACCTTAACGAGAACAAAGGGCGATGACCACAAGAGTGTCACAAGAATTGATGCCGACACAGCCGTTTTTTTGTGTGCCATAGCAATA
Organism: uncultured Thermococci archaeon; assembly: GCA_964435645.1. Taxonomy (GTDB): domain Archaea; phylum Methanobacteriota_B; class Thermococci; order Methanofastidiosales; family NM3; genus JAHKLV01. The sequence goes on along the minus strand of CAYSZY010000166.1, from coordinate 271 downwards.
CATGAGAAATAAATTGATAAAAGGTTGCCGGAAAAAAATATTAAGGCGCGGCGCGTAGATGTAGCATGGGGGGTAATGGTCGCCACAACTATTCATGGTACAAGCACCACGCATGGGCGGCGCTGGCTATGATATCACTCTTTTTTGCAGTGACGAGATTTGTTTCCGTTTCGAAACCTGCCTCAATTGCAATCGTTTGTGTGCTGGGCACATATGCGCTTGTGGCGTTAGGATACACCTACCGGCACAACGAAGACAACATGGCGCAAGG
>CAYSZY010000165.1:0-2375 GCA_964435645.1 uncultured Thermococci archaeon | reverse complement strand
GATGGATAATCGCATCACTCCACGGGGCTGTGGCGTTATGGTGATTAAGTTAATAATAATTTAAAATAATAACATCAAATAAAGAAAAAAAATAAAAAATGAAGCTTTTTAGTATATTAAAGCTTCAATTTCCTGCATAAGTGCCAAAGCGCGCTGCAAAGACCCTGATGCCGCTATGGGATTAGTAAGCCTCATGGCCCCTTCGATATTCTGCTGCACCTGGGCAAGCAGTGCATCTACCTGTGCCTGCACATCTGGGGGGAGATCCCCTGGAAGAAGAGTGAGGATATTGGCCCACACCGCATTTGCCTGGAAGAGCCCTGTCATGACAACAGGGGTGTAGGTCACGATGGAGAACTCGACCGCTTTCATCTCTTGGGCACCGATATCGTATACCGCCGCCTGCGGCCTGCGTACAAGCGCATCTTCCATCGGCATCCCGTTCCCGTCACGGATTGGCATCCCGTCGAGTGCCGGAATCCGCGCTAGCGCAGGACTCATGGCCAAGTCTATGGCGCGGAAAAAGTCGTACCTCACGTTGCCGTACTCAGGCCTGCCGGTATCCATGCCGGAGTTGAGGCACGGCGAATTATTATCAAGATGCATCATATAGTCTAAAAAGAGGGGATCTGCAGAGATGTTGCCATAGGCACCCTCATATCCCAAAAGGGAATCAGAGAAGTTGTTAGAGGACATCTCGGACCATACATCATTGTGCGATATGAAAAAGTTGAAGAATTGCGTTTCCTCCCCCCCATCGTACATATACATATAGGGCATGTACGCGATATTATAGGCAACGCAAACCCCGTCACGGGGCGTGGCCGCGCCATATACCCCATTGTCGGTGACGATGTTGTTGACAATTTTTATGGGCAACGCATAGATGCCATTGCCGTCAACAGGGGCGGCATAGGGCGCGTATCCATCTACAATTAATATGCCGTTTGAGGCATTGTCCACAATCGTGTTGTTTGCGACTATGGCCTCGGAACCCACGATATATACGCCATTTCCCATTGGGTAATACATCGTGGGACTACTGTCAAGCGCTGTTGCCAGGGGTGTTAAAAAATGCTCTATGATAATATTGTTCGTGATCGTGGCACGTGCTCCCTCAACAACTATGCCATCATAGTTATTAGACATGTAGTTGCTGTTGGCATAGATATCCGACTCATATGCCACCATAATCCCTGGGCCAAAATTTATCCAGAAATCGTTATGCTCTGCCACAACATCTGCGTGGGCGCCCATGATACCGAATCCGTTGAGCCACAATGCAGAATTGCGCACATCAAGTGCCATATTTCCCTCGCTTGCCACGCCATCAGGGCCGGAGCTGACAAGCGGGTCGCCGATAACTTCGATAGCACCGCCATATAGTGTTTCATATGCCTCATCATCTAATGGGTTGAATATGCCACCGTGTCCATTTAAGACTATGAAAGAGTCGGTTACGGCAAGGTCGCACGAAGACGTCTCATCGCAACTGGCATAGATGCCACTCTCAGAATTATGAATAATAAAAGAGTTGGATACTGCCCCTGTCATGTGCGTACTACCGTTGGCCTGCAGGAAAATACCGGCGCCCTCAGGACCTAAGTCTCCAAGGCCACCACTTGAGTCTACACGGGTTTCATCGATATCAAAGGATATTGTCGCCGGTCCGGGCACAGGGGGGATGCCGGGGGCAGCGATGTATATCCCCGCAGCGTCATGCTCTTCGAAATAATCGCGTGAAAGCGAAACGTCGACAGATGAGCCCTTGCTGGTCACTTGCAGGCCGGTTAGGTTCTGGTAGAAGAAGTTATCGGCCGAATTGATGCTGTCGTATGAATTGTTGCCGGAATCTAAGAAGACCCCATAATAATTCTCGGTGAAGTTGTTGGCAATAAGCGTAAGCGTCCCGGTGCTGGCATCGGAGATGAGCGTCAGCCCATTGCTGTCTTTGTCGCCGCTGATTTCACACCCCGTAAAGGAGATATCGTACGCTGCATTGGTCACCTCGATATGAATCTTGCTCAGCGGTACAGACCCGTAATATAGGTTGCAATCCACAAACGTAAGGGAATATGTGCCTTCGGAAAGCGATGCATCCACACATTCGGTGCCCCCTTTTATAGTAAGGGATGAAAATGAGACATCTGCATCAGTCACCGTCACCGTACCGACCATGGGGTCAAGTGGTGTGATGATAACATCGTCATAGCCAACAAAGGACACACCGAAGTCGATTGTTATATTTTCCATATACGTGCCTTCCATGATGTGCACGGTACCGCCAACGGCAACCATGCCCAAGGCGGCAGTGATAGTTGTGGCATCTTCGCTACCATCGCCGTTTACCCATACCTCCGCTAACGCTGGTGGGG
>CAYSZY010000164.1:0-2399 GCA_964435645.1 uncultured Thermococci archaeon | reverse complement strand
CATCAGGCATGTCAAGGAGCCGTTTTGCGCCAATGGATGTAGAAAGGAATACTCTCCTTTGTTTGGTTACTACTCCTATGATTGCAGCATCTTTTCCATAGGGGGACTGACGTATCGCCTTAAGGACGTCATCGCTAGTTTCTGCGGTAACCCCCATCACGACCTTCCCCTCATTGGCAACATCAAGATGATTGATTCCCAGGATGTCTGCTGCGGCGCGTGTCTGTGTAGAGACGGGTATGTCCGATTCCGCAATGACAATCCCAACACCGGATTTTGATGCCATCTCGTTGAGCGCACCTGAAAGCCCCCCTCTCGTTGGGTCTTTCATCGCAGTGACACCCCCTTCCTCGAGAGCTCGTTTTACTATGTCCCATACTGGTGCCACGTCCGATGAGAGCGGGCCTGAAAGCGGCAGTTCCTCGCGCTCTGCCATCAGGGATATGCCATGGTCCCCAATCGTGCCGGATGTAATTATCACATCCCCTGCCATCAGCCCCCTGTCTGTAACAAATCTGTGATCTCCCGTTCTTTTCGTACCGAGGATTGTGGTATTATGGTTCAGTCCTTCCCATGCCGTTCCTACGCCGGTCGTGCTGATGTACATACCTATTGGGTCTTCGACAACCTTGGTGTCACCTGCCACTATCTGGGCACCAACATCATCGCAGGAGCGTCTCATTGAATGCATTATCTGCGCAAGTTGCTCCCTGCCCATACCTGCCTGTATGATGAACGAACATGTCAGCAGCATTGGTTTTGCGCCCATGACGGAAACATCGTTAAGCGTCCCGCATGCTGAAAGCTTCCCGATGTCACCACCTCTGAAGAAAAGGGGTTTTACGGTATGGCCGTCTGTGGAAATAATATAGTCTCCAAAAGAGGCACCATCGTCCAGATCAGCTAGGCTAATCTCCCCTGCAGTTCCTTCCCCAAAGATGGACAGCACCATGTCGTCGAGAAAATGTTGCATTTTCTTGCCTCCTGCCCCATCTTTCGTGGTAATGTTCATACACCAAAAAGCTCAAGCAATTTTTTAAATCTTCTCATTGGACACTATGTAATGCACGAGGTCACCGTAGCCCAGACAGTTGTTGATGCAGTACTTGCGGAAGCGGAGGCACAGGATGCCGTATCAGTGAAAAAGATAACGCTCGTATTCGGTGAGCTTGCCCTCATCAATGTGGAGCAAATTTCATTTTGGATTACTTCTTTTCTTGAAAACACCCTGGCAGATGGTGCTGCCATTGAATTTGAGACTGTCTCGGGAAAGGTCGAGTGCAGGGAATGCGGGGGCATCAGCGATGTGGCCGCGGATCCTGGCGACAAGCTGCTCCATTATGCGGTCCCCGACTTTTCATGCACGTCGTGCGGGTCCCACAATACGTTTATATGCCAAGGGCGAGAAATGCTCATCAAGACAATACAAGTTGTACGGTGAGGGTATGCATAAGGTATCGAATGTAAGGATGGAACAGGATATTCTGCGAATAAACAAAAAAATCGCATCAGATAACAGGAAATTCTTCGATGGCCATGGTATCACCGTAATCAATGTAATGGGTGCGATAGGTTCTGGAAAGACAAGTCTCATAGAATATGCTATCGAGGAACTCAAGGGCCAATATGGGATAGCGGCCATCGCCGGCGATGTTGTCGCATCGTTTGACAGCGATAGGTTCGCACGCCACGGCATCACCGTCATCCCAGTCTCGACTGGGAAGGAATGCCATCTCGATGCACATTTTGTCGAGCACGCGCTCGAGCATGCATTTGAACACACCAATCCTGATTCCATAGACTTGCTGTTTATCGAAAACGTGGGGAATCTGATATGCCCTTCTGACTTTGACCTTGGCGAACATGCCAAGGTAGTGGTAGTGTCCGTTTCGGAAGGAGACGATATCGTCCTCAAGCATCCGGTAATATTCAAGAATGCTGACCTTGCTATAGTAAACAAGGTTGACATAGCGCAATATGTCGGCGCATCAGCCGAAAAGATGCGTGATGATGCAGTTACCTGCGGTTCAGGAAGCGTTCTTCTGTCAAGCTGCAAGGACGGTATTGGCCTTGGGGAATGGATTGTATTTATCAAGGCCAAGCTTGGGGCGTAATTACCCGTCTTGGGCCGTGTCTACTTCGTCAATTATCTTTTTTCCGGCGGCAACCTCGTCAGTTGAGTGTATGGCCCACCTAAGCTTTCTATTTCCCTGTGCAGTATTGAATAGCATAGGTCGCTGCCTTCAATAGATATTTTTATCGTTTCCGTTTTCTGGTCTATTTCCGAAATGGACATGTTAACGCCGGCAATGTTGTCAGGCGAAGCGAGATGATATGCAAATTCGGTAAGAATAGGGTTTTGTGGTTTGAGCACGTCAGGAACGTTGGGCCGCAAGTGC
>CAYSZY010000163.1:0-2465 GCA_964435645.1 uncultured Thermococci archaeon | reverse complement strand
GCTGATCACCGTAAGGGACTATGCATGAGTAGACAGTGCCCCTCGGAAGCTCTACATCCCATAACACCCCTCCCGTTTCTGCCAAAAGGCACAGGAGATGAGCGTTTATTGCGACATACAGGCGCTCTCCGTATGCACACACCGGCATAGCAGGATTGGCATCGACAGACTTTGCCCATAGCACTTCGCCGGTAGCACCGTCACGGCGCTCGACACTCCCATCGGCGTAGACGAGGTAGACAGACTCACCAGATGATATTGGAGCTATAAACACAACATCCGTGAGCTGTTTATCCCATAGTACATCTCCATCTCCGGAGATAAGCACGATGCGCCCATCCGTGACAACGCAGACGGAATCCTGGACGAGGAACGGGGGAAAATCGGGTTCGCCACCTATATCGTGCGTCCACGCGTCGGCAAGCTGGATGGTATAGGGCGACTCCGTAGACACAGGCGTCGTGGTAGTCGGCATGGCGGTGGTCGGTGCCTCCGTAGACGTAGGGGGTACAGTATCCACGTTGTCGCCGCCCGCTATGCAGCCGCTGCAGAGTATGCAGCAAACGATGGTCAGTGTCAGGAGGGTACGCCAGATTTCAAGCTTCATGGTATTATCCCGTGCAGGGAAGATGGCACCTGCATTTGGATACTCATTAGGAATGGTAATATAAGGCGATTACGCCTGAAGCATGCAATGATGGAGCGGAAAACATCCGTATTAATATCAGTGCTATACTTTATTGCTTTAATCCAAAATGATATAGATACGTGTCTCCACTTTTTCCTTACAAATCGGTTCAAAGTAGAACCTGTTTGCCATTCATGAAAATAAGGATAGAAATAGAAATAATAAAGCGGTATAAACAGGTGATTTTACACCCCTTATTTCTGTAGTCTAAAAAGAGAGAAATACCAAAATTTTACTTTGCAATCATAGAAAGTAAAAATAATAATATTGACAAGATGATTATTATGTTCCTATATTTATCGGTAGTTGTGCATCGTATGTAAAACAATTGGGAACAGCACCAATCGAACAATGCTATTCGTGTACTTTTTGATACAATATGATTCGTGTCAGATTCCCTCAAGGTTGTAGCATGCAATAGTGCCCTCCGACATACAGTACAGGAGGGTGCCATCGGTGGCGAATGACAATGGCGTATCCCCCACCGCCGGTAGCAAGGCGATCTTTACGCCGGTAGCAATATCCCTTATTATGACTGTTCCAGGATCAGTGACCGATTCCATAATGAGCATCGAATCCCCCACTGCGACACACGCAGGATTTCCAATGGCAACTTCAGGGAGAACCATCGGGTCGCAGAAAACGTATCCCGCCCAGAGCATCCATGCAATCTCTCCTGAACGTATATCAATGCAATCCATCCTGTTCATACAGGTGACAAAAAAGAGGAATGGATAACTAATAACAGGTCCAATCCATGTACACAAATATTCGTGGTCGTCTATTTGCCATTCAACGGCGCCGTTCGCATCTAGGCATTTGAGTGACTTCATGGCGATCGAATACACCATATCATCATGGATGATCATGTCGCCCAAATAGGCCTCATCCCATGTATCGAGCATATCTCCCGTAGCCGGATCGATAAGAAACGCATGCATATCCGCGGCATATGTATCGACAAGGAGGGCGTCTCCAAGCGGCATTATGGCTGAGAATAATAGCATATTGCCGTTGGCATATCCTCTCCTCCACAGTATATCCCCCGTTTCTGCGTCAATGCATACGATTTCGTCTTTTACCGACGGAACATACAACCGTCCATCGTGGAGACACAAGTTCAGGCAATTTGGTTCCTCGTCAATGCTTTGTCGCCATGCGATATCACCAGTCTCATGGGAGCGTCGTTCAACAGATCCATCCAGGTATGCCACATACACCGAAGCGCCGTCGGTGACTTGCCTCATACGCATCGAGCCATCGTATGAAGTGCTCCAGCGCAGGTCTCCCTCATTCGAAAAAAAGTACATGTGCGAAAGCGTGACAACACAAATCCCATCATGCATTGGAAAGGGTTCCCATACCTTCCCCTCGAATCTATTCTCCCAGAGGGGGGACAGTATGGGGGTGGTGGGACCTATTGTTGAAGCAGGGGCAGTAGTATCCATTTCGCCACCACTGGTGCATCCGCACAAGGGAACAACCATCATAATGACAGCCAGAATAACGAGAAGATGCCGCATGCCCCTATGGCGGCTTCAAAATGTATAAGCGTTGTCCCGAACGCTTTCACTAAGTCGAACTTCCTGCCCACGCAGTAAAATGGCAGCTCCGACACTGACCTGGTGAATCACATGGCAATGGAAGATATCACAATAACCTGACTTTGACAGTTAGCTTGTAAAAGAAGTGTCCTTGTTATGTAATTCATGATCAATAAACACAAAACAAGGACAGTCATACCTAGGCCTACCGACAATAAAACACTTTCCATCGG
>CAYSZY010000162.1:0-2648 GCA_964435645.1 uncultured Thermococci archaeon | reverse complement strand
TTGCAGGCGCGAAAATAGATGAATACGTGCCCGAACGAACCATGAAACAGATATCAGGTGGCATCTTTATCGCCATGGAAATGCTCACGCTCATAGGCGTGACATAGGATTTTATGTTGCCGAAGCGAGTGTGCGCATGGAAATTCCTGGCATTGCCGCTGTGGGGACGGCAATAATCCCATGTGCCCCATCATTGGGGATTAAGGATGCTTGCAAGCCCCTTGCCAAGCAACAGGGCAAAAGGACAGCTGTGCCGATGTGTGCGGAAAAGACTGGAATCATTTCCCCAATCCCTAACCCTCCACGCGCTTGATCAATTTCCGTACACGGGCCACGGCATCCTGTCGCCCCATCGCAGAGGCGATGCGCCCTATTGCCTCGAGCTTGTGGACAATCTGGTCAAGGAATGAGTACACATCCCCTGTATAGAGGAGAAGGTCGTATTCCCTACCGAAATGTGCCGATATGGCACGTGGTGAGAGGCCCGACATTCGAAGATCGAGAATCAGCCGCGTGAATTCCTGGGCCGGGTGCTCGCAAAACGGATCCCCGCAGTCACATGAAAAGAACGACATCATGATTTTGAGGATACACTCCCTGCCCTGAACGGGAAGGCGCGATACCGAATCAGCATTTTCGAGCTTTTCGAGCACTTCCCCCGAAAAGAGCCGGAATGAGCCGGTCTTAAGCATCGAATGCAGCCCTTGCGAAAGGTAGACCGACTCGAAAGGGTGCAACACCACCACGGTGTCGATGGGGTCCTTTCGTATAGACGCCCGTATCCTCATCGCTTCCTTAATCGAAAGGAAGCTGCTTGAAACGGCCAGGCCGAGCTTTGTGGGGATGCCCCTTTTCACCATGCCATGCTGCTCGAGGACTGAGACCTTTTCGAGGGGCAGCGGCCAGAGTGCATGGGTGTTGAAGTCGGAGAGGGGGGTGTGACCTGTGGCCATGCACGCAAGCAGCTCCTCCAGCTCCCGCTCATCATCGAGCTCGACATCCACATCTTCCACATCGCCATCCAGGAGAAAAAAGGCTATTGCGTCCTCCGACTCGCCCCGCACCTGCCGAAGAGGATCTACGAGGAGATACACCTTTCCCAACTCATGATACCCTGGCCTTCCCGCACGGCCGAGCATCTGATGGAACTCCCCCACAGACAGCGGCTCGATGCCCATGACCATGGATTCGAGAATCACGGCAGACGAGGGAAAATCAACACCGGCCGCCAGTGCGGCGGTGGTGACAACACACTGCAGCTCCTGTTTCCAGTACCCCCGTTCTATGCGTTTGCGTTCAGCATAGGAAAGCCCTGAATGGTATCCTGCTGCACGCAACCCCTTGGAACCGAGATAGCTAGAAAGCTGGCTGCACTTGAGACGGGAATTGGTAAAAATCATTGTCTGGCCATGGTATCCCGTAAGGGACATCGTCTTCCATTCCTTGTCGACGATGCGCTTAACGACTTCCTGCTTGCGATTGTCCTGTTTGAATATCAGGTGCCGCTCCAACGGAATCGGCCGCTTGTCATATGTGATGGGAAGCAGGTCCAATTCCCGTGCCAGCTCCGCGGTATTGCCGATTGTGGCAGAAAGGCCCACAATCTGGGCACGGGGGCACAGCGTCTTAAGGCGAGTAATAAGGCCCGCAAGCCGGTAACCCCTGTCAGGGTCACCAAGCATGTGGATCTCATCGATGACCACACAGCCGATGTCACCGACGGGGATTCCCGACCGCAGCACAAAGTCTAGCGCCTCATATGTGGCAACGACGACATCGGCCCCTATGTCGGTATCGACTATCACGGGGTCGTCAGGCGACTTGATGCGGGACATGCCCACCCGTATCGAAACGTTGTATGTATGGCCCAGCTTGCGCCGAAATTCCTCATACTTCTGATTTGCAAGCGCGACGAGGGGGGTGAGATAGAAGAATCGTTTTCCGGATGCAAGTGCGGTTATCCCCGCCATCTCTGCCACAAGCGTCTTGCCGGAAGCCGTGGCACTGGAGATAAGAAGCGGCGTTCCCGCCAGCAGGCCGGCGCGTATCGCCTTTGCCTGTACAGGAAGCAAATACGATATCTTAGCGCGGGAGAGGTATGTATGGACCGTTCTGGGAAGGGCAAGGCCCTTGAGCGGTATCTTTACCGCACTCGAGTCGGCAGGAACGGTATCGATAAGAGAAAGGCGCGAATCCTTCACCACATCGGTTGCCGGGTCGAACATCTTGAGCACCTTGTCCACATCGCGCACCCGTTTTAGGACATCGAGTATTTTCGGTGAAAAGGCAATGTTCCGAAACCTCATCTCCTGTTCTATCTCGCGCTTTGCGCATACGAGACAAATCTTTTCGCCGTGGAAGAGAAGAAATCTGCTGGTGGTTCCCGTCATGTACCCGTCGATGGCACAGTATCTGCAGAGGTCGATAAGATAGACCTTCGCCCCCATCGACCGGAAGAACGCAATAAGCTGCGCATGATATGTGGCAGTTTCGGCATCCTTGGACAGGTAGATGATGTTAGCTTTAAAAAGCTCCTGGGCAGCCTTCGGTTGAATAAACTCATCACCCAGCCGAAACTTGGATACCCTCAATCGGCCATGGTCCTCCCGAAGGCCAAGGAAGTAGACGGCAGGCCGTATGCGTATGAC
>CAYSZY010000161.1:0-2662 GCA_964435645.1 uncultured Thermococci archaeon | reverse complement strand
TATTTTCTAAAATGATTAAAATAAGCTATTTTTGCATATGGAGGCTATGACGTGACCGAAGAAAATGTCGTTTATGTCGGCAACAAACCACCAATGAGTTACGTGCTTGTAGTTACAACACAGTTCAATGGGGGCGCTGCTGAAGTAATCCTAAAGGCCCGTGGGAAAGCCATCTCTAGGGCAGTGGATGTTGCCGAGATTGTCAGGAACAGGTTTATGCCAGGAACGCTGGTGGACAGAATCTTCACCGGCACGGAGGAACTCCCCCGAAAGGAGGGGGGTACAACGAACACCTCGACGATAGAGATAATACTCAAGAAGTAGCTATGGGGGAGAAGGAGGTCTCTCCGTATGAAGACACCCATCTGCGATATATGCCTAAAAAGTGGTATGTTGTGCTCAGGATGCAATGAAAAACTCGAAACGGGGCGTATATCAGATTTAGACGTAACACTTTCACAACAGCTTTTCTTGCTCTCGCAGCAGTATAATATTTCCAATACGATAACGTTTTTTCATGCCTTTGAGGAACAAGGCACCGCCATTATGGTGGTAAACGAGGAAGACTTAGGATCCATTATCGGCAAAGGCGGAAAAATCATCAAGCAGCTGCAGCGCAATATGGGGATGAAGATTCGTGTTGTTGCCCATACAACGGACAGCAAACGGGTAATAGAAGACCTCCTGTACCCCGCACGGGTCACCGGTGTCAACAGGTTGTACCTGCCGGGCGGCGAAATGCGCAAGAAACTGCGAATCCACCTAAAGGAGAAGAAGAAACTACCAATGAACTTAAAAAGCGTTGAAACCATCGTACTAAAGATGACCAACGAATCAGTTGATATCATACCAGAATAATCAGGTGGAACACGCATGGACACACTCAACGGATGGGTACATGAAATACGCAACATGGGCGGCATCAAGTTTATTATTATCAGGAACAGGGACGGACTCTACCAGGTCACCCTCCCAAAAAAGAAAGTTGACCCAGTATTGTTTGAGATGGTCGACACGCTCAACAGAGAAGACGTTGTCACGGTGAGAGGAGAGGCGAAGGAGGCCAATTCACGGGACTTTGCAACAGAGCTCATCCCAGATGAGATACTCATAATCAGCAGTGCTGCCACACCACTGCCGCTGGACCCAAGCGGCAAGGTCGGTGCAGAGCTTGACACGCGCCTGGACAATCGCTTTGTCGACCTCCGGCGCCCAGAAACACTGGCAATCTTCAAGATACGCCACGTCCTCCTGAAATACGCACGGGAGTTTCTCACCACCGAGTCTTTTATGGAGGTCCATACATCCAAGATCATTTCCACCGCCTCAGAAGGCGGCACGGACCTCTTTCCGGTCCAATACTTTGAAAAGCAGGCATTCCTGTCCCAGTCCCCACAGCTGTACAAGCAGATGTGCATGGCCGGGGGCATGGAACGCATATTCGAGATCGCGACATACTTCCGTGCGGAGGAGCATAACACGACACGCCACCTCAATGAGGTCACGGCAATAGATATTGAAATGTCCTTTATCGACGATGAGGAGGACGTCATGCGCATTCTCGAGATGCTTATCAACCATACAGTCAAGGGAATCAAAACTGAGTGCGAAAAGGAGCTTTCACTGATAGGTGTCGAGCTTACCGTACCCGCAGTCCCGTTTAAGCGCCTTACCTACGACGAGGCGGTGGACATCCTTACAAAAAAGGGATTTGGCATAACATGGGGTGACGACCTTGGAACAGAGAGCGAACGGATACTCGGCGACGAGATGGCCGCGCGGGAACATGAATACTACTTTATCAAGCGCTACCCCCGAAGCAAGGTCTTTTACATCCAGCCTGACGACAAATACTGCAGGGGATTCGACCTTGACTGCAAAGGCGTAGAGCTTACGTCCGGCGGCCAGCGCTGCCACGAGCATGACACCATTGTTGCGAGAATGAGGGAGTTTAGCCTAAATCCGGATAATTTTGGGGACTACCTCAAGATATTCAAGTACGGCATGCCCACCCACGGGGGATTCGGATTTGGAATTGAACGGTGGCTCATGGAAATGCTCAACCTGAAAAATGTCAGGGAATGCACTCTCTTTCCCCGGGACAGACACAGAACCACCCCATAGGGGATACTCCTTTTCCACGTACACGGCGCTTATCAGTACAGCGCCACGGTACGTATTGCCATCAGGAGGCTCACGGCGATAAGCATAGTGCCGACATACGGCTTCATGAGCCGGCGAGGTATTTTAACAGCTATTTTCGGCCCTAGGATTCCACCGATGATGACACCGGGGGCAACCCACGCCATGGTGGATATGATTGCGGATTTCTGGGCAATAAGAATGGATACGAATCCGGAATTCATCCGAGACAGGACTGCCACGATATTGACAATGAAAATTATTACGGTCGTAGAACCCACCGCTTCGGCAGGAGAGCGTATCCGCCTATGATCGAGTATGCCGGGAAGTATGAGTTTTCCCAGCCCCGTGGCGATAAGCCCCTTAAGAAATCCCGCGACAGCACCCCTTCCCCAATAGATGGTATCATGGCATTCGACAGGGTGCCGGCTATCGGGGGGCAGTGAGCGCTCATGCAAAAAAGACCATATAAGGTATGAGCCGTAGACCAAGACAAATGCGGAAAATACCATCAGCAGCA
>CAYSZY010000160.1:0-2676 GCA_964435645.1 uncultured Thermococci archaeon | reverse complement strand
ACCCCTGACCGCCCGGTTATGAGCCGGGAGCTCCACCAAACTAAGCTATAGGCCCTTGACGTTTCTCTGTTCTGGAAAACAATATAAAAGGCTTTCGGAACAGCTCACCACGCACACGAAAAGGACCTTTCCCCCGGAAAGGGGCCGGATGTACACCGTGAACATGAAGCAAAAATAGCCTTACGGTCACGTTGCTAGATCGGGTTCAGGGAACGTGTCCCCGCACACCCAAGCGCTCATGCCACCCAGGCGGGCGTGAGTGAGTAGATGGACAGACACATCTGTAAAAATGGCACGATAGGACCGTATAAAGCAAAAAGAAGGGAATCATGGCGCCGTCAGCAGGACTCGAACCTGCGACCATCCGCTTAACAGGCGGGCGCTCTACCGACTGAGCTATGACGGCACAATGAAGTCAATATTTTATTGATTTAAAAACTTTTCGCACAGCCCTGCGTGGCGCACACATTTAAAAATACACATCGCCACTGATACACAATGCACATCAAAGAAGTTCCGGAGGACTTTGTCGTTACCGAGGTAAGCGAGATACGGCACACAAAGGACGACTGCATCATCCTTGATGTCGAAAAAAGGAACTGGGACACAACACTTCTTGTAAAGGAAATGGCTAAACGATTCTGCATTTCCCAAAAGTCCATAGGGTATGCGGGCCTCAAGGACAAACATGCCGTAACGACGCAGAAAATGTCGGTCTACGGCGTGAATGATGAAAAAATCGTATCGACGCGCATCGCCGATGCCACCGCCACGATATGCGGGCGGGGAGACAGGATCGAGATTGGGGACCTGAAGGGTAATCGGTTTACCATTATCGTCAGGGGCATCGGGGAATCACTGTATTCAATTGAAAAAAGGCTTGAGGCCAGCAGGATCCTCATGGAATCCCACCACGGATTCATTAACTATTTCGGATACCAGCGATTCGGCCTCCAGCGGCCGGTCACGGCGGAAGTGGGCAAGGCCATTGTGCTCAAGGACTATCAGGCTGCTGTGGATACGTATATCGGCAAGCAATATCCGCTAGACCCGCATAATGGCGTTCGTGGTTTGTATCTTGAGGGGGCGAGCGCAAAAGAGGCGTATGATGCATTCCCGTACTCACTCAAATACGAGCGCGCCATGCTCTTTTCATTGTACGAGACGGGTGGCGACCCGATAAAGGCACTCTTTTCGCTTCCTTCCAGGCTGCTCATGCTGTTTGTGCATGCGTACCAGTCACAACTGTACAATACCATTGTAGAACGAAGAACATCCGAGGTTCCACCAAACGTTGCCGAACAGGGCGACATGATTGTAATGGACCGCAACGGCACGCGCGCGTTTACCACAGTGAACAAATCAAATAGCGGCGCTGTCCAGAAAAGGATCCCAACGGATATTTCGGTGGCATGCCCCCTCATCGGCGCCCGCACCGTGCTTCCGTCCTCGCTCATGGGCGTAATAGCCCACGACGTTATGGAAAAAGAGGAAATAACGGCTAAAGACTTTGAAAATACCCGTTACCCCGCCCTGTCGTCCAGCGGTTCGGGGAGGGAGATACTTGCCAGGTACAAAGACTATTCGTATGCGCTGCACAAAGAAGGGGATGCGCTATCATGCACAACATCTTTTTACCTGAACAGGGGCTCATATGCCACGGAGTTCCTGCGACAGGTATTTAATCAGGAATTGCACCCCCGTAGATTAATGGCGATGTAACATGCTATTTCTCCCGCTTTTGTCCGTATGCGCCCTAGGCGCCGCAGGCATGCATGCCCTTTGGAAACGGGCTTCGCCCGATACGTATCCAGCCATGCCCTACTTTGCCGCAGCTGCCTGCACGTTCGTGCTTATGATGGCTTTGGGGATACTGACGATTGGTATCCCAATTAAGGAACTCTTTCCCACACGGGTATCCATAGACGGGGTACAGGCCATCGTCTCCATCGCTCTTCTGGCATTTCTTGTAAAAACAGTGCGATGGGCCGACGTCAAGCGGCAGCTTGCCGCTACTAATCGGTACATCCTCATAGCAGCGGTGCTCTTCATTGCGGGGATAACGACAGGATTGTCCATTCCAGATGATGGCATCAGTCTTATTGAGGAATCGCTCCAATCGCTTGATGACCTTGCAGAGTCTTCAACGGGGTTCCCCAATTGGCAAATGGGCATTGTGCTGTTTGGGAACAATACACGAATGGCCATAAGCGTCAGCATGCTCTTCGCATCGATACCGATTCTAGGCAGCTTGTTCGCAATGGGGTCTATGCTGCTCAACGGTGCGCTTATCGGCGTTGTGGCAACGATACTCGACAAACCGCCTTCATATCTGCTTGCGGGGTTGGCACCCCATGGGATATTCGAGCTTCCGGCAATTGTGATTGCCGCAGGCGTGGGGCTCAGGTCCAACATAGTGATTATTAGGGGGGCCCTTGCAGCCGCGCGGGACACGGAATCACGCAGCATGGACGTCCTAAGAGCGCATGCACACGAGGTACTTGCGGCATGGGGTGTACTGTACCTCGTAATTGCCCTTCTCGTGATTGCCGCCCTAATTGAGGCATATATTACCCCTGAAATATTATCAATGGCAACATAAAAGTTATGATTCACAATAAAATTTATAAAACTGTATCCAGAACGTTATAATATTATTACTGAAAGGAAGAATAA
>CAYSZY010000159.1:0-2810 GCA_964435645.1 uncultured Thermococci archaeon | reverse complement strand
AAACATGCAAACATGCAAACATGCAAACATGCAAACATGCAAACATGCAAACATGCAAACATGTTGTTGTTTATAAAGTACACATCATATCAAAACATTTTTTCTTTTCACAGGGAAATATAATGAGTACAGACCCCTATTTTTTCTGTGCAAGTCTCGTCCATAGGCATCCACGACATAAAATAAAGGATAATGGAAGGATTATATACGTTCTTTTTATTGGTACGTATATCTTAAATAGTCACATATACAAAGAAATACAGGAACCCTAGGGGGAATTACAGTGGATAAAGTCAAAGACGTTTTGTATGGAAAAATAGACTCTAAAATGGATTCATTATATAGAAATATCCCAGAAGCACGTAAGGCCGAAGACTCTTTGGATATACTGGCAGAGATTGAGGCACTACTTGAACAATACCGTACTGCGATAACAAAGAAGACCATCGACAGAACGATGGGCATCCAGCTTGCAACGCAATATGCAAAAATTGCAGATATACTGGTAAAGCTAGAAGCGTACCTCAACGCGCAAAAAGAATGCAAGGAACCTGACGTATCAGTTGACCAAGCCAGAAAATACGTTTCAAACACAACACTTATCCTCAATGGATTTGTTGATATGGCCATAGAAATTGATCGAAATTACACAAAACGGCCAACAAGCGCCGATGATACCTACTGAGGGTAACCTCAGTATATGCCAACATTTTTATATATTTTTGGAGACGAGCAGTATGGTCAAACAAGTAAAGGCATCACATATCCTGGTCAAGGGCCAGGGAAAGGCACAAGACTTATTGGACAAGATTAATGCGGGGGCTAGTTTTGAGGATCTTGCAAAACAGTATTCGGAATGCCCATCGGGAAAGCGAGGCGGAGACCTAGGATACTTTGGTAGGGGCATGATGATACGAGAATTTGAAGTAGCCGCATTCGAAGGTGAAAAAGGCGCTGTTGTTGGCCCCATAAAGACACAGTTCGGTTATCACATCATTAAAATCGTTGATAAGAAGTAACTAGCCTGATATACTCCCACGGCTAAAACCAATGGGGTTTTATGGTCGGCATGCTTCCTATGCCATTGCCATGTGGGGGGCATCAGTGCTCCCCTCTGCCATATCTCTTTCTATGGCAGATTGATTCACGTCCTGTGCCAACCCAATGTTGAAAGCGGCGTTGGCATCTGCGTGGCCGGCGTGCCCGCATTTTGAACACGAAAACGATTTTTAGTTCCTTTTTCCCAGAGTCCCGCACCTGCTACACCGTTGACTGGTGTAGGCGGGACCTACATAGGCGACCTGCACTCCCTGCAGCTTGGCTTTGTATTCTATGATTTGCTGTAGCGGATAGAACGACCAACTATTTGGGGAGTAGTTTAACGAGCGAGCGTGCTTCTTGCTGTTTCTGATTCCTGATAGATTCTCCAATTTTATTACGGCATGCTGCTTCCTTGCCATCTCTACGATTTTCCTGCTTATCTTGTGATTGGTGTCACGGACGATGCGCTGTTCCCGCTTCTTTGTCTTTTTAAGGGCGTTGTACTTTCCTTTCATTTGGAGATTGCGACACATCCACGAGTATTTCTTGTGGATGTGTTGGCATTTCTTGCCGAGCTTTGTGACTTTTCCTGTATGGATGTTTGCGACTACTGCAACGTGCCCTGTGGTGTTACGGTCAACGCCGATGCTTGTTTCCACTTTGATTCGAGGTGCTTCGGGAACGGACATTGAGACGTAGGCGTATTCCTCGCCTATCTCGATTTGATTTATTTTTTCAAAACAATGCAAGTGGATTATGGCAAGCCTGAGCTTGAGGCACGGTACGTATATCTTTTTAGAGTTTTTTGATTAACTCCTCCTTCCTATCGGTTAATTTTATATATTTAGGTTTTCATGGATTCACATGATATCCTTCGAGTCTTATATTCTCAAACAACAGTACCAAAAGGTCGCCGCGCTCGGCGATGCGGGAGATGTCAACTGGCACCCTTTCAGGAAGATCGTTTCCGGCATCTACGACAACACGTCGCCCAAGGGCGGGCGGCCGAACACCGACCCTGTTCTCATGATCAAGCTCCTGCTCCTGCAGGCCTGGTACGGCCTGTCCGACCAGGAGCTCGAATACCAGTCCACCAATCGCATCGACTTCATGCGATTCCTAGGATTTCCGGACAAGGCGCCGGACTACTCCACCGTCTGGCGCTTTCGTGAGCGGCTTGCAAAGACGGGAAAGGACCGCGAGATATGGGACGAGCTGCAAAGGCAGCTCGACGCGCGCGGCCACCTCATAGTCATCCGCGACCAGCTGAGAAACAAGCGCATCAGCAAAAGGCGCATGCCAGTCGAGCGACACTACGCCGCCATCAAGACGCACTATGGCTCGAGCCACGTGCACGTGACGACGCTCGCGAGGACTCGTGTCAAGAACACGTTTGCGTGCTTTGGATTTAATCTCGACCAATTGGCTACGCTGCGCCGCCACGGCGCGGCGTGACCAGCCTAGCGTGAGCTATCGTTCCCGCAGGGCAAAGGGCCCGAAAGGAACGAAATATTCGGACAAAAGATGCCAAGTATGCACAAGGCACAGGATTATAGCAAGGGATGAAAGAGGAAAGCTACTTAATCATAATCCTCCATAGTATATCTCAGATCGGTATACCAAAAGACTGAAGGGGAAGTGCTAAGTTCACTAACTAGCGAAACCGAGGATGGATTTCTGCGCATCACAAAGACCGAACCAGTTGAGACTATTGAGCCTAAGTTTAACAGTTAGCGATTAAAAGAAGTGTCCTTGAACTGTTAAATATG
>CAYSZY010000158.1:0-2823 GCA_964435645.1 uncultured Thermococci archaeon | reverse complement strand
AATATTACAGTATGACTTATACAATAACGATAAATATATATACCAACTCAATAGTTAGCAATTCATATGTTAACCAACCAAGATTTGATGAAAGAGGTTGCGGATTACACCGGCAGGGTTACTTCAACACAGATGCAGGTAGCAATGAAAGTGCATACCTACGTGAGGCGATTCCTGGGGGACTTCTTGTTCAAAGAGGGATTTACCGAAATCCCGCCCGTTATATTGTCGCCAATTACGGACCCGCTCAATCACCCTACGCTGGATCCTACATTCACCTGCTATGGCCACAATTACCAGTTGACAAAGTCGATGATATTCCACAAGCAGCTTGCCGTTATGGCATACGAAAAAATATTCAGCTTCTCGCCTAACCTGCGATTCGAGCCGCTGGACCAGACAAAGAGTGGACGTCATCTTTTTGAGTTTACGCAGCTTGACCTCGAGGTCAGGAACGCCTCGCGAGAGGACGTCATGGAGCTTATGGAGCGCATGTACACCGGCCTCATGGAATACTGTGCCGGGGAGCTGGCAGATGACCTTGCGGGAATTGGAAGAACGCTTTTGGTACCAAAGGCCCCGTTTAAGCGCGTGTCGTACTTGGAGGCCGAGTCCACATACGGTAGCAACTTTGAGAACGACCTGTCAAAAGGCGCCTCAGAACCGTTCTGGATTGTGGATATCCCTCTCCTTGACAGGGAATTCTATGACCGCGAGGACCCCGAGCGCCCTGATATCCTCCTGGACATGGACCTCATTTATCCGGAGGGGTTCGGCGAGGCTTCTTCCGGGGGGGAGCGAGAGTGGGAGTACGCGCAGATTATGCGCCGCATAGACAAGAAGCAACAGGACCCATCCGACTTCTGTGTGCTTGTGGATCTTGCACAGGAAGGAAAGATCCTGCCGTCCGCTGGATTCGGGATTGGGATTGAGCGCCTTGTCCGCTATATCTGTGGATTCGACCGCATCGAGACCGCGGCCCTGTTCCCCAAGATACCAGGAAAGCTCTGCATCTGAACGGGGGCAAAATCCTATCCGCACGTAAAGGGAAAGGTTTAAAAACTCTCCCTTTATGTTCTATTTTGTACTGTGGGGACGTAGTGTAGAGGCCTATCATCATGGGCTCCAGAGACCATTATCCATAATACTACGGGTTTACGGACACCTTGGATACCAGGGTGGATGACGAATCTATGGAGCGCGCACTCGTGCGAAAATCGGAGAAACCCGTGGACTCGGGTTCGAATCCCGCCGTCCCCACCATATCCTTCTTTTTGCACACAGTCATCTTATTGCGTATCCTAATGTATGGGCGCACGGATTGAACATAATAATTGTTTTTCAGTATTTGTTTAGCTTAGTGGAATAACATCAAACCTCTCTGTGGCGGCTGCCGGCCTGTAGCTCTAAAAAAGGTGTTGCTGTTCTATTGAGCTAAACTAATACAAATTAACCAATAGAAAGGGGATTTAATTAAAAAGCTATATATATAACCTTATAGAATAATTTTTACTAATAATTATTCAGGTGTACCTATGAAACGACATCTTTTCATCTCTATGCTGCTAGTGGCATCACTTTTTGCGGTGCTTCCCGCGACTGTCTCGGCGAACCAGAATGTGTCACCGGGTGACGACATCCAGGCCGCGGTGAACTCCGCCGCCGCCAGCGGCGGTACGGTCGTGTTCGCCCCCGGGACATATTACGTTAATCTTACCATTCTTAATCCCGCTAAATCATTTACGCTTTTGGGTATGGGGGAGGGGGTCACCATACTAAACGGCAACGCGAGTGGAAGTGTCATCTTTATCGATTCCGACACCGACAGCCTCGTTGCCATACGTGGATTCACCATCACCAACGGTAGTTCCTCGACGGCTGCCGGCATATCTTCTCGCGACTGTTCCTTAGCTATCTCCCACTGTACCTTCGAAAACAATACTGCATGGGATGACGCCGGGGGAATGCAAATTATCGATGACACGCAAACGAGGACGATTGCTCTTACCAACTGCACGTTTACCGGCAATACGGCAGGCGACAACGGCGGTGGGCTGGCACTCAACACCGCTTCGCCGACCATAACCAACTGTTTGTTTGTCGGCAACTCTGCAGGAGAAAATGGCGGCGGCATGCATGCATGCAACCCCAGTTACCCTATCATAGAGGGATGCACGTTTATTGGTAACTCTGCCGGCTCAAACGGAGGGGGCATGATGAACGGCTATATATCGGCGCCCTCCCTCACCAACTGCACCTTCCTTGAGAACGTGGCAGAAGGCAACGGAGGGGGCATGATGAACGCCAATAACTCTGCACCTTCAGTTTTCGATTCTACCTTCTCACACAATGAGGCGAACTACGGGGGGGGTATGGCAAATGTTAGCAACTCGACTTCTTACGTTAACAACTGCACATTCCTTGGCAATTATGCCGACTTCCGAGGTGGAGGCATGTTTAATGCGGGAATCAGCACCCCTTTCATATCACACAGTATCTTCAGGGACAACGAAGCACTCTGGCGCGGTGCCGGTATGGACAATCATGACTCTACCACCCCTGTAATCACCAACTGCGTCTTTGTCGCCAACACGGTCATCGGGGAATCCGATACTCCTAGGGGCATTGACGGCCAAGCTGAAATTATAGAGAGCGCTGGAGGGGGTGGCATGTTCAACGGCTCTGCCGCTGAGCCTGTCATCACCAACTGCACCTTCACGCAGAACAGAGTGCCCTACTACAGCAACGATGGAACATATGACGGCGAGAACGGCGGCGGCGTGAAGTTCAACACCGATTGCACGTCTACCGTTACCAACTGCA
>CAYSZY010000157.1:0-2825 GCA_964435645.1 uncultured Thermococci archaeon | reverse complement strand
TAGCCTCCTTGAATAATCTATCTTTCTTTTCTTTTTTTTATTATTTTTTATTTTTACGCAGCTGCGGTGCGCAAGCATCCATTAAATATATATTCAAAAAGTTCGAGGGAATCATAGGCCACCCGGATAGGTGAATTATGATGAGTAAAGAGGAAACCCCGTTTTTTGAAGACTTGAGGGAAAGTGTAGAGCTGTTTTCCACTGTTCCGTCCTTTGACGAGATGGACCACCGCACCCTTGTAGACAAGGGAATCAACGGTCCCACGGCAGCGCACATCATCGAGGAAGTGCACACACCACTCAATTACGCATATATCACGTTTACCACAGGCACCACCGCCTGGCAGACCATAGTTGGAATCACGCCAAACGAGAAGGAGTACCGAAAATCGGTGGGCATGAACACCCTCAAGATGGCGGGGGCCAAAGAGGGCCACAAGGCCATGTTCTGCTACCCACCGCTCCTCAACGCCATAACAAGGGGCGCACTTGAGGAGTCGGGTATTGAATGGACATTCCTGACAAAATCATCCCGTGACTCTTTCCTTATGGACGTGTACTATAAGCAACCTAATGTCATTTTTGGTGAATCATCGTTTCTGAAGGTGGCACTCCAGGACGCCATAAAGCTCGATATCACAGACGACCTGCCACAGGTGGACATCGTCAACTGCATCGGCACGCCGCTTGACCTCGAGGCGGTGGACATCATCAAGGATGTTCTCGGCGCACGGGTCAACGACATCTATGGGAATCAGGAATTTGGGTGGATTACCATGAACGGGACCCCCGTACGGGACGACATCGACTTTGTCCGCTCCATGGTGGGCAGCGACTTCAAGGAAACGGTCGTCGGGGGCATGCCGACAGGAGACAGCTTCCCCATTGTGGATTCAGGGCACGTGCTTGACAAAAACGGGAAGGTAGTGACCTACATGCGACGGCGCACACAGCCAGACTACGAGGTGTATGTCAGGGAGACGACGGTCAACGCGAAACAGACCATCGAGCGCGCCGCCCGCAGCATCCTACGGCTTAAGACAAAAGTCGTGAAGGTGCCGGATGACGTTGCTGTTGATGCGGATCGCACGGTGCTTGAGTTGCGCCCGGCCATACCCACCAAAACCAACGAGGGGCTAGACCCAATTTTCGTTGAGGGGCCGGTCAAGACAAGATTGTTTGATATGCTCGTGCAGGCGCAGCTGGACTACCAGACGCTCAGCGTCAAGGACCCCTGCTGGGTCAAGGGGCGATAAGGCATGGAAATCCACAGGCACGACCTTGTCATGGCGGCCTGGGACGACAACACCATAGCATCAATCCCCCACCAGGGATTGCGTGAGCTTGTCGCGCAGGGAAGGGTGCCGGGCATTGCCAGGAGGGACGAGGCACACCCCTTGGCAACAGGCGCCCCCCATTACACCGATGCCGACATCGTGCCAATCGGATTCGTGTACCCCTACCGGGAGTATGGCATGCGCGTACGCCACCCCTCAAGCGTCGGGGGGGGCGATATCCTTCGCGTGACGACGCCATACGAGCTTTTATCAATCGAATTCGGGCAGAGGACTGCTGCGCTTAGGGCGCTCGCTTCAATTTCAGGTTCGTTTCCCCTCGGTGTGTGGGGATCGGCGGCGATGGAGATTATCACTGGGCTGCCATATACGGATACGCTCTCTGATGTCGACCTCCTCGTGAGGGGGTGCCGCAGCGATGAGCTATCTGAGCTTTCACGCGAGGTATCTGCAGCCGAGGCGACATTCAGCATACGCATCGATGTAGAGGTAGCCCTTGTCAACGGGTATGGCATAAATCTCAAAGAGTACCTGTCTTCGTCCCCCGAAGTGCTTGCCAAAGGCGTTTCTGACGTTATACTTATAAACAGGGACGATGTTGAATCTCTTTTATGAGCCCCCTTAGCTATTTGGGCGAGCTTGCCACGCGAAGCATCCTGCTCGAGGTATCCGCACACCCCAAGCCCGGCCTAGTGACGCCGTACAGCTGCGGCTGCCACACCGACATGGACTATGCGCTCTTCCTGAAAAGCTCTGCCGTGCTCAGCCAGGCATTCTGCGCGCTCCCCATAGTGGGATATGGATTCAAGGGTCCCCCACAGGAGCTTTTTGGGCATGCTAGGACCATGGGCGTACCGGTTGAAAAGCGCATGTTCGAGGTTACCGGCGGCGTGAACACCCAAAAGGGGCTCGTGTTTTTGTTTCATATCCTGCTAAGCGGGGGCGGATACCTGGCGCACCGAGGGGCACCAGGCCCGCAGGGGCTTGCAGCCCTCGTTGCTGAAATGACTGACGGCATCGTCGAGCGTGAGCTGGGGCCCCTTACGGGGGCTAGCCGCCCAGCCCACATGACCAAGGGCGAGCAGCTCTATGTGGATTATGGCATAACAGGCATCAGGGGAGAGGTGGAGCACGGCCTTCCCAGCGTCATGAACAACGGGTTGCCGACCTTTGGCCATACCCTCCGTGAAACGGGGGACCTTGACGCATCGCTCCTTCAGGCGCTCTTTTCACTCATGACGGTGGTGGAGGATACGAACATCATGTCACGCAAAGGGCTTGGTATGTACGAAACGATTGTGGGGGACGCAGCAGAGGTGTTGGACCTGGGCGGCGTGCTTACCGAGGAGGGGCAGGCGGCCATAAAGGCATTCTCATACATGGCCACAAAAGCACATATCAGCCCGGGCGGGTCTGCCGACCTTCTGAGCGCAACACTCTTTATGCACTTTTTAGGTACGGAATTTTCCCATTGCACAATTGAATTCTGAAATATTTAGTCCAAAGCCTATGGGTAATATGAATATATAC
>CAYSZY010000156.1:0-2865 GCA_964435645.1 uncultured Thermococci archaeon | reverse complement strand
CTCTTGATAAGGGGCCTTCTGTTGGAAACGATTGGGCCGAGGGCAATTTCGCTTTCTGGTTCATTGCAGATATTACTACTAATTATTACTATTGGGCAGAATATAAATGCATAACAGAAAACAGCATCGCACAAGTTTGGGTACAAACGGATTTGTCATGGCCAGAAGGTGATCCCCGATCTACCCCATCCATTAGTTATGACAATGCTAATTATATCCTTAACGAATTTACAAAGACAACCGGCATCAGGGATACCGACACCACGTACTTTGGTACACCGTATTACAGGGACGGGCAGGATGCCCTGTTAGATTATGATGGTGATGTCCCCCCAGATTATTATGTAGACTCCATGGGCAGGGACATAATCCTCGTGTCAAACGTCAGAGATTATAACTACTACGATCCCGCATACCCTTACTATATAGCGGGATTCTTTTCCTCAGCATATGCCACATATTTCGACAGGAATATCATCACCATTGATGCATACGACTGGGATAACCGAACAGGGCTGGGAACAAGCCAGGGCTACGAGGGGGTTGTCGCACACGAATACCAGCACCTTATCCACAATGACGTGGACCCGCTTGAGGAGACCTGGGTAAACGAAGGGTGTTCCATGTACGCTGAGACGCTCTGCGGCTACGGATTCCCGACCAACTACGTAAACAGATTCATGTACACACCGGACAACTCACTCACCATGTGGGGGGACCAGGGCGACCTGAACATACTTGCAGACTACGGCCAGGCATACCTTTTCATGATGTACCTCAGCGACCACTTCGGAGGGGCAGACACCATTTCAGATATCTGTGCAAGCCGATTACAGGGGATTGAGGGCATCATGGATGGCCTTGCCACGGCAGGAATAGTGGGTGCAACGTTCGAAGGCATCTTCCATGACTGGGTGCTAGCAAACTACTTCCGCAACTTCAATGAGGGGCCATACGGGTACAACTCATACGATGTCACGGAACTAGCGAATCCGTTGCGTTTGCTTGTACCGCCCTATAAGGAATTCATAGGTTCCGACCTTGGTGAGACGATAGGCTACGATGGTGGCGTAACAGGCGTATTCAATCTCGGCCCATGGGGCACTGACTACATTGCCATCGACGGGGACTTCCCCATAGACCTTACCGGCATGTGGTTTGACGGAGATAATTTTACCGGATACCCGTGCTTCTGGCAGGTAGACGCTACGTTGGGGGATGCGGCGTTCTGGAGTGGTGATAAGAACCTTGAAACAACAAACTTTATCACAACGCCCCTGGACCTGACAGGATGCGCTACGACATCCCTCAACTTCGATACGTATTACGATATTGAAGAACAGTGGGACTTCGGATTTGTACAAGTATCCGACGATGACGGTGCAACGTGGGACACGCTGGGGAATCCATCAACTGAAGCTGTTGTGAATCCCGATACTTTGCCGGAAACAATATTATACGGAGAAGGATTTACAGGCACCAACGGAGGGTGGACCAATGAAACATTCGACTTGTCAGCATATGACGGCCAGGAAATCCTGCTCAGATTCTTCTATCTGACAGAATGGTCATATACTTGCGCAGGATGGTGGATCGACAACGTTTCAGTGGAATGTGATGCAGGGACCGTATTCCAGGACGACTGCTCATCGTTGGGCCAATGGATGTCTCCTTCAGACGTTTATGGATACTTTGACGTTGACTTTGATTTGACGTTCATCAAACCGGACGGAACAATCATCAAGATTCCCACATCTGGCCCTGATGAGAAGGCTGAGCTCCTCGGAAACTTTGGTGGACAAAGCGGAGTGCTTGTTGTTTCTTATATACCATCTCACGGCTTCAACACGACGGTCAATTACTCCATCCAGTTCAGGCAGAGCGCTGGCGCGGTCGTCGCGACGTTCCCGATGTACGGCAACGTGCTCCCTGAGCTCAACGCACACATGGGGCAGTTTATGGCCATAATTGCGTCAATGAAGGCAGAAGGGGAGGACACGTCCGCGTATGAAGCTTCGCTTGAAGAGGCAAACGGCTATGTGGCAAGCGCCTCGTTCGGGGCCAACTACCTCTTTAGGGCAAACCAGCTGAGAAAGGCGATGCAGGTCCTTGCATCCCTTCTCTAACTTTTCTTATTCTTTTCTTCTTTTTTTACGCAATGCAGTATTCTGCTATCCTGGATTGATGCGAAGTCGTAGCGATAGATGCAGCGGCCCTCGACATATTTTATAAAGCGGAATCCACTGTCTATATACGCCTGTTCGGGGCCATTCCATGCATACATCTCATCAAACGAATCAAGGCGGCGTGGATATGCCTCCACCGCACGGGCACCGCGGCCGCGCAGGTCTTCAAGCACCATGCCAAGCATGGTTTCCATTATTCCCCTGTTGCGCATCCCTTTCTTCACAAGAAAGCACGTTACGGCCCACACACCCTCTTCGTGCTTAATATCAAACAGGTCATCGATGTGGGGAAACTCATCGCGGGGGGCGCATTGGCACCAGGCCACGACCGTATCGTCACCATAAAGGAGATACCCGTCGAATCTTCCCTTCGCACTCATCCTGTTTCGCATAAGCAGCTTTTCGGTTGCGGTAAGCCCGCCCCATGTGCCCGGATCAACCCACCAGTACATGCAGTAGCACGGGCCGTAATCGCATTCGGTGTCGTGGAACGATATGAAATCACCTATCGTATCCTCTGAGAGCCTGACAAGCCGGTACGAGTCTGCCATGCATTACATATGTATATTCATATATTAATAGGTTCATGTGCGGCGTACCGGTACGCAAGATTGCTTTTTCGAATCCCCAAAACAGCCCTTATGGTAATTCCATCAACATGCGTTAGACGGGAATCATA
>CAYSZY010000155.1:0-2892 GCA_964435645.1 uncultured Thermococci archaeon | reverse complement strand
ATCTTTTCCTCAAGCTCCCCAGATTCCTTGAACTGCTGCGCAAGCTCTGACGTGAGGCGCGCCATCTTTTCCTCGAACGGCTCGCCATCGTCCTCCTCGTCGGGGATGCCTACGTAGCGGCCTGGTGTGAGGATGTAGTCGTGGCTACGTACCTCGTCAAGACGCGCCGACTTGGAGAAGCCGGTCTCGTCCTCGAATTCTCCTTCCTTGCTTCGCCATGCGTGGTATGTCTTGGCAATCTTTTCGATGTCCGCGTCGGTAAGCTCGCGGTGGCGCCGGTCGATCATCTCACCCATGGTGCGGGCGTCGATGAAGAGGACCTCTCCGGACCGGGCGCGATGCGCGGAGTTCCCCTTGTCGCGGGTGACGAACCAGAGGCAGGCGGGAATCATGGTGTTATAGAAGAGCTGATTGGGAAGAGCCACCATACAATCTACGAGGTCGGCTTCTACCATAGCCTTGCGGATGGCAAGCTCCTGGACTGTCGACGTCGACATCGAGCCGTTGGCAAGCACGAATCCTGCGATGCCTGTCGGTGAGAGGTGGTGGACGAAGTGCTGTATCCATGCGTAGTTGGCGTTTCCCGTCGGTGGGATTCCATACTTCCAGCGTTGGTCGTCCTCAAGCTGCGCCCCGCCCCAGTCGCTGTCGTTGAACGGGGGATTTGCAAGGATGTAGTCCGCCTTGAGGTCGGGAAGCCTGTCCTCGTGGAAACTGTCGCCCCACTGGATGTTCGAGTCGAGTCCGCGGATTGCAAGATTCATCTTGCAGAGCTTCCATGTGGTGGCGTTGGACTCCTGCCCGTAGACGGCGATGTCGCCCTTCCTCCCTCCGTGGGACTCGATGAACTTCTCGCTCTGGACGAACATGCCGCCCGAGCCGCAGCACGGGTCGTAGATGCGCCCCTTGTACGGGCCAAGCATCCGTACGAGGAGTCTCACGATGCTTCGAGGAGTGTAGAACTGCCCGCCCTTCTTTCCTTCCGCATCGGCAAACTGGCCGAGGAAGTACTCGTAGATTCTCCCGAGAAGGTCCTGCGAGCGGCTTTTCCTGTAGCCAAGTCCAATGGTTCCGATAAGATCGATGATCTCTCCAAGCCGGCGCTTGTCCAGCGTCTCGCGGGCGTAGTCCTTGGGTAGCACACCTTTTAGCACGGGATTCTCTCTTTCTATCTCATCCATGGCGTTGTCGACAAGAGCGCCAATCTCCGGTAGTTTGGCTTTTGACTGCAGATACGCCCAGCGCGCCTCCTTAGGCACCCAGAATACGTTTTCGGCACGGTACTCGTCACGGTCCTCGGGGTCCGCGCCCGTCGCCGACTCCGACTTGAGCCTCTCGTGAAGCTCTGAAAACGCATCAGATATGTACTTGAGAAAGATAAGCCCCAATACGACGTGCTTGTACTCCGCTGCGTCCATGTTGCTCCTAAGCTTGTCTGCCGCCTGCCAGAGCTTTTCCTCGAATCCCAGATTTGCGCCGTTGCCTGTTGCCATGTGTTCACCTATAAGAAAAATGTGGATAGGAATAATTGCAACTATGCTAAAAAAGGATTGTGCCTATGGGTCATGATTTACAGTAATTATAGTAATATCCTGATATTTTCTGAGATAATAAAGGCTGAGAATAGTATTTTACAGGCAATTTCTGTGATTATCATACTAAATTGATTTTCGTATATCTTATTGCCCTTAAAATATTTGGCAATGTCCCTCCTAATCGCCCCCTTTATTTTATTAGTTTCTTTGTCATCAACATGCAAATTCCAACCGTAAAGGTAAATATTCCAGCACTCCCTATATGTAAGATATGTGTTATCCGGCACAGCACCCCATTTTGTGGCACTACAGGAATGCCCTACTATCTTTCCGTTGGCATCGACGTTTATTTTCAGAGCGCTATTCTTATCGAGGTATTCATTAAGGAATTCATTTTGCTTTTTTGAATTGGTGTAGACATCACGATACTCAGGCATGTCGGAGAGC
This sequence comes from uncultured Thermococci archaeon, assembly GCA_964435645.1. Lineage (GTDB taxonomy): Archaea > Methanobacteriota_B > Thermococci > Methanofastidiosales > NM3 > JAHKLV01. Next base: position 910 of record CAYSZY010000155.1, on the reverse strand, counting down.
TTATCTAATATTCTGATTATTTTCTCAAAGCATAGTTTTTCACGCTTCATCAAGAATAGCCTTGTGTACACAAGGACTCGGAACATATCATCATCGTTGACGAGGGTAGCTGTAATTTCCTCTCCGTCCTTGCTAAAGCTGACATTGAATGAACCATACGACTTATTGGTGTTTACAAATTCGATTATCCCCCTACAGTTCGCTTCATTAGTTATTTCTACAAAATCAGAGAGATGACGTTTCTCATCCTCTGAGAATATGTCCTCTAATCCCGTTTTCATAGAAATATACACGACCTATGGGATTATATGATATTATGTTTTATTGAAATCTGGATATAGTCTTTTCATTTAAAGCATATTTCTGTCAATCGTACAAGATAATAAGTCCGTCATCCGCTTCATCGTATTCGGTGGAGCCACACTTGGGGCACCGGGGAGGGGCATCACGTGTGAACGAGCCCCCACATTCACAGGGGACGGCATATTCGTCCTTTGTTTGATTCAAATTAGATTCAATGCGTGGAACAATCATTCCCTGAACAAGTATTCCCTTGCCACAGCGGTCGCAGTGGAGCATTTGAGTTATGAACCCGGGCCCGATGCTTACGGTGAATCGCATGTTGCACTTGCGGCAGATAACTTCGAATGTTCTTCCCATATAATGTCCTCTTTCTAACAATAAAGTCTTGGGCAACGCCAAAGACATCAAGAGTGTCCTTGCCGCTTTACCTCAATAGTGTCTCCATGGGAAAATATAATTGTATTGCCTTTCTATTGAATTTGGATATAGATGACATTTTCCCCCGGAAGTATCCGAAACTGATCATCTTTATTTTCATAGATTATTCCATGAAATTTAATTCAAAATGTAGAGGTATTTTTCCTGTGGAAAATACATATCTTGGGCT
>CAYSZY010000154.1:0-2929 GCA_964435645.1 uncultured Thermococci archaeon | reverse complement strand
AGTATTGTTAAGGTGATTCTATGGAACAAGTACTAGAGGAAGACATCCTTGATTATCTAAAGAAGACGGATGCGGGAGCAACTGCGAGTGAGATTTCCCGTGCGCTGGACATCAACAGGATGACCGCAGTGAAGTATCTTGAGGTTATGCGGGCCACGGGGCTTGTCGATTTCAGGAAGGTGGGAATGGCCAAACAATACTTTGCCACGTCGAATCTGTCCTACGCCCAGGCTGCGCTGCTGCTTCAGGTCAAGCAGCTGCTCAAGTCCATTGAAACGATAGACGACCACGTCGAAGTGTTCCAAAACACCCTTGTCAATCATCTCGAGATAATACTCACGTATAAGAAAGCCGACATAGAGCGATTCTACAAGCTTATCCAGGAAACGTCGGCACGCCTGGAAAAGCGCGTCAGGTGATATCATGAAAAAGACGCCCATAATAATATTATTGCTTGCACTGCTGCTGGCACCCGCGACCCTGGCCGCGGAGGACTTTTCACCCACGGTCGATATAACGTGTGCAGAATATGTGGCAATAGGCGGCGAGCTTGCCATCGCTGTTGAAGTATCGCAGACCTATATCGAGAACTCGACCTTTGAGATTAGCATGGAATCCGCCCCGGGATGGGGGCTGGAGGAACAGTCATACTTTTTGATTGTAAACGGTTCCGAATCCATAGCCGCTCTCGCTGACGATGAGGAGCTCTCGTTTGAGCTGCTGCTTACCGTATTGGCAACGGCGCCCGAAAAGCAGTACAGCATCCCTCTCGTGTTTTACGGCAAGGCAGGGGAATGTGCCGACGGATGCGTACCGTTCAGGCTCGAATACTCGGTGACGGTCACCACGGTGGACACGCAGTCGGCATCCCAGAAGATAGTGCAGGCCCAAGACGCGTACGGCAACGAGGAATACTCCGTTGCCAAGCGCCTCTATACGGATGCGCAGGCCATCTATGTGCTGCTTGGCGACGATGGGTCTGCTGGGCTGCTCGATAGTGCCATTGCCGATGCCCAGACGGGTGTCGAGGCCCTGCAGCTGTACGAAAGCGGCATGTCAAAGTTCACTGTAGGCAACAGGCAGGCAGCAAAGCAGATCTTCACCGAATCGCGCCAGCTCTTTTCGGATATCGGCAACTCGGCCCGTGTATCGGAGCTTGACGGCCTTATTGCGCAATGCCAGGAAGCGACCCCCACCCCTCCGCCCGCAGCTGAGGAAGGGGAGTCCTATGCCGTGTACTACGCCATTGCGGGCGTTGCAGTTGTGGCCATAGCGACCCTTCTCGCACTCATGTGGAAAAAATAACAAAATGTTTAAAGAATCACCCGCTAGTAGGGGTATGAAAAAGGTTCTGCCCCTTCTTATTTTATTCACGCTCCTTGCGCCCCTGCTTGCCACGTCCCTGCTGTCGGCGGAGGAACCCTACACGCCACCGACGGTTACCGTTGAGACGATAGGGTCGGTCACACCTAACAGCCTCATTACGGTCAGGGTCACGGTGGAAAACACGACGGGGACACGGATGTGGCGCCCAAAGGTCTACCTCGATGTCATGAGCACCCCGAGCAACATACGGCAGTACCTGCAGTTCTATGAAACGGAAAGCTACCTGACACGGTACAAGGTTGTGCGAGGGGACAAGGACTACATGGAACCGGGCGAGACGCAGGAGGCGACATTCAGGATCAATATCGGCAGCGACATGCCGGCTGTGACAATCCCCCTATACACGGCGCTTGAGACGGAAATAGGGCTGTGCGAAGAGGGATGTGCGCCCTTTTACCGCTCAGTGGAGTCACGCATAATCGTCGAGCGCAACGAACCCAACATCTTTCTTGAGCTTGAGACGGAAACCGTCGAGATCCAGGTTGGCGACTGCGACATCGCAGTGGGGAGCTTTTCCATACCGTATACGCTGTCAAACTCGTCCCAGACGACCGCGTTTAACGTCAACCTCTCCATAGACCCGGTGGCGATACCGCTCACCATCTTCATTACGCCACAGATGCCACTGACATCCATCAAGGCGGGCAGCGAATCGGAGGGCGTCATCTATTTTACGACAGGAAATCTGTCACCGGGCACCTACAGCGCCACGGCACGCGTAGAGTACGATGACTACTACGGCAAGACGTTTGTCACGACAAAACAGATCACCCTTGCCATCGTGAACGACGCGTACCTGCTCTATTCCCAGGCGGAAATCCTTTTTTCCCAGTGCGAGTACGATGATGCGAGAGCGCTGTACATAGAAGCGATGGGCGCATACGCTGAGGTGGACAACGAGGACATGGCCCTGCGCTGCGAACAGATGCTCCGGCTCAGCGATGCGATAGAATACCACCTGGACGCCATGGATGCGTTCAGCGACGGGGATTACGGCCAGGCAAGGGAACTGTTCGTACTGGCAAAGCAGAACTACGACCAGGGTGATGACTGTACAGGGTCAAGGCTGTGCACAAAGAGCATCATCGCCTGTGACATTGCCGCGGCAAATGCGGGTCAGGTACCAGACCCCGAATCCAATCAGGGCGGCAGAAGCATTCTCGTTGAAGCCGGGCTGGCGATAGTCATAATCGGCCTTGTAGGATTTATCATCCTGACAAGAAGACCATAATCGGGGCCGGGATCGGGCCGACCTACGGCCGTATTTCGCCCTGTTCAGGCCGCCGTATGTGGGCACCGTCGTTATAAGCGCGGGCACAGAAGCATGTATGCCGCCCAAAGCGCCATTCGTGCATGGACGGCGCTCTGACTGCGGCATGGATAAGCCCGCCGTGCACCGCCATGGCAGAGCACAGTTTTCATGTCATGCCCATTCTTCGTAATTGTAGTAGAAAAGTATGAATCCAGTAAGGTGGAATTACTGGATTCATAGTGTTGGAGCTGTTGATTGTAATTAGTATTGCTCATCAATAATATATAAAAC
>CAYSZY010000153.1:0-2981 GCA_964435645.1 uncultured Thermococci archaeon | reverse complement strand
TATATACTTAATTGTTTTCTTCTTTTCCGCATATTCAAAAAGGCTTATAAAGAACATATTGGTAGTACATATATCGAGGGGATACGCGTTGTCAAAGCTTTCAATATCTCAGATTTATGGCCTTTCTGGAAGTGTTTACCGTGAGAACTTCATACGGTTGCTCATGCCCGTTTTCATCCCTACCCTGCTTCTTGTAGGGGTATCGGCAATATTCTACACTGCCACGCTCCCCACGCTTGTCATAGATGACATCACCCAGTACTACTCGTTCTCGTCCTACCAGGCGCTCGAGACGGTTCTCGGCACATGGTATGACATATTCGTGGTGGCGATTGTCGCCTATGCGGTCCTTGTCATGTATGCGTTTTCAGTCATCACAGGCATTATCAGCGAAGGGCTCACGACCGGCTCGCTTTCCGTGGACATTGGCGCGCGCAAGGGCACGGGGGGCTTTTTCCATGCCCTGATCCCCATGTTCATTTTGGTGGCGCTGACCTACTATGTGTTAACGTCATATGGGCGTATGTCTGTCGTTGTCCCGCTGATTGCCATGTATTTTGGAACGTACCTCATATCATCCAGTGTTGTCGACGGCGCGTTTGTCGGCAAGAACGTCGTGCGGAGCCTGGCGTTTACCTCTCGCAACCCCGTGTTCACGCTGGTTGTCTTCCTGGTCCCCCTGGCGATTGTAGCGCTTTTCGGCGGCGCGGCAGTATGGGCGTCCATCGCGTATGTCCCAGAGTTTATTTTTGTAGTGGCCCCCGTTGTCCTGATGTTTATCCTGCCGTATGTGGCGATTGTCAACACCATAGCGTACCTGTCGCTCAAGGCGTGATATGGATGGATCAGGAGGAACAGGCGCTGCAGGAGATCCGGCAACGGATTGAGCAGCACCTCGTCTCTGACCGCGAGGGCCTTACCAAGCTCAAGCGGGAGATGGCCGTCAAGTACGGGCTTCGGCGCATCATCCCGAACTCCGTTATCATTGCGTATCTCGGATACGCCCCCGATTATGTCCTCCGCAAGCCGGTCCGTACCATGTCCGGCGTGGCAATCGTTGCCGTTATGTCCCGCCCCGCACCCTGCCCCCATGGCAAGTGTACCTTTTGCCCCGGCGGCCCCGACCACGATGTTCCGCAGTCCTACACGGGCCATGAGCCCGCGGCCATGCGGGCTATCCAGAATCAGTACCACCCCTTCCTGCAGACCTACCGCCGCATCGAGCAGCTGCAGGCCATCGGGCATCCCACCGACAAGATAGAGCTTATCGTCATGGGGGGAACGTTCCCTTCGCAGGACCTCGATTACCAGGAATACTTTGTCAGGGAGTGCATCAGCGCCATGACACTCTATGACCCCAAGGTGCCGTCCGCCGAGCTTGAGCCGCTCCTGCTACACACCGCCTCCGAGAGCTCGGACCAGGCACGGGGCCTGCTTTCCCGGCGACCCTTCCTTATCGAGGATGCGCAGCGCCGCAACGAGCGGTCGCGCAATCGCTGTGTGGGCATGACATTTGAGACGCGGCCTGACTGGTCGCGCAGGCAGCATGTGGACCGCCTGCTCTCGTACGGGTGCACGAGGGTTGAGCTAGGCGTGCAGACCGTATACGACTATATCTACGCCCGAGTCCGCAGGGGGCACACGACACGGGACTCAAAGGAGGCAACGGCCCTGCTCAAGGATCAGGGCATAAAGGTCAACTACCACCTCATGCCGGGCCTTCCTGGTTCTTCTCCTGAGAGGGACCTGCGCATGGTGCAGACGATTTTTTCCGACCCGGGGTACTGCCCCGACATGGTGAAGTTCTACACATGCCTCGTGATGGGGGGGACCGAGCTGTACAATCAGTACCTTGCCGGGGAGTACACCCCATATGGCACCAGCGAGACCGTCTCGCTTATCGCCAAGGCAAAGGCCCTGATGCCCCCGTGGGTGCGGACCATGCGCATCCAGCGGGACATTCCTACCACACGGGTCGCAGCGGGAGTGAAGAGCTCGAATATCGGGCAGATGGTGGAGCGGGAGCTCCGCCGTACCGGCACCCAGTGCCAGTGCATACGCTGCAGGGAAATAGGTCTTCGCGCCTACAAGGACGGGCTTGAACCACAAAAGGCCCACGTCAGGCTCATCACGCGGTCGTACGAGGCTTCGGGGGGAACGGAGCTTTTTCTCAGCTATGAGGACACAAAGCTCAATTTGCTCATAGGATTCCTCAGGCTGCGCATGCCGGGCGGCCATGTCTTTAGAAAGGAGATAACGCCGCGCAGCGCGCTTGTGCGCGAGCTTCACGTCTACGGCCCAATGGCGCTTCTCAGGTCACATTCCAGCGATGCCTGGTGGCAGCACCAGGGATATGGCGCCCAGCTGCTTGGCGAGGCGGAAAAAAGGGCTGCCGAGGCGCACGACGCATCAAAGATGGTCATCATCTCGGGTATAGGGGTGAGGGAGTACTACCGTAGGCACGGGTACCGCAAGGAAGGCCCGTATGTAACAAAAAGCCTCGAATGATTACTCTTTGAGTATCGCGCGGACCTTGTCTCGCAGGACTTCGTACTGCCCGAGAAGCTCCTCGCCTTCCTCCGAAAGCGTTGAGCTGCCGCCGCCGGTCCCGCCCCGGGACCGATTCACAAGGGGCGTTCCGAGCTGCTGTTCCGCCTTCCTGATCTTTTTCCACGCGTGTGCGTATGATATGTTGCTTTTCTTGGCCGCTTCAGAAAGCGAACCAGTCTCCCTGATGTTCCTGAGCAGGCCGCTCGTGCCGTCGCCCAGCACGAAGTTGCCGGATGATGTCTCAAGCCAGAGCTTGAAGCGGGGGGTAATGTTCATGGGAGTTACTCACCTTTTAGCAATATAACGGTTTTCCTTTTCTAGGCTTTGCACATAAACATTGGGTACTTTATGTGCAAAGCCGTGCTGACGGAAAAGGTTATATTGTCGTTTGGAGTAAGTACAGCGTCCTTGTTTCTTACATTCCCACACTT
>CAYSZY010000152.1:0-3023 GCA_964435645.1 uncultured Thermococci archaeon | reverse complement strand
CTTGTGGAAAAGCCAGGGGACATGGATTCGTTTCTAACTAAGCAGCTCGAGCGACTGAGGACGCCTTATATTGATTATTACCTGCTCCATAGCCTCAATAAGAAAACGTGGGGCACGCTTGTGGACATGGGCGTGATGGCATTTCTGGAAAAGGCACAAAAGGATGGCAGGATACGCCACATTGGATTTTCTTTTCACGATGATTATAATACTTTTGTAAAGATTGTTGATGCATACCAATGGGACGTCTGCCTCGTACAGTACAATTATCTCGACGAGGAATGCCAGGCCGGGACGTCAGGTGTGGCTTATGCCGCATCACGGGGCGTCGGTGTCTTTGTCATGGAACCGCTTCGGGGCGGCATTTTGGCAGGGCCCGCCCCGCCCGAGGTCGCTTCGCTCCTCTCATCCGCTGACGCTTCCCGAACGAATGTCTCGTGGGGGCTTGACTGGGTCTGGAATCACACGGATGTGATATCCGTCCTGTCCGGAATGGGCTCGCTTGGCCAGGTCAGGGAGAACTGCCTGCTGGCAGACAGGGCACGACCCGGCATGCTTACCGAGAGGGAGCTTGACACACTAAAAAAAGCAGCTGATATATACCGAAGATTGTTGCGCATTAAATGCACGGGCTGCATGTACTGCCTGCCATGCCCTGCTGGCGTTGACATACCCAGTTGCTTTGAGCTTTATAACTACCGCCATACGTTTGGCGGCACCGATGCCAAGCGCAAGTACCATATGGGCCTCGGTGGAAAGCATCCTGCACTCGCATCGCTTTGCACATCATGCGGTGCTTGCTTGGAACACTGCCCGCAGTCCCTGGACATCCCCGCCGAACTTACCATCGTGCGGAGGGATTTTGAGGGAACCCGCCCCCCTGCACGGGCATGGGGGATATCTCGCCCCACTGTGATGCATCGGTGGCTCAACAATCATATTAATCATATTTAAACATATATTTGTTTATCATGTTAAAATATCATGAAAAATTATTTATTTACCATATAAGAATATTATTTTGCTCATGTATTCGATTCTCCATGTGGAAGACGACAGAGACTATGCAGATGTAATACAACTCCATTTGCAGCGGTGCGCACGACAAATGGGTAATTGCGGGTTAGAGTTTCACACTGTAGAAACGGTAAACGGCGCATCATCCTCACTTTCCAAATCCGGCTACGACTGTATCTTGTGTGACTATCAGCTGCCTGATGGCACGGGGCTTGACGTATTGGATATCCACCACGATGGGAATTGTTCTTGCCCAATCATTTTCTTAACAGGCCAAGGGGATGAGCAGGTGGCACGAAATGCCTTTGTAAACGGTGTTAATGACTATTTTACCAAAGACATGGGCGTGGCGGGGTATGATCGATTGTATAATTCAATCATGACACAGATGCAGTACTCTGCCATGGAAGCACGTACCGAACAGGTAACACAGGAACTCCGGGAGAAGGAGCGGCTTGCTGGCACCTACCTTGATGTCGCATCGGTGCTTATCATCGCCATGGATACCGATGGGACAATCACACTGATTAACAAGTACGGGCATGATGAGATTTTCGGCGGTGATTGTATCGGGACGACCCTTTGTTCCCATATCCCTGATGAAGGCCGCCAAAAGGTTGCTTCCATTCTGCATACCGTCAGGGCTGGCGAGCCCTCTTGCGTGGGTGACATTGAATTTTCCATTCAGTCAAAACAAGGTACCCTCCGCCTGATGCGGTGGAACTTCATGCCATATGCCGATACAGAAGGCACTATCAAGGCTGTCTTATGCTCTGCTCAGGACATTACGGAAGAGACGATGGCTAAAAAGATGCTGATACGGGAGCGAGATAAGTTTCTTTTTATTCTCGAAGCATTGGATATTGGTGTATACATCATAGACCCATCTTATGGTATTGAATACGTGAATCCCGCCATGCGTTCCTTTTTTGGGAATCCTGCATCAAAAAAGTGTTATGAATACCTTCATAACCGCAGTACGCCATGTGAAAATTGCCCCAATGCGTATGTATTTATGGGAAATACGGTAAAGCGAAAAAATAAGTATCCTACCATCGGAAAATGCTTTTCGCTCACTGAGCTTCCCATTTTCAACGATGACGGCACTATGTCGAAGCTTGAGCTTTTTTATCCCGAATGATGGGGCGGCGCCTAAGTGTCATTTTATGGCGTGTCACAATACTAAAAAATAAATAATAGGGATTATTGATCAATCTCTAAAACAATTTTCTCATCGCACGCCCCGTAGCCTTCCCGGTGGCACGACGTGCAACACGCTTTCCCACTTTGCCTTTTTTTACAGCGTTGGCATCGCCCATCAAGCGAGCCATCTTATAGAGGGCATTCCTAAGACCCATGAACATCATCCATTTGTATGAATTAATACTTTATCCCGAATAGGCTACATCAGATGTGGTTTAGCGTGATATTATCAAAAAGAATTTTGTTTAATCCCTTTTTTCTATCGACTAATTTCATTTATTTAGGGTTTTATGGGTTCATATGGCATACTTCGAGTCCTACATCCTCAGGCAGCAGCACCAAAAGGCAGCCGCGCTCGGCGACGCGGGAGAGCTTGCCAACTGGCTGCCGATTCGGAAAATCGTTTCAGGCATCTGCGACAACACGTCGCCCAAGGGCGGAAGGCCAAACACCGGCCCCATAGTAATAATCAAACTCATGCCCCCACAGGCACGGTACCGCCTTGATGCCAGGGAGCTTGGCCAATAAATCAACGACTGTCTCTTGTTCCTCCGTTTCTTGGGTTTTTTGGGCCAGGCGCCGGACTACTCTAGGGCCTGGCAATCCTGCGATCACATCGCCGAGGGGGGGCCATGAGATTTTGGGTGAGCTTCTGCGCACGCATTCAAGAACACGTTTGCGTGCATCGGCTTTAATATCTGCCAGTTGGCCACGCTGCGCCGGTATGGCGTGGCGTGGCCGGCCCAGCGTGAGCTATCGTTCCCGCAGGGCAAAAGGCCCAAAAGGAACGAAATAAACACGGG
>CAYSZY010000151.1:0-3029 GCA_964435645.1 uncultured Thermococci archaeon | reverse complement strand
CAGGCTTGACTATGTAGAGGAGACGTACATTCCCTCATCCATGGGCAAGCTCATGTCGCTCTACCTTCCCAAGCGCTCCGTCAAGAAGGGGGAGCGGCTCCTTATCGTGGATGACGTCATCAGGAGCGGGGAGACCCAGCGTGCGCTGCTTCACCTTGCAAAAAAGATGAACGCGCAGATAGCGGGACTCTTTGCAGTCGTTGCCGTTGGGGACAAAGGCATACGCGCCCTTGAAAACGAGATGGCCCCCGAAAACATCGAGACCTTGGTGAAGCTATGATCGATCTGATAGTACGGGACGCCTCAACCGAAGCAGGCGGCGTCACAACGCTTCGATTCGACAAGGACCTTGGTGCAACCCCAGGCCAGTTTGGCATGGTGTGGCTTGCGGGCGTCGGGCAGCGCCCCATGTCATTTTCATATTCTGACGGCATCACGGTCAAGGCAGTCGGGCCAGTCTCGACGGCTCTGTCCTCGCTATCCGTGGGCGACAGGATTTCTGTGGACGGCCCCCTTGGCAGGGGATTTGACATCGGCGGCACGTCTGTTGTCCTCATCGGCGGCGGATTCGGCATTGCCCCGCTACGGTTCCTTGCGGAACGCTGCCATGCGCAGGGCATCAACGTGACGACACTCCTGGGATTCAGGTCGATAGGCGACGTCTTTTTTGATAAGGGCCTGGCACGGTACGGGGATGTCTATATCGCCACGGAGGACGGTTCTTGCGGGGAACAAGGCCTGATAACATGCCTCTTCGATGCATCAGGGACATCATTTGACCGATGCTACTGCTGCGGCCCCGAGCGCATGATGGCGGCAGTCGTCGACAGATTCAGGGGCGCCATGCCCATCCAGGTTTCCCTTGAGCGCTACATGAAGTGCGGCAGGGGCCTGTGCGGGTCCTGTGAGATGGACGGCCTGCTGGTCTGCAAGGACGGGCCGGTCTTTGACGCTGAGGAACTGGGGCCCTCGTTTGGGACGATGAAGCGGGACCGGACCGGCAGGCGCATTCCACTGTAGGGTGTCACACATGAACGATGACATGTACCGCTGCTCAACAATCAGCACCCCGCACGGGGATATCAAGACCCCCGCGCTCATCCCGGTCGTCGCCGCATCATATGGCATCTGGGACCGTTGGATGGAGGGCGCATCACCCGCCCCGTGGGACCTTTCCCAATCTGTACTGCTATCATTGTACCATATCCTGCCATATCGGCACAAGGAATCGGCATTTACGGACGGCATCCATAAGACGCTTGGCACCAAAAAGCCGGTGTGGATCGACAGCGGCGGCTTCCAATATATGAAAAAGGGCGTAGAGCTTGACCCCCTGGACGTGATGGACTACCAGCGTAGGAGCGGGTGCGACATCTCGGTGACGTTTGACTATCCCATAACGCCGGGACTCGGGGAGCCAGAAAAGCTAGAACGGCTCCAAAAAAGCATCGACGCAGCCAATCTCATGCTGAGGCATAACGATGGCAGGATGCTCTACGGTGCAGTGCACGGGTCCACACCTGATGAGATAACGACGTACGCATCGCAGCTTGAGGAGGGATTTTCTGGATTCGGTATCGGCTCGCTGGTCCCCCGAAAGGGAAGTTACGCACACCTCATCGACATTATCCACGCTGTACGCTCAAAAACCGACGCCCCACTCCACGCCTTCGGAATCACCGGATTTCCCGCACTTTTTGCCCTTGCCTACCTGGGCGTCGACACCTTCGACTCGTGGACGTATATCGTTGCCGCCGCGTACAAGGAGTATGTCGACCCGGTGACGCTTTCCAGAATAAAGAATCTCAAGCAACGAAACTGCCTGCCGGAATGCCAGTGTGGCATCTGCCAGGAATACGGCCTGCCCGACTTTTTGGAGCCCACCAGCGAAGGCGAGATGCTGCTTGCCCTGCACAATCTCAACGTCTTTTTGGATGAGATGCGCTCGGTGCGCGAAGCCATCGGCGACGGGGCCCTAGAGGACTACATCGTAAAAAGGGGGACAGGGGGAAACAAGAATATACTCAAAGCGTTCGGCCTTGCGAAGAAAAAGGTAAATGAGGGGCGATAGCCCCTATACGTCATACAGGTAGGTAAATCGGATGCCCAGTCCCTTCGGCATCTTGTACCTGATGTTAAGCCCGATGATAAGCGCCGTTATTGACTCGACGATGCGGCAGTTGCACAGCAGGCCGCCGTTGATGCCCCTCAATCCATCAATCTTTCCTGCAAGCTCCATGATCTCCGTCCTCGGCCCCTTGGTGTTGCAGCATACGACAATGTCATCGTCGACAGTATTTTCCAAATCCATAAGGCGCGCTGAGCAGATGTTCTGAAACGCACCGACCACCGGAACGTCGGGGAGAAGCGACTGTGCCTGCTCTGCAGCAGAGCCTTCCCATATCTGTAAGGTCTGAGTCGGCCTTCCGCCCACGTTGCTTGCAAGGGGGACACACAGGCATACCAGCGTCTTTTCAGGTGTCAAATGCTCCTTGATGGACTTTATGGTGTCGACCATGTACTTGTATGGAACTGACAGAAGGATAATGTCGCCCTGCTTTATAGCCTCGCTGTTTCCACACCCAGTTATCTCCGCCTGGGGAAAATGTTCACGTATCTTGTCAATTGCCTGGTGGGCTTTGGTCTCGTCCCGGGAACCTATACAAATAGGCAACCCCGCCTGCACGAATCGCAATGCAAGGCCGAGTCCCTGGTTACCGGTACCGCCGATAATTGATATTTTTCTCACCATAATCACCTATGTTAACCCGTGATTGTGGCACTTAATAAAGGTTCGGGTTTTTTTTGAACGTTATTTTTATCCATACGCATGAACTTTCTTGTTCCGATTGCTACCATATGCACCATGATAATGTACGCATTCGTAGCAATATGCAGAAAGTTGTAATACATGAAACTTAGATTTCACTTATTCCCATGATTCATTCGTTGCGATTCAACCGGTTGAATTTTTAACCGGTTTGTTTGTAATGGGATTTCTGTTTTACTAAAATAAAATATAAGAAAAA
>CAYSZY010000150.1:0-3035 GCA_964435645.1 uncultured Thermococci archaeon | reverse complement strand
GCGGCGAAGTCCACCGCGGCCTGGATGTCGTCACCCGGCGACACGTTCTGGTCCGCCGAAACGGTCGCGGGAAGCACCGCCAAAAGTGATGCCGCAAGCAGCATAGAGATGAAAAGATGTCGTTTCATAGGTACACCTGAATAGTTATGATAAAGGCTATCTCTATAATACATATATATAATTTTTCGATTAACTCCCCTTTCTATTGGTTAATGTTATGTATTTCGGTTTTTATGGGGTTACATGGCATCATTTGAGCCCTAAATCCTCAAGCGGCAGTGTCAGAAGGTCGCCGCGGCGTTGCGTGGCCGGCGCAGCGTGAGCTATCGTTCCTAGGGCAAAAGGCCCGGAAGAAACGAAAGAAACAGGGCAAAAAAACCAATTGTTGGTAAAACGTAGGATTATGGCAAGAGGTACGAGAGAAAAGCTACTTGAGCATAATCCTCTTCTAAAGAATAAGGCACATAATACAAAAATCAGGCAACGCTACCCAGAAGACTTCCCTATCTCAAGAGAAACATCGTCCAGAAAGGGTGTTATGTGCTCATGAGGCACGAATGCTCCGCATGCGAAGGCATGGCCGCCGCCTGCCCCACCGTACTTCCGGGAGACGTTCCGAAGGATGACGCCCATGTTAAGGTCCCTTCGCACGAGCAGCTTTGAGCAGCGGACCGAGACCTTAAAGGTGTTCGAATCAGAAGGTGTGTATCCTATAAGCGGCGTGTACGGGTCACACTCCTCCGAACCCAGGAGAAGTCCTGCGATGGTCCCTACAAGGGTATCGGGTATGCCTGTGCCGTCGAAGTACTGGAGATTGTCGAGTTTTGTAATGCCACGTGAGTTAACTATCTCGATGCTACGGGCAAGCTTCCTTCGGTGGCGGGCGAGAAGCGACATTAGCTTATCATAGTAGATGCCCCTATTGCCCTTGGCAACCTCAACACCGATCTCAGGGCAATCGTTGCGCCCCGATGCGTTGAGGCATGTCGAAAACTCTGACGCATCGCGAAGCGGGGAGTACCGGTCCTCCGCAAGCAGCGTATATACCTCCCCAAAGACCAGACGGGGTGCGATGCCCACAAACTCGGAGGGAAGGACACTGAGTATCCGCTGTATCATTTCCGTTCCGAGAGCTTGCTTTTCATCCATCGTGAGGTCTGAAAGGGTTCGCCAGTCGTCATCCTTTACCGGTATCCCCAGCTGTGAGAGGAGCCCGATGGCATTGGACTCGTTTCCAGATACGCCCGGTATGGGCGGGTCGGAGAAGTACTGAAGCGACTTGAAGAGGGGACGGGTGAATCTGCCGTAGAGCAACAGGTCCGGTTCTGCCCTCAGAACCCCTGCGGCAGACCCGTCGGCGACGATTATTTGATTAAGGCCCTCAAGCTTTCCCCACAGGCTCTGCATATCCCCAACGGCGCCAACGACCGCAAGTGACGCCAAGTCGGTGTTTGTACGGTCAAGCGCCCTGGCAAGGAAATATGACATGCCACTGCCGGATATCTCCGTCCCCCCGTTGTGCCCCGCAAGAAACGGATTAAAGTGATGATCGTAAAGCGATGACTCAAACTGGTGATGGTCGATAATCGTGACCGATGCGGAGGGGAAGAGCGTACGTATCTCCTCCTGCTGGCCGCTCCCCAAATCCGAGAACACCATATTGTCCGCAGGAGGGACGGTATGGAACTCATTGAGCTTCACGCACCGGTAGGTGTGTTCGATACCCAGCCTGTCAAGCGCGAGTGAAAGGATGGCACAGCTTGATATGCCATCTGCATCCATGTGGGAAACAAGGGTAACCTCCTCGTTGCGATGATCTATGATATGCTGCGCGCACGACTTTGCAAGGCCGTAGAAATCCATAAGCAACGTATGAAGAAAAGTATTAAAGGCTTTCGAACGCAGGATTGCCTATGAAAGCGCTTGTCAGCCTGTACGACAAGTCCGGCCCATTCCCCCTGATTAGAAAGATCCACGAGATGGGCATCCCCATCATCGCCACCGCTGGCACGGCCAAGGCGCTTGCGGCATGGGGAATAGAAACGGAGGAAACAAAGGGGCTTACCGGATTTTCCGACTTGTTGGATGGGGGCATAAAGACGATCCATCCAGCGGTGCACGAGGCGATAGCGACCGGGGATATCGGAATCGTCATCGTTGGGCTTATGCCAGTGGGCGACCCGCAGGCGCATGGCCTTTCCAAGATGGACCTTGGGGGCGTGCTGCTGCTCCGCTCGGCAATCAAGCACCATGCCACCGTATTTGCAATTGCATGCCCCACGTCCAACGGCGCGCGAATCATAAGGGCACTGGAGGGAACGGCACCGCCCCCAGACGCGAGGCGGCAATGCGCCCTTGAGTCGATGGAGGCGGTGATTGCATACGAGAAGGCGACGCTCAAAAGATTGCGCGGCACATAAAGGGCACATATGTGCTTATCTGCACGCTCGAGTACGCCCGTGACATCCCTCTGGGCAGGAAGGGCACCAGGGCATACGATCCGGGCACCTATGCATACGTCGGGTCTGCGATGGGCGGCGGCATACGCCAGCGGGTCTCCAGGCACCTCTCGCCCAAGGAACGGTACCACTGGCACATAGACTGGTTTTTGGATTATGCGCATATTGACGACATCGCCACAAAGGAATGCGCCAAAGGGGTCGAGTGCAGGACCGCCCGGGCGCTGGTCGAAAAGGGGGTGGTGGTACGCGGATTTGGCAGCAGCGACTGCAGATGCCCGGGGCACCTCGTCCGCATAGGATGGGGCACGGCACTGGGACTGCTCGGGCAGCTCGGATACTCCCTGCTCAGTACGGTGTGATAAGCTTTATGTAATCGACTTCCTCAGAGACGGAAACCCGTTTCTCCATGTCGACAAGCCGCGCAGCGTCGCCGTGGAGAATAAATATGTCAAGGCACTTTCCCTCGACTGAATGATTATGCACCTGGGTATCGATGATGTCCTCGAACTCATGCTTGGTCTGCGACAGGGCCGATTCCATGGAGGCGTCGTGGAGTATGATTAGCACACCCCC
>CAYSZY010000149.1:0-3060 GCA_964435645.1 uncultured Thermococci archaeon | reverse complement strand
ATAAGGTAATTATAAACCTCATAATACGAATATTATCCTACTAAAAAATATGCATGAAGCGCCTGGAATCCGTCAGGGCGCAAAGTCCGCGAGGGTCATCTGCTGCACGCGCTCCCTGAATACCGACGCAAGCTCGCTTTCGAGCACATCTATGCGCTGTGCGATGTAGGGGTCGACATTGTACTTTCTGACGATATCCTTGCTTACCTGAAGGTACTTTTCCACAGAACCCTTTGAGACGGTCAGCACAATCCGCCCCCCGAAGCACTTTGAGCACTTGCCGGAAAGCGGCACCCGACGGTAGATGGTGTTGCAGTTGACGCACCTAAACGTCTGCTTTGAAAATGAGCGCAGATTGCCGATAAGGTCGGGTATGAAGTGGGAAATAATGACACGTTGCGCCGTGTCGTCAAGATTTACCGCCCGGATCTTGCGTGCAAGCTCCAATTGCGCGGCAATCTTTTCGGACATGGAGCCGAGGGTCTTGTAGGATGACGCTATGGGGCCGTCGGCTATATCCGACGTTGGTATGTTGAAATGGAGGTCGTAGAGCGACTCGGGTGTGCCAAGCCTGCTTGAGACCGTCTCTATCTCAAGCGTCGTCGGGTGCGCGTACTCCTGCGTGCTCTCGTAAAACGAGACGGGGTACCGGTTTGAGACATCTATGTTGTGTGCCTCCTTGTCTATCTCCTCGGGGTCGATTCTTGTGGTCAGGACAAGGGGGGCGTCCATCTTCCCGCCGCGGCGGGCCGGAAGGAAGTGCCTCGAAAAATTTAGCAGCGCATCCATAAGCAGCAAGATTGCATCCTCGTCACCGTCGCAGTTGCGGCGCTTTGCGGCATGGAAGAAGGGGTGGGCGTATCCGACCTTCGCATCGGTATACCCGATAATCCGCCCCAGTACGCCGGCAGAGGTATGCGGCGCAAGGCCGATGACGAGCTGCCCGACAAGGCCCTCCCTCCCCTCTACGTTATAGAACGGCTCAAGGCCGTACGTCTTGACAAGGAGCTCATCGATAAAGGTGCAGCAGCGCACGAGGTAGTCGGCGGCGTTGTCTGATATCAGGATGTCCTGTACCTTGAGCTCAACCACTTGCTCGTCGCTGCGCAGCGGAGCGCCTTTGTGGTCAGTGTCGTACCCCATCCGGCGGAGCTCCGCCACGCTCGTATGGATCTCGCAGGGTACGATATGCGTCAGCGGCACGTCCGTGGCATCGAATCTGAGCGTCCCGTCCTTAAAGACGTAGACCGCGTTACGTGCGCGCAGGATAGCCTTGTCAATAGGTTCGGGCATCTTTTCCGCAGACATCATCCCGATAACGCATTTGATTTCTTTTGGAAGCGGTATGGCAAGCCGCTCGAGCGCTGACTGCAACTCTGCCTTGACATCGATGTTCTGGTACATGTACGGCGACGCCCTGGCTCCGCATGCGGGGCACTCCCCAGCAACATGGTCTATCATGGCGTCGGTCCCGCGCTTGCAGCGGCGATTGCTGCACTTGCTGTGGACCACGGTGGTCTCACCACAGTCAGGGCATATTGCGTGGCACGAATAGGACTTGCAGTGCTCGCAGTAGCGAGCGGCCACCTCGACCCGCGCGAAGTTGTTTTCACGGGCTTTTATAAGCGAACGGGTCTTGCCACCTGCTCCGCCGATGGGATACAATCCATGGACCGGGGGCGACATGGCGCGCTCCTTGGCTTTTTCGGGCCTGCCCATCCTCCCGCCGATAGTAATGGGGCACTTGAACCGGAGCGGGATGCCAAGTACCTTCGACACGACCTCAAGCACGATATCGCGCTCCTCCTTCCCCTCGGTCTCAATTAGCGGTATGACGTCATCGAATCGCTCCTTGGCAAGGCAGTGGCGGAACGTCTCGGACCGTATGACATACTCGTCGCGCTCAACGACGTGGGGCAGGCAGATGCGCTCGAGCAGCTCCTTTTCCTTCTGCCGCTTTGGCAGGCGGAACGATCCCTTTTTGTCCACGGCCCCCAGTGTTGCCCACGTGACCAGCGTACGAAGCTCCTCAAGGTTGATGTCCTCCCAGTGGTGCACGAATCGGGGATGGAGCGGGATGCCCAGCTCGCGGGATATGTGGAGCGCGTCGCGCTCGCCGATGTCATACGGATTGTCGACATACCGCGTGAACCGGCTTTCCATGTCCGCCGTGGCCAGCTCCTGCACCCACCACTCCTCAACGTAGCCGGACGGCAGGAGCAGGTGATTGTTTTCTAAAAATTCGCCGTACCCGATAAGCGCGTCGCCCAAAAACAGGATCTCGTCGACCTTGTCGTTTATCTCCTTGGCCTGCTGCGAGGTCTCGACACGAAGCACGGTCCCGTCGCGAAGCTTCACGATGGGCCCCTCGATGCTGTCCACCGGTGCGGCGACGTTTGCCTTTCCCGGGCGCTCCGTCTTCATCTGCGTGCCGATGGCAAGGAACGAGTCGAGGATGAACATAGTCGCGGGATGGAATCCCCATCCCGCAAACCCCGTGTTGCGGGAACGCCCGTAGCGCACGCGGAATCCCCCGCGGGCCATGGGGTGGGAAAAGATGGGACGCCCGGCGATTATATCAGTAAGGTAGGTCCAGTTGGGAGAGACGCCGCCGCTTTCGGTCTTTTTGGACTTCTTGCTCGCGCCGACGTCCTTGAGCCACTCCCACCCCGGGATTGACGCCTTTTTTGTGATCTTAAGCATCTTGGCCGACTTCTGCAGGATACCCTCACACAGCGCGAGCATGGCCCCGCCTCGAAGGCAGTTGGTCTCGATACGGGGGAGGTCGCGGTACCCGGTGACCTCGATGTTGTCGGTGGTCTCGCCGGTGACCTCAACGCTTATGTGGGTAAGCGCGGTCCGTATCTCCTCGGCGGACGGCTTGTACTGGAGCCTGACGTTCCTGTTGTACAGCTCAGCCTCCTCGATGAACCGCTCGATCTCGTCAGGGGTGACCTTATACGGGGAGAGGTGCAGCTTCTGGCTCACATAGTCTGCGATAAGCACTGCGAGAGCGGCTGCCGTGCCCCCTGCGGAACGTATGGGGCCAGCGAAGTAGAT
>CAYSZY010000148.1:0-3182 GCA_964435645.1 uncultured Thermococci archaeon | reverse complement strand
CATCCAGAACCTCTTGTCCTTATACACGAGGAAACCGCAAAAAAATATGGCATTACAGAGGGTATTTGGTGCAATATACAGACAGAGAATGGTTCCATGACGCATAAGGCTAAAATTGTTACCAATATAACACCGAATGTAATTATAGCTGAGCATGGATGGTGGTACCCAGAGGAGGGGCCACCATTGGAAACGTGGACTAGGTCAAATATCAACACATTGACATCAAACGGCCCTGTGAGGGGGCAAGAACTTGGGACAGCGATGTTACGGGGAGTTCCATGTAAAATCACCCCGCACGACCCCGCATCTAAACATGACTAAAAGCATAGGAAATATTATATCCTAAATCTAAGCATGCCACATGCGTAATTATCAACTGCACCCGTTACGGCGTCGAACAGAAGAGCACGCTTGCGCTCCCCGTTGTCGTATATGACCACCCAGTAGGGATAATATATCTTTTCCACTTTCCATATCTGCGTATCATTGAACAGCTCAACAGCGTTTCGAGCCTGTCTTTCGGACACTACGCACTCGATAAGTGATTCCGACTCGACGAATTCCTCATTGATGTCAAGTGAGACCTTAGAAATGCTTTTCTCAAGGGGGGACTTGATGATGTCAAAATCAAAACTCACCCGAATTTCGGTGTGGGGGCCCGCCTGCTTAAAGGTAATAAGACGTTTTTCATTGAGGGTGTTAACTATAGATATCGCCTTTTTAGATGTGACATGCATATCCTGAATCAGGTCTTCCATAGTCGCATGCTCTCTTTTTTGGAGATACCAAAGTACGTCGCGCTCGTTGCCCTTAAGGTCGATTAGCTCCCTAATGCCCTTGGTACGTACAAGCGCCTTGCCTTTGCGCACAATTTCAGAGGTTATGCCATCAATGTAGGTTGAACGCGATGTATATTGTTTCTTTTTTGGAAAATAATCAAAAATAACTTCCCAAAGAGGATAATAAACTAGATAATGACATATTATAGTTTCTCCAGGTCCAAATAGCTTTTTTTTCTTTTTTTTCTCGGCGATTTCGCCAATATCATCGACGCCAATATGCTCTACGACGATTCGCTTTCGAGAGTAGTTGACATTGGGTACCTGCTGTTCCTCTTTTTCATAAGAAACCATCTGAATGTCCTTTAGGGGAATATTGGGTGCAATGGGGACGAGTTCGTATGCCTCTGCTGGTGCAAACGTGTGCTCGGGGGGAAGGATATCGACATCAGTTGACTCAACTGCGCACCTTTCCACCTCACGGGACAAAGGCATATCATCACTGCCGGCACGCCCCATACCAGAAAGACCATCTGGGACTGCCATGTCAGCGATATCGCCAGATTCGATTACCTCAGGGAGGGATTCTTCAGACACGTGTGGTGGCACGTCCACCACGTCGGGCGGTACGGGATCCTCAGAAGGCAACGTCTCCTCCGTAGCTTCGATGAGAGGATCAACTTCACGGTCTATACGCTTTTCTATAGCAAGCTCGTTGAGCACTTCGTACGGGTCTATGGCGATGCCGTAGTCCTCACTGATGCCGTTGACAAGATCTACAATCGTCGCTTCGTCCTCGCTGCCGTATTGTTCCTCAATAAGCATTTTGATGTTCTGCTTAATGATATCAGGGTCGATGTCAAGCGTAGCAGTGCGCTCTCTCCCTTCATGTTGGGAAATACGCGGGCGTATCTGGGCAAGGAACGCGCGGGATGTCTGCTCCTGCTTGTCACCGATTATCGTCATGCCGACGGGAAGGCTCTTGATAAACCGCGGATCTTTGTATTTTGCAGGCATTTCGGATGGCATTCTCCTGATGACTGCCTTGATATCGTCATCATACACCAGTTTGTGGCAGATAAGGATATCTGTTTGGGAAAGCACGCGCGAGTCTATCGCAGAGGGTTGCTGCGTGGCGAGGACCAATGAACAGCCAGGTTGCCGACCTTGGCGCACATACTCGATGATAGAGTCTGTAGCTGCAGTCTTCTGCCCAGATGCAGGCACGAGAATATGCGCCTCGTCAATCATGAGCCACGTGACAGGGATATTCCCAAATATGTTCTTGAGATTGCCGGTGGCCTCATGGCGCGACACCATCTTACGCGTGTTGAGGAGATTTCGGGCTATGATACCGACTACAAGGGCACGGACATTGTCTCCCAGGAACGATACATCAATAACTGACACCATACCCCTCCTCGAGAGGTCGGTAAGCTTGGTGCCTTCCTTGTCGAAGATTCCCCAATCGTCGGCACCGCTCAACCTGGCGATGAGGGCACGGCGGGTTGTCTGCTTAAACCCTTGGGCATTTGAGTTGATGGTCTCCTCCTGTATGATACAGTCCACGAGATCCAAGATATTGTACGCTTCGCCCTTTCCAGGTATTTCTGCGTCCTCAGCCGTGGTATACCCATCCCGGACGCATGACACCACGCGATCCATGAGCAGCCCCATGGTGTCGAACCGGTCGATGTTAAAAGTCAGGCACCACTCCTCAACGGATATTTCCGACGGCCTGAGGGAAAACGTCTTGTCATACGTGTCTTTGGGGGAATCATCTATATATCCAGCGGGAAGAAACACCTGCACATTGGCAAATCCCTTCGCTGAAAGGCCCCACCTGCGTAAAAAGCTTTTCTCCTGTGCAACCTTGTTCCCTTTCTTCATGGACCAGAATATGCCCATTGGGTCGATGATGATAACACCGGCGCCCTTATTCTTGCTGGCCATCTCTTCGGCGATAACACCGAGGGTGTAAGACTTTCCCGACCCTCTCATACCGCATATGAAGATCGCATGAGGGGATATGGAATCTAGGAGCAGGGGCTTTTCAAACATGTCAAGGCCCGTGCGCTCACGCTCAGCAATCTTGCCAATGTAGAGCCCCGCCTTTTCCCTATGCTTTTCAAATACGGACTGCTTGCGACCAATGTAGACATTCGTTCCGTCGGTAAGCAATCCCAACGGCTCGTCTATGACCGTGTTCTCGTGCTTTCCCATGGTATCGCCTATAAGGAAAAAAGAACCCTCAAAGGAGGGTTAAACCCTTTGCGAAACAGCGATGTTCCGTGCAAAGTAGAAACTAAATGTGTTGATGAACATGTGCGCCACAATCCCAGGAAGAATGCTCCCCGTTGCAACATATGCATACCCGTAGAGCAGCGGAAGAACGATGTT
>CAYSZY010000147.1:0-3264 GCA_964435645.1 uncultured Thermococci archaeon | reverse complement strand
AGCTTGTTTGACAAGCTGCTTGGCAATGAATCCATATTTGCCAATAAAGAGGTGCTGAGGCATTCATATACCCCTGAGGAACTGCCCCACCGACAACGCCAGATAGAAGACTTGGCTTCGATACTTGTTTCAGTCTTAAAGGGAGAGACTCCTTCTAATATATTTGTATATGGAAAAACAGGCACAGGAAAGACCGCAGTCGTAAAGCATGTTGGAAAAGCGCTTGTAAGAAAGATTGGTGGAAATTACTTTGCAAAGCCATTTCAGAGCTTAAAGGCGCTCCCCGACTTTTCATCTATTAACACAAGCGGGTCATGCCCTGTGTGGTTTATCTATATGAACTGTGAAGTTGTGGATACGCAATATCGCCTTTTGGCAAAGCTTGGCGAGTATTTTGGTCAGTCAATCCCACTTACAGGGTGGCCTACCGACAAGGTTTATGATACGTTTTTCTCGACGCTGGATATGGAAAAGCGTCTGGTCATCATCGTCCTTGATGAGGTTGACAAGCTCCTAAGAAAAGGGAGCGACGAGGTGCTCTACAATCTGACGAGGATAAATTCTGACCTTAACCAGGCTCGAGTAAGTATAATAGGTATTACTAATGACCTTAATTTCATCGAGTTCCTAGACCCCCGCGTGCGCAGCTCGCTGGGTGAAGAGGAAATCGTCTTTCCGCCATATGATGCGTTGCAGCTTCAGGATATCCTCGCCCAGCGTGCAAAGATGGCTTGCATAAACGGTGATGTCATCGATAACAGCGTCATGCCGCTGTGTGCTGCGTTTGCGGCACAGGAGCACGGTGATGCCCGGCGCGCACTTGACCTGTTCCGTGTGGCCGGCGAGCTTGCCGAGCGTGAGCGAAGCAAGAAGATTGTCGAACGTCATGTACGTGACGCTAAGGAACGTATAGAGCAGGACCGGATTGTGGAAGTGGTAAAAACGCTTCCCACGCAGACCAAGCTTGTCCTTTATTCTACTATACTATTAGAGAAGTATGAACCTTCAGGCATATCCACCGGGGAAGTATACAATGTCTACCGCGACCTGTGCAAGCTGTCGGCAAGCGAGAGTCTCACGCAGCGGAGGATATCTGATATCATTTCTGAGCTCGACATGCTCGGTATCCTCAATGCGCGCGTCGTAAGCAAGGGCCGCTACGGCCGTACAAAGGAAATACACCTGGGGGTCCCCGTGGCACAGATAAAGCGGGTGCTTGAGCAGGATAGGAAGATAGAGCGCGTGGCAGCCTACGTCCCGCCGATACAGCATAAGCTTTCGTAAGTGGTGTGGCATGGCTAATCCCGCATCGTGTTCTTTTAATCTCCCGCGAATATTCCTGGACCGGGGGTTGCTTCTTACCGAGGAGGCGTACATAAAGCTCCTTGAGGATAAAATTTCGGAGTCACACATCGGTGAGTTTGTCGACAGCCTGGGTGATATAGAGGGGGTCATGATCACAAAAGACCTCTATGAGGACTATTTCTACCCGCTTATCGAGGGGCAGGTTGAGAGCGAGTGTCCCTCTGAGGATGGCGATTTGGGGCATGATGCCGCGCCCGCCGAGCCGAGGCCGCTTCCCCGAAAGTCGCTAAAGGTCAAGGTCATTCCCGCCAAGGACGTTGAGCCGGACATCAAGATTCTAAAGGACATATCCGGAAAGGGCGACTGCGAGGGGACCTTTGATGATTTTCTTACGCTCTTTAAGGATCGCTACCGGAGGCTGTCGCGCATATTCAAGGAGCATGCGGACCTTCGTGACTATATTCCGATAAAGAACGCGAAGACGCAGGAGCTCAAGTCGACGGTGAAGATCGTCGGGATTGTCCAGGAAAAGAGCGTTACCAAAAAAGGCAATTACATCCTCGAGCTTGAGGACCTCAGTGGAAGCGTCAAGGTGCTCATATCAACGAACAAGGACCGAATTGCAGAGCGCGCCAAGTATATCATGCGTGACGAGGTCATCGGTGTCATAGGTTCATTGGGCGAGGATATCATATTTGCCAATGATTTCCAGTTCCCTGATGTCTCCATGGGGCGCCCACAGAATCGGTCGACGCACGATATCAACGCCATATTCACCTCTGATGTCCATGTCGGGAGCAACGAGTTTGCCGAAAAGTCGTTTTTGCGATTCATCAAGTGGCTCCGCCTTGAGATGGGGAGCCAGAAGCAGCAGGAGCTCGCCTCCAAGGTCAAGTACCTGGTCATAACGGGCGATCTCGTGGACGGAATCGGCATCTATCCCAACCAGGACAAGGAGCTTACCATCAAGGACATCTACAAGCAGTACGACGAGACGGCGCGCCTGCTGTCCTACCTTCCCGACTGGATAGAGGTCATCATCTCACCGGGAAACCACGACGCGACGCGAAGTGGCAATCCGCAGATGCCCATACCAAAGCAGTTCGCATACAGCCTGTATGAGAACAGTGCCATCCATCTTGTCTCAAACCCGTCGTATTTCTCCTTGCACGACGTGCGCTGCCTCGTCTACCACGGGGACTCCATCTTTGACTTCCTATCGCAGATGCCGGGGTTCGAGTACACCGATTCGGTGGCGCCCATGATAGAGATGCTGCGAAAGCGCCACCTGGCGCCGCTTTACGGTATGGGCACGCAGATTATCCCCGAGCAGAAGGACTACCTGTGCATCGACGAGCTTCCTGACATCTTCCACACCGGGCACACCCACATGTACGGTTGTGGGTCGTACCGGGGCATCACGCTTATCAACGGTGGCGGCTGGCAGTCCCAGACCGAGTACCAGAAGCTCAGGAACATCGACCCCGACGTAGGGCGCGTGCCGATAGTCAATCTGAAGAGCCACAAGATGACGGTCATGAACTTTGGTGATTAAGATGGATGCCGGGCGATACAATGCATATTACGACCTTCTCGAACACGAGGTGGAAAAGCTCTATGTCGTTGCACGTGAGGCGAGAAAAAAGGGCCTTGACCCGTCCACCGAGGTAGAGATACCCCTTGCCCAGGACATGGCCAGCCGTGTCGAGAGCCTCGTGGGCCCTGAGGGCATCGCTCCCCTTATCCGCAAGCTCGACAAGAGCGGCATCTCCCGCGAGGAGGTGTCCCTCGAGGTCTCTGCACGCATCTGCCAGGGCGCCTATTTGCAAGGTACGCAAAACGAGCTTGCCGAGCAGGCCGTCAGGACCGCGCTTGCCATCCTTACAGAGGGTATCGTTTCGGCTCCCCTGGAAGGCATCGCCATGGTAAAGATCAAGGAAAACTCCGACGGCTCCAAGT
>CAYSZY010000146.1:0-3272 GCA_964435645.1 uncultured Thermococci archaeon | reverse complement strand
CGTGTGCGCCAAGACTGCAAAGAAGCTTATAAGCCTTTTCACGCTTTTTTTCTGCAAGATTCGATATGAGCGCGGTGTCTGCGCCTGTTGTGGCGTTGGATTCGATATACCCGTGGGCAATGGCCTCTCGCAGCACCTGTCGCCCGTTTTCTGTGCGGGCCAGAACTACGGACCAGCCGTCTGGGGCGCCGATGGACCCGACGGCGATGTCCGCATATTTCGCAGTGAAGTCCGGGCAGACCTTGCATGACTCCTGCTCATACCCATGCACCACGGAAAGCGGTATGGCCACGGTCTCGCCGGTGATGGATCGTATGTTGAACGTGCCCTCCCCTATGTCTATCCGATCGATGTCTACCGGGCGTACGCCACCAACTTCCTCCACCATCTTGTGCATGGCATTGTACCGAAAGTTTGATGAGCAGAACAAACCGATGCGCAGCTGTACCGCTTCGGGGTTAAATCGTATTCCAAGGGGGTAGTCGTCAAGTTTTCGCAGCGCTTCCATCTGGCAGGGAAGCCCCACGACACATGCGCGCTGCAGCCCATGGGTGGTAATCGCCTCCTGAAGATTCGATAATATGGGGCAAACGGAGTATTTCGTCCCTGCGCTCTGGCCGATTTCCGCGGAGGACGTGATGACCGAGGGGATGCCTTCCCATGGATTATGGCCGTCACACGCCACAAGCGCGCCGTCTATCATGTTGTGTTCCAAGGTATACGCCAAAAGTGCCGATACAACCCCCCCTGCCTGCGCAACGGAGCGCAGGCCTGGATTTGTCGATCGCATGATGCCCGAATCCGTTATTGTGCCCAATGGTCCGTCTGCACTGGTGCATGCGCCTTCTACAATGCAGGGGCACCTGAAAAAGGAGCGGGGGCACTGGAAATAGCATTCACCGCACATGATGCAGATGTCGTCTTGTATCACTGGTTTTCCCTCGACGTAAGTAATGGCGCGCGTGGGGCATGTCGCACCGCACATGCCGCAGGACATGCAGAGCCCCTGCTGCACGATATCGCGTATCCTGCCCTCCGACTTGCCGATGATGTCATGGTACGGTTCAAGATACGCGGTATTGCCGTTAAGGTACGCTGTCAAAAACAGGAGAATCGATCGCGGGGCGGGGGGACATCCCGGCAGGACATAGTCGACCTCGACGAGCTCGTGTGCAGGCAGGAACGCGTCAAGTTCTGGCTGTGGCATCTGATTTCCGGACGCATAATGCAGGATGCCGGAGTTTTCCGCGCAGGCGCCCAGGGATACAAGAGTCTTTGCCCGCTCCCGCAACAGGTGAAGGAGCTTGAGGTGCTTCTTGGTAACGGCGGTGCCACCCTCGATAAGTGCCAGGTCTATCGATTCGGGAATCTCGGGGCAGTCCTTGAGCATCGCGAGATGGCTGACCTCGAACTGATCCAATACCGCGGAAGCGTCGCTGCCGTTGTCAAGATACGATATCGTGCAGCCGCTGCATGAAGCCATCTGTATCCAGGCGAGTCGCGGCTTGCTCACATCCTCCCCCCCGATATCAGCTGTTCCACCCATATACATGCCTCGGGTATCGCATCGCGCACGAGGTGGGATGGCGATGCCCCTGATTCAAGCCGTTTGGGCTCGCACAGGATGAGGAAGCACTCGCCGCGGTATGAACGGATTTCCTCCCCGAGCTTTAGGCTGTGCGTCAGCTTTCCAAGCGGTTCAGCAGGCATGTCGTGTGAGTGGAGCACGGTGATGGTACCTGATTTTTTGCCCTGCATTGCCGTATCGATGATAATGAGCTTTGGCGGGAATTCCCGTCCGTTGAGGAGATTGATAAGGCGGGCCCCGCCGGTACCCGCATCAATTACCGCGACATCCCTGCCGAGGGGGTGATGGGCATTAAGCGCGTCTACAACGAGGTTGCCAAACGCATCGTCCCCGTATAGCATGTTTCCACACCCGAGGACCACTGTGCTGGCTGTTTCCATCGATGGACTCATATGGTACACCTCCTTTCAAGTAGTTCTCCATGCACATCATGCACCTCGAGGCAGTGTGTGGCACAGTCGATACAGGGGTCGTATGACCGCATGATAATGCCGGCCAATGATTGGTGATTGCCCCTCAGCGCTCGTTCCATTGTGGGCATGTTCCACGTCGTAGGGGCGATGATGTTGTATGAATCGATGGTTCCCTCCCCCGTAAGCCCCACCTCATGCAGATTCGTGCCGCGGGGGGCTTCGATGACGCCTACGCCGAAACCCTGGCGAAGGGGTTGCTTTGCACGGACGGCGCCGGGGTGGCCAAGGTCGTCGAGCAGCTCCAAGGCGCGGTATATGTAGATGGTAATCTCGCGGGCCCTGGCGATATTGATGTCAATGGGCCGCGTGCCGTGGAATCCCTTAAAGATGGCAAGCCGCGCACGCGGCCCCACTTCTATCGTCTCCCCGTTGTACAGCGGGACGATGGTGCTGGTCTTGCTGCTGGGCGTATTGGCACCGTAGTAGCGGTATGGCGTTATTTCCGAAATGGCGTCAAGGTCGAGTGCCGACCGGTCGCCGTAGTTCATGTCAGTTGCCAGCATGGATTCCCGATAGTCGCGCATCCTGTGCGGTGAGCGCCCAACGAATCGCCCGATATATCCGATCATGGCGTCACGCTGCGTGTTGGCGATATGCTCGCATTCCCGCATGGCCTGGTACAGTACCGCGCTTGCCCGTGCGGACACGTCCTTTTGCATGCCGCCGACACATATGTTTGAAGGGTGTATCGCCTCACCACCGATGATGCCGGCCATGTGCTGCGCATGCATCCTGATGTCATGTATCCTTCTGTGCGCCTCCCGTATCTCCTCCTCTTTTAGGGGAAGGTCGGGCAGGATTAGATATTGGTGCAGCGCATGGCTGTGTAGCCGGTCTGCGATGAGAAGAAGTTCCCGAAGCACCATGGCCCGCTGTGGCACATCTGCCCCTATCGCGTGCTCGATGGCTTCGGCAGATGCGAGCCCGTGTGGGGCGGGGCAGATGCCACAGATGCGCTGCACGACTTTGATGGCAAATTCGGGGCTCCTCCCCCTGACAAGGTATTCGAATCCGCGCACGAGCGTTGTCGAAAGAAAAGCGGCTTGCTCAATTATGCCGTCATCATCAACGATTAATGACAGGGCGGCATGGCCCTCGAGCCGGGTGGCGGGATTAATGTCGATGGTACTTGACATATTATTCAATATGTTATATCACTAAGATAATATTAAAGTTGTTATTTTTATATCGCATTCCCGTCGGGCCTATCC
>CAYSZY010000145.1:0-3323 GCA_964435645.1 uncultured Thermococci archaeon | reverse complement strand
CGCTTGTAAATGTGGGCATATCGCGCATAAATGTCATTATCCCCTACCTCCCTTACGGGCGCCAGGACAAGACATTCCGGCGGGGGGAACCGTATTCACTCAAATATATCCTCGAACTTCTTTCCGAAGCCGGCATATCCCGGCTCTACACCCTTATGGCGCACATACCGCGGCTGTCGGACCTCATGGACATTGACCGTAGGATGCGCGTAGTCAATATAAGTGCCATGGATGTGATATCATCCTATGTACAGAAGCTTTCCCTCAACGAACCGTTTGTCGTAGGCCCTGACAAAGAGAGTGAGAAATGGGCGAATGTCGTAGCAGAGCGATTTGGTTCTGAGTATGTTTCATTCGACAAGAAGCGCGACGTCTACACCGGCGAAGTACGGACAAAGGGGGAGCTGCCGTCATTGACGGGGCGCGACGTCCTTGTAATCGATGACATCATCTCAACGGGCCGGACGATAGAAAACGCAGTCAAGATTATAAAGGCGCACAATCCTGCGTCAATACATGTCGTGGCCGTTCATGGCATTTTTTCCAACAATGCAATTGAACGCCTGTCCCGGTATAACGTTTCAATCGTAACGTCAAACACGATTAACAATCCGTTTTCCAAAATATGTGTGGAAGGCACAATTGCACGGGCAATAAAGAAGTGGTAGCATGGATACTGATGAGAAAATAGAATACGTTGTTCGCTCACCTACCGAGGAGGTCTTAACAACTGAGGATCTCCGGTCCCTGTTTGACCAGGGGAGGGCAATAAATCACTATATCGGATTTGAGATATCCGGGCTTATCCATCTTGGAACGGGGCTTATGGCGGGAGCCAAGATAGCGGATTTCCAAAAAGCCGGCATAACATGTCGCATATTCCTTGCTGATTGGCACGCGTGGATAAACAACAAGCTTGGCGGGGACATGGAGACTATCCAGAGGATAGCCGTCGGGTACTTTAAGGAAGGAATGGCCATCTCGACAAAGATTATGGGTGGTGACCCTGAAAAGGTCAAGTACATCCTGGGTTCCGAGCTCTACGAGGAAAACCCTGACTATTGGGCGATGATGGTCAATGTATCAAAGAATCTTACTCTTGCACGGGTCAGAAAGTCGATTACCATCATGGGCAGGCAGAAGCAGGAGGAAGTTAACTTTGCGCAGCTCATATATCCTCCCATGCAGGTTGCTGACATCTTTGCCCAAGACATATCGCTCGTACACTCCGGCATCGACCAGCGGAAGGCACATGTCATCGCACGTGAGGTTGCCCCAAAGATTGGCCGTGAAAAGCCCGTTGCCGTACACCACAAATTGCTTCTGGGGCTAAACCAACCGCCTATTTGGCCGGTGGAAAAGGAACAGATGCGGGAGTTGCTTTCCCAAATGAAGATGAGCAAGTCCATCCCCAAGTCAGCGGTATTTATCCATGACTCTCCCGAGGAGATCCGGGACAAGATGAAACAGGCATTCTGCCCTGCAAAAAACATCGATTTCAATCCCGTACTCGACTGGGCGCGCTCGTTGCTCTTTAGGGAGGAGGGCGCATCTCTGCCCATAAACCGTCCCGAAAAGTTCGGGGGCGACATGGTGTATTATTCATATGACACACTGGCATCAGATTTTGCTGCAGGCGCACTTCATCCCATGGACCTCAAACAGTCTGTTGCAGAACAGCTTACTATCCTTCTCAAGCCAGCACGGGATTTGTTCGAAAAGCCGAAATATGCGAGCATGCTCGAGGAATTGCGTGAAATCAAGATAACAAGGTGAATGGCGTGGCAGATACGATGATAATTTGGTTGGCCAATATCGATTCGGCACGATCGAGGTCTATGGGGCGCAAGATGCCCAAGGGCCTCGCGCTCTCGTCACCGGATCTAAAGGAGCTTTCCAAGGCCGCACACAATCTGGGTCTTACCAGCCAGCGGGAACCCGACAAGCTATACCCAAGGGACCGTGCGAGGGACGGAGAGCCCCTCGACGGACGTCTTGTGATCGCAAAGCGCCATTCCAAGCAAAAGGCCCTTAGGATTCTTGCCGACGAGGTGCGCAGGATTCGCAAGGAACG
Source organism: uncultured Thermococci archaeon (assembly GCA_964435645.1). Lineage (GTDB taxonomy): Archaea > Methanobacteriota_B > Thermococci > Methanofastidiosales > NM3 > JAHKLV01. The sequence goes on along the minus strand of CAYSZY010000145.1, from coordinate 1,249 downwards.
TCGTGAGAAAAAGGCTTCCTGACCGAATACTTCGTTTTTACGTACGATGTTCTCCTCGCAACACCCCACACTATAGCGTATATGCAGATAACAAGAACTACGCTTGCAACCGAATCTATGAGGTAATGGTCACCAAGATAGACTATGATAACGGTCATGACGATGGTGTTGACACCATATACCACTGCTGGCCATTTCCACCGTTCAACAATTGCTATAAGCAGGCCCAGCACCGTTGTGAAAATATGTCCCGAGGGAAGTGCCGAGTAATGGGCTGTTATGGTCGTTTCTGATAGTTCAAACAGGTTAATCCGTATCGGCACTGCGCCTGTTCCTTCCAATCGTACTGGTGGTGCAACGGGATATGCTATGTATATCAGCGAATCGACAATGAATATTGATACAGCCATCATCATATAGACCCATGCCGGCCTGTTTTTTGCAAAGACAAACATCGGTACCAATCCTGCCATCAGGATGATGTGCGGTATCACGTAGTAGTATGAAGCGGCATACGCGATTATGCCGTTTGTCCCCAGCCGCTCCTGAAGCCATATGGTCAGGGCAGGGGAAAACGTATGGGGAATCATATTTGATTCCACTGGCGTAAATCGCAGCGATTCGTATACTATGGGTATCAGTAATACGAGCGCAAGCGCATAGACATTGCACGGGTCGGCAAAAAAGGCCTTCAGATGTGTAACTATTAGCCCCTTCCAGGACGAAGCCATAGTAGTAGTCTGTAATGGTACAATATATCTTTATCGTATATCGAATTAATGGGATAGGATACTTATTATCATTCTCCTCATATCTTAGTGATGGAATGGTGTAATCGTGTTGCCCTCGCGTTTCCCTGTGCCGCAATTTTTGGGTTATGGAATGGGCGAATCGTGGCCCATCCGTTCCTATAATCTGCTGTGGCGCCTTGTGCGACACATCAGTGGTTTACCATTTCCGTTCATTCGGCGGCTACGGATCCTCCCCATGGGCATGCCACGCCACGGTATGCCATGGGATTGCCACTACAACGGCAATGGCTTATGGTGCCGTTGGCATGATGTCGCAGCACCTGTTCAATAGCCTTTATTCTGCCTGTTTCTTGGCCACGCCTTCCTCATGGTGCCTATTACTTTTTTGATGTAGCGGGGGCGTACTGACGGGGCTTGCCGCGGCCGTCCTGGAATCTGCCCAAGTTAGCCAGACCGAAGATCTCCAGGATATCCTTATCACTTTCAAATCCTATGGC
>CAYSZY010000144.1:0-3337 GCA_964435645.1 uncultured Thermococci archaeon | reverse complement strand
ATCCTATTTAATACTATAATGTAACTATAATGATACATAATAGTAATAGAGGACATGTTATGAACAAGAAAGAATGGAAAGAAAACATTCTCAAATTTGTGAGTTATTATGGCGGAGCCACGTTTGCAAACTTGATGAATAGATTTGGTGAAGCTGCCAAGGGGGAATATACTATATTCGTGCCTAAATGCAGGAACCTTGTGCTTTGGAGCAATATGTCAAAGGAGCTGAGCAATGCGATTATTGAGCTGCATGCTGAAAAGCTCATAAAATTCGACCCAGACTCGGTATTTCTTTATGTTCTAGATGGGATGATCCTGCCCCACCCTGTGGCGTATAAGCTTGGCGATTATCCGATTTACCACTGGTGCCCGATGGTGATGTACACCACCTGGCGCGCAATAGGCATCAAGCAATAACATATTGGGGTTTACGGGGCAAATTGGATGATAAGCACCCTCTCGGAAGTTGGAGTTTTCATGGATAACATTAGGCATGAGAATCCCTTGATAGTGAAGCTAATTATATTAGTAATTGAACTACCATAACATTATGTGGTTGCCTGATGCTATGGATTGGAGCTATCGCAGGAAAGATAAAAATGCCAGAGATACCATATGAAAAAGAAAAATTCAATAAAGGAATTACAAATGCCCAAACGCGAACTGGCAAAAAGAATAATGAGAGAAAGGGCACCCAATCGGCACGCAGAATAGAGCCTTCAAATATGGACAATGTAGTATTGGAAAAGGAATCAACAGAAGATGAGGGTTCGCAGAACTGGATCGGTGATGCAGCCAATTGGTTTTACAAATACGAGTCAACACGGGAGTGGCTTCGGCAAAAAAACATTAAGGAAGGGACTATCAAGGGATATCAAAATGCAATGGCATGCTATTGCGAATGGCGTGGTATCGATCCTGATGGGTTGGCAGGCGAGGTCGAACAACTTGGGAAAGCTCGGGCACTCAAACACATCCAAGGGCTGCTATCAGACTACCAGGAGCACCTCAAGACGGTACGGCTCAATGACGGCACGGGCTATGCCCATGGCACTATAAAGCTTCACGTCACGGCACTCAAGTCTTTCTATTCCATCATCTTCGGCCACAAGATACTTGTGAAACTGCGAGTGAATGCGAATGAAAGAAAGAACGACAAGCACATACCGGACCGTTTAGAGCTTCGGAGAATCCTTGACGTCTGCGACTTTCCCGGAAAGACCCTTACTCTGTTCCAAGCCACAACAGGCATGCGTGTCGGGGACATGGTTTCCCTTCGTATTAAGGATGTGGAACCGGCGCTTAGCGATGACACTGGCTTCTTTCCCGTATGGTATACACCGGAGAAAAACGGTAGCTCGACTGGTAAGATATTTACCATCGTCCCGCCCTGCGCCACCACCCTGCTCCGGCAGTACCTGAAATTGCGGAAGGCGGAAGGCGAGGTGTTCGGTCCCGACACACCCACCTTTGTCTCGAGCCGGAAGGCAAATACCCCTATTTCAAAGGGGCAGGTCAACTATAATTTCAAAAAAGCCGTGAAGGCCGCAGGAATACTGTCGGACATGCAAATGCAGGCAGGTGTGAAGCTTTCTGATAAAGAGCTCAGGTCCTACTTTTTCAACACCCTCGAGGGCGCTGGCATGCAAAGCAGGATCGTCCAGTACATGGGGGCGCACACTGTTGAATACAACAGTGCCTACCAGCACATCAACATTGATCTGGCTATCAAGGAGTATCGGAAATATATTGGCAGCATCGACCCGTTTTACGATGCGGATAAGGAGGAAGCGATTGTGCGTGCCGAGTCGCTAGAGGCACGGATAGAATCCCTGGCTCAGCGCATGGAAAAGCTCGAAACCGGACTGTATTCGCGAGAAGTGGCACAGGCGTTCTCGGCACTGACAGGCGTAGGGTGCGAAACAGAAATCGTGTCTAGTAGAAGGAAGCTTGATGAATGCATGGACGAAGGGTGTCTTTTCATGTCCCACCTTGGGGATGACAGGTACCTGATTGTTAAACAGGGGGTGAAACAAGATGGATAATGGGAAACTATCTCTTTTTGAGGTTCTCAGGCCCGGTATCCCCATGCGTATTATCATGGCGCTTCTAAAAGGAGACATGTACCGTGAGCAACTTTTCAGGGAGACGGGAACGCCAACGGGATATCTTGCAAAGTATCTTACAATCCTTATAGATGAGTCACTAGTTGCCAAGTATCCGCAGGGCAGAAAGATTACCATGTATACGCTCACGCCACGCGGAAAGCTCGTGGGATTCTCACTAATGGCACTCTGCCAGATTCCCGATTTGAATGACGAGCACATTGTGTGCGAGATTGAAAAGAGGCACCACGTGTTTCTCGCCTATATGTCCCGCGTCTCAAGGGGCGAGCTCTTCGACCAAGATGTGGCGAAATCTCTCGATGATACGCTCTCGTTTGCAGGGAGGCTCAATGTCCTCGTGCGCTCCATTGTTCCTAGGAGGATATTCACTCTGGACGAACTCCACAAGGAGCACAATAAGTTGTTCCCAAAAGACAGAAAGAGAGTGGAAGCATTTTCCACCTGCCTGTCGCGATTCAGGAACGAAAAAAGAAGAGAGCATGTCCCCGGACTAAAAATGATTCGGAGCGGGACATACCTAATGGAGCCTGAAGGGAACATTCAAAGAGAAAGCAAAGTACAGTACGATATTGTGAACGCACAGATAGGTTCGCCCTTAGCGGACGTTGTGCAAGTTTGAGTATATGGAACATTATCCATTGTACGTACGAGGCACACAAATGGCATATTTATTGTGTAGAGGGGGTTCAGACTACCCCTTCTTCAATAAAAACTTCTTTAATTCTTGTTCTTGATGGAAAGTATAACTCGATATCTCATATTGCAGGGATGTTTGGGTGTTTACTTCTTCGTACAGAATTTCGAGCATGTTTAGTACGTAGCATCCATAGAGAGAAATGTGGCATAGCCTACGATATTTTACATTTATCTTTATTCTGTATCTGTTCCTTAGAGAAACTGGAAGAGATACTCTTGCCAACAAATTAGGATATCTCCATAAAGAGGGAGTCAATAACGAACGATCATGCTTTTGAAGTAGTATATATGGGCGATAAGTAGCAAGTATTCTCTGAAAGACATTATACATTTTATTTCAAATGCAGAAATATAAATATTCATTTACAGAAGTATGTGCCCAACAATACTTAACCGGTTAAAAAATAACCGGTTAATTTTTCATTGATATAAAATAAGAAAAAAGCTATATTATATATCCTTTCAAAAGAAAGTCCCTGTGACCGAGTCATATATCGCAATCGTCACGGCAGG
>CAYSZY010000143.1:0-3358 GCA_964435645.1 uncultured Thermococci archaeon | reverse complement strand
ACATCCCGCCGAAGACCTGCACCTACTCTTGCATCTATTGCCAGCTCGGCCGCACGACTTGCATGCGCGTTGAGCGCGCCCCGTTCTATTCCCCTAACGAGCTTATCGGGGAGGCCAGGGCAGCTATTGCCAAAATGGAGGGCCAGGGCGAGTCAATTGATTACCTCACGTTTGTGCCCGACGGCGAGCCGACGCTTGACGCCAATCTGGGAAAGGCCATAGCCCTTGCCAAGGCGACGGGCTACAAGGTAGCCGTCATTACCAACGGTTCGCTGCTCTGGGACCCGTCGGTGCGGGACGACCTGTCCGCAGCTGATGCCGTTTCCGTCAAGATTGACGCGGTGGACAGCAGCATTTGGCGTGCCATAGACCGGCCCCACCGCAGGCTTGGCATCGACGAGATACTGTCTGGCATACAGGATTTTGCGACGGAATACGCTGGCACGCTGCTCACCGAAACGATGCTGGTACAGGGGGTCAACGACTCTGCCGCGTCAGTGGGTGGCGTAGCGGACGTTATTGGGGAGCTTGGTGCCGATGCCGCATACCTATCGATACCGATACGGCCGCCGGCCGAATCCCGTGCCGTACCGCCTGACGAAACAACAGTTGCACGGGCCTATGGCATATTTTCTGAACGCATCACGCGTGTCGAGCTCCTTATCGGCTACGAAGGCACCGCATTTTCCAGCACGGGAAATGCGAGGGAGGACCTGCTGAGCATCACCGCGGTCCACCCCATGCGGGAAGACGCTGTCCGCAGGCTCATTGGTGATGCTGGTGAGTCATGGGGCCTCGTGGACCAGCTTGTCAGCAGCGGTAAGCTTGTAGAGACTACGTACCGGGGTGAGCGGCATTATTTGAGAAAGTTTCCTGCCAAAATGCGCGGCAACCGCTAACAAAAGTTATATATGCTCTCTGTGTTAGTAGCATCAATCCGTGCCAAGGCATCGGCGAGTTAATCTCCTTGCCCATTACAAGGAAATTTTTCTATGAGAGTGATTCACATGGCAAAATATGGAATGACACATTTCAAGACGTTCCGCCTTGGAGATACTAGCTATCTGCTATCTGTCCCATCGGCATGTATGCCTTCGGTAATCTGTGGAGCGGGGCATGCGCATGACTGAAATGGGGCAGGAGCAGTCGATATTTGGCAAGCCGCTTGTCGCTGTTTCCATCAGCAAGCTAAAAAATCCTGATTTGGCAGAACGAAGTGACCGATTCTGTACGCATGTATGGCACACCATGATTGACGGCAGGCCGCGGACACTTGGCCCGATGTCCATACGATGCGCTGGTGCGAAGTATGTATTGGGATTTTTGGACGATGGGCAGCCGCCCGCACAGCTGGTCGCTGAGCTGTATAAGGAGCATCGCGCTGAATCGGCTGAATTAGCTCGGGAGATGATCAGTGATCTGTACTGCATTTCGGATACGGCGTCTATTCGCCTGACCCGCGGCGGAAAGGGGGATGTGTATATTGTGTACCTGCCCCCGGAGAGCGTGATGCGCCTTGTCCAGGCATATCAACGCCTCATGATAGAGTCTCCCACGTTTCTGTGTTCCTCGTTGGCACCCGTTTGCGGCGTTGCGACCGCGCAGGCATACTGTACAAAAAAGGTGTGCATCTCTTTTGGGTGCGACGACTCGCGCAGGTATGGGGGCATCGGGAAATGCGATATTGTCGTTGGCATTCCACACAGCATTCTCGCGTCGCTTCAGGCTGCGATTAATGATATGGAATAAGAACTCAAACTTGGCATGCAGGCGGCGCGAGCATAATAATTAATATGCATGGCGCGATACATATCTGTGGTACCATGAACACTTATTATGAAAAGCTTGCAAAAGTGCTAGTGAATTATTCTGCTGACGTGCGGGAAAGCATGACGGTGTGCATCTCCGGCCTCACCGTCTGCGAGCCGGCAATGATGGAGGTCTACAAAGAGTGCCTTCGGGTAGGCGCATATCCCACCCTGTTGCCGACCTTCCCCCATATGAGGGAACATTTCTACGACCTCGCGACGGGCGCCCAACTCGACACCATGGACTTTGTCGTTGACAATATCTACCGAAATGTCGACAGGATGATACAAATCTGGGGCGATGTCAACACAAGGGGATACTCCCAGTTCGACCCGCATCGCATGGCGCGCTCGCAAAAAGCGTATGCGAAAACGATTAAGGTGATGTCTGACCGCGAGCAGCGTGGCGAGTACAAGTGGGCACTGACGGGATTCCCCACCAACGCCCGCGCACAGGACGCAGGGATGGCGCTTCACCAATATGAGGACTTCATCTTCAAGGCCGCGCTTCTTGACAAGGACGACCCTGTTGCCGAATGGAAGGCGATATCTGCCGAGCAGGAAAAGATATGCGAGTGGCTCACAAAAAAGAGCACCATCCGCTACGTCGGCCTAGATACCGACATCACCTTCTCCACAAAGGGGCGAAAGTGGATTAACTGCGACGGGCACCGCAACTTCCCCGATGGGGAGGTCTACACCTGCCCGCTTGAGGACAGCGCCAACGGCACCATTCGATTTACGTACCCCATGGTCTACATGGGAAACGAGATCGAGGATATCAGGCTGACCTTTAAGGACGGTGTCGTTACCAAAGCTACGGCTGCCAAGGGCCAAAAGCTTCTCGATGAGATTTTGGAAATTGATGAAGGCGCAAGAAGGCTCGGGGAACTGGCAATCGGCACCAACTACGGCATTACGAGATTCACAAAAAACATGCTCTATGACGAAAAGATCGGCGGCACCGTACACCTAGCACTGGGGCGGTCCGCGGCACCGGAAGAAGGCAAGAACGAGTCGTCAATCCACCTTGACATCCTCAAGGACATGAAAGATGGCGGAAAGATCTACGCCGATGGCGAGCTTGTCTACGAGAACGGGAAATTTGTCATTTCGTTCTGACATTTATTTTTTCTTTTTTATTGTGTAGGGATCGTAAGGATAAAGCATGCGCCAGGCCCGCCACGTGAATTCGCGATGATGCTGCCGCCATACTGCTCCACGATATGGCGGACGATTGGAAGCCCGACGCCGTGCCCCTCCTCATCGGTGGTGTACCCTTTCTCGAATATGCGCTCCACGAGGTGGACATCGATACCGCGCCCATCATCGCACACCCGTACCTCGTGCCAACCCTCGTCAACGCGGTACCTTACATGGATGTGAACGGGTTGCGCGTGGACTACGGCGTTGTGCAGCAGATTGAAGAATACCTGTTTGCAGTGCACCTCCGCCATTGGCAGAGAAGGTATGTCGTCTAGGAAAAACCTGATTGAACCTAAGTTTAACAGTTAGCGATTAAAAGAAGTGTCCTTGAACTGTTAAATATG
>CAYSZY010000142.1:0-3406 GCA_964435645.1 uncultured Thermococci archaeon | reverse complement strand
CACGAAGAATACTACAACCACTCATACTAATAGCCGTGCTGCTTGCGGGCATGGCACTGGCGCCCCTGTCTGCCACGATTACAACACAGGACCTGACAGTCCTCCAGACGGATGACATCGTTACCATGCTCATGTACGGGAACTCGGGCATTACCATTATTGATGGAACCTTTTCATATACCGGTTCCGCATCCGCACTAGGCACCTTTTCGGGAGGTGAGGAGGTTTTTGGCATCGATGATGGCATAGTCCTGAGCACAGGCAACGTGTCATCGATAATAGGCCCCAATCGTGCGGGAAACACCACGTCCGAAAACGGCACGCCGGGAGACGACGACCTGTCAGCGCTTGTGGAACAGGCAACAAACGATGCCGCGGTCATCGAGTTTGACTTTGTCCCCGAAAACAATTTTGTGTCATTCCAGTACATATTCGGTTCTGAAGAGTACCTGGAATACGTGGGTTCATCCTTTAACGATGTGTTCGCATTCTTTGTCAACGGGGTCAACTACGCGCTGCTCCCCAATGGGGATGTTGTGTCTATCAATAATGTGAATACGCGCATTAATAGCGAGTTTTATGTAGACAACGATCCGAGAATCTCACCGGATGCGGCACTGGACACGGAAATGGACGGGTTTACCACCGTACTAACGTTCTTGGCACCTGTTGTGAGCGGGGAGGCCAATCACCTCAAGATAGCGGTGGGGGATACCTTAGACAGCAAATATGACTCCACGGTGCTCATCAAGGCAGGCAGCCTTACAAGCAGGAAATCAGACCTTTCGCTTACAAAAACGGTTGACAATCCCACACCGGGGGCGCAGGAAACCGTGGCCTACACGCTGACCGTATCGAACGCGGGGCCGGACGGCGCCACCGGTGTTATCGTTGAGGATATCCTTCCCGAAGGGATGATGTACGCAGGATACCAGGGTGCGGGCACATACGCACCATCCACGGGGGAATGGACTGTACCAACGATAGCAGCAGGCGACAGCGCATCGCTGACACTGTACGCCATTGTCAGGAAAAGCGATTCTATGACAAACTGGGCAGAGATAATCGAGAGCGACAACTTCGACCCTGACTCGACGCCCGGAAACGGCATTCTGTCCGAAGACGACATGGCATCTGCCGCACTGACCCCCGCTGTTGCAGACATTTCCCTTTCAAAAGATGTTGACACGCTGTTAGGGTCCATAGGGGATGAGGTGGCTTTTACGCTTACCCTGCACAATAACGGGCCAGACACCGCGGCTGTTTCAGTAAAGGATGACGTGCCGTCATCACTTGCATTACTCTCGGCGACCGGAGACGGCTCATACGACATGGCGACCAACATGTGGACCGTTTCCGCACTTCCATCAGGGGGCGAGGCGGCTGTTGTCCTTACTGCGAGGATAGTCTCGGGCGGTACGGTAACAAACAGCGCACAGGTCTGGCAGTCAGACTGCTTCGACCCCGACTCGACGCCCGGAAACGGCATTCTGTCCGAAGACGACATGGCCACTGCAACAATCAATCCGGCTATAGCGGACGTCTCACTTACAGTGTCTGTCGATGAGCAACGCCCAGCCGTTGGTGATATCGTGACGTGTGGCATAACGGTACGCAACGACGGCCCAGACAACGCCAGCGGGGTGAGTGCAGCGGTAACGATTCCCGATGGAGTGGCATATGTGGATTCCACCGGAGCAGGATACAACGCTTCCACATCCACGTGGGATATCGGTGCGCTCCAGAGCGGCGGGTCGGCCAGCTTGGACATCAGGCTGCTTGTGGAAGGGCACATCGCAAGAACGATTATTGCAGAAGTGGAAACGATGGTACAGTATGACGTGGATTCCACGCCTGGAAACGGCATATCGTCTGAGGACGACTACGACTCAGTGCAGATTGTGCCACTGTACTCGGACCTGTTCTTGCTGTCCACCGCCGACAATCCCCACCCCTTAGTAGGGGATGGGGTGCTAATCACCATTACAGTAGCAAATGACGGGCCAGACCCGACTGGCGGCGTCACTATCTCAAACGTGCTTTCGCCAGGGCTTTCTTATGTGAGCCACGAGGGATATGGGGCATACGACCCCTCCTCTGACAGATGGGATGTAGGGGGGCTCTCCACCTACGGCAGTGCAACGATAACGATTAGGGCCACTGTTGTAAGCGATACGTCCATGACCTGCACTGCAGAGGTACTAAGCTCGGACAACTACGACCCTGACTCGACGCCAGGAAACGGAAACACGTCGGAGGATGACTTTTCCGTTGTTTCGCTTACGCCGTATACCGACAATAAGAAAAAAGAGGATGAAGTGAAAAATCCCTACAATCATTTCGCCATACTTATGCCTGTTGTCGTCACGAACATGGCAGATGCCAATGTGGTATGGGGCTGCCTCATGGAAGACATGCCGGATGATGTGCCGGAAAGTATTGCAGCAATTATGACCCGTATCGGGGCGCACATGGAAAACGCAATATCCTACACCAACACCATCTATGTCAACAGCGAACTGGAAAAGGCGCTTGCCTGTATGAGGGAGGCCGATATGCTGCTTGAGTGTGGATGCTGGGACCGATATAATCTATAACCACGTCAGAATAGGATTTAGGGCGGTGCGGCAGACTTGTCTGCCCCCGCCTTTTTTTTTGATTAAGTGCCGGCGTCCGGCGCCAACTACCACGAGAAAAGCAGGTGGCGGGGGATGTCGAAGTATGTTTCAAGGTACGATATGATTCCCGAGTCGGCGGTGGCGACTATCACGCCTTCTTTTGCCTTTAGCTCGTGGTCCACGGCTTGCACGGCCATCGCGTCGACAGGGACTTTCCACTGACGTTCCCTGATATGTGCGGCAAGGTCCCCACTGTGTGATACGTCCTTGTCAAGAAAGAAAATCACCTTCTCAGGGCGTGCCTTTGAAAAAAAGTCGTTCAGGGCGTCGAGCACCGCATCCGTCCGCTCAGTCAGCACGTACGCTCCGCCCCTTTTGAGGTCATCACGTATGACGCCGTCGTCGCAGACGAGCGGGTCATCATACAGCACGCTCTCAACGGTATTGAGGACATTGTACCCGTCAATCGCCATCACGGCGCCGCACAATGCCCGAAAAGGCGCGGCCTTGGATTCCGTGCTGGTGCATTCATCATCGGAAAAGGTTGTCCGTGCAAGGATGTTGCGCTCGTCACGGGATATGCCATAATGATTTGATACAAACTCCAAGGCGGTCTTTTTCCGGTATCCCCTGTTGAGGAGGTAGCGGAGTTCCTTCCTGGCATCATGAAGAGACATGCCACTACTCTTGACAGGACATTAATAAATATTGACCATAATTAAGAAAAAGTGGCCGGCAGCGTCAAGGGGTTCCCACCAAGGGCAGTACCACCCAAATCGCAAGGAGAC
>CAYSZY010000141.1:0-3467 GCA_964435645.1 uncultured Thermococci archaeon | reverse complement strand
GCCACTGGCGCTATGCGGGATGTGTTCACATCGCAGGAAGGTGCGCTCGAAGACTATGCCACTGCGTTTCCTGTGAGTGAGGGGCAGAGTGGAATATGCGTGCTTCTCGACGGGGCGGTTGTCGGGCTTGATATCCTTTCCCGTTCGAAAGCATATGCGAAGCTCCACCTAAAACTGGTAAGGAGCTACGCGCTTGAGGCAATGCTGCTCCGTGGCAACCCCATCACACCGGACACATCCACGGCGACAGCTTTTCTTGCGGAATTGTGTATGGGCGTGGCAAGGAAATACCCCTCGGTCGGCCTTGGCTCCGATTATCGTATCAGTGGCGAAAGGCTTGTCGGTAGCGCCCTCGTGGTCGATGATTCTGTTGTGCACCTTGGGGCGTTTCCCGTGACACACGAAGATGAAATCACCTCGATGGCCGGATTCAAAGAACGGGCAAGGTATGCGGCGGGCCACGTGAACATCAACGTCTGAATCGCTTCGCATGTTAGAATGTGCGCCGTGGGATATGATTAGAATTGGGAGAATGTATGGATCGCATTCGTATGCCCGACTGTAGCGAAGAACGGCCCTGTTTGGCCCAGGATGCGTGCCTCCATTATAAATGGGAAAAAATGCATCATGTACACTATGTGTGCGGGATGTTAAGGAAAAAAAGAGAAAAAAGGAAAATGGCGGTTATGCCGCCGCTTTTTTGTTTCTTCTGTCATTGTCCCATGCCAGGATTGGCGGAAGCACCACGATTGAGGCCACAAATGAGAATATGAGCACAATCGCGGTAAGGGATCCGAATCTGGCAAGGATGGGCATCACCGACATACCGATGATAAAGAACGCGCCTGACGTCGTTACCGTGGCGGATATCAACGCCTTGCCTACATTATGGATCACGACCTCTATGGCTTCTTCTGTCCCTTTGCCCGTTTCTACCTCTTCCCTGAATCGCTGGATGATGTGTACGGCAAAATCGATACCGAGCCCGACGATAAGGGCGGATATCATCACGGTAAACAGGTCAAACGACCATCCCATGATGTAAAGGAGAAGGAATTCCCATGAAATGGTGAGCGCAACAGGCGTAATTGCAAGGATGCCATAAATGCCCGATCGTGTTATCATAATGACCACCAGGCAGCAAAGAATCAGCGCCAGGATCGTGGTGCGGATCTGTGATGACAGCATGCCGCCCATTATGCTTGCTATAATGGTCGGATTTCCCGCGGGTCTGTACTCAGCAGTTCCCTCGCCCTGTTTGGCTATTTCAGATATTATCCCGACAATCGTTTCCATATCATGCTCCGACGTGATGTCAATAGTTGCAGAAATGATTCCCAGTGACATATAGTGCTCCGAAGCTGGGTCGAGGTCGAGCATCTGCGACATGACTTGGGCCGTTTGCGGGTCCTGTACCAACATGGATAATATCATCTGGGCCTGTTCTTTCGTATCCGGGAGCTTTCCTCCGTTTGCCGCAAGGATAAGGTCTACATACGATACCACCGATTGTGAAGCGCCGATAAACGGTCTGCCTTCGCTATTATTTTCTGTGATGGCGCGTATCTGCATTTCCATCCCGGCAACTGTCCCCATCACATCAGTAGAGAGCGTGTCACCTTCAACGAGGATGTATATCATGTCGGTAATCGAGCTTACAAAGTATGTTTCCATCTCGATTGAGACCTGGATTGATTCCAATTCTTCAGAGACCATGTCATCCCAATTGAGCGCTGTTTCCACCTGGGGCGCAATAGCAAGGGACACCATGGTTAAGATGATGGTGGCAATGATGACGGGTGCCTTATGGTGTATTGCTACTTTTACCAATCTCGTTAGAATAAACGAAAAGCCTTTGTTTTGTGTATGTTTTGATTCCGCGTGTGTCACAAGCCCCTTCTTCCTGTCACGTATCACCGTCATGGCCGGCAGCAGCGTTACGACAAGAATAAACGAGAATATGATTCCAAGAACTGCTAGGAGGCCGAACTGGCGCATCGGCGGAAGGTCGGATATGAAAAATGATGAGAATCCAAAGACTGTAGTTATGGCTGATAGAAATACTGCTGTTCCCGTATTTCGTATGCACTTGTAGATGGATTGTGCAACATCTTTTCCTTTGTTGCGCTCCTCGCGGTACCTGAATACGATATGAATGGCATAGTCAACCGCTATGCCGAGCAGCAGCGGCGCCAGTGCCACGAACATGACAGTAAATGGTATGGAAAAGTGCCCCATGATGCCCATAATCCAGATGAGCGCAAACCCTATAGTAACAAACGGGAATAACGTATCGGTAACTTTTCTAAATATGATCAGCAGGATAATAATAATGTACAATCCTACAAGGGGGAACAGGACAAGATTATCCTTCTCCATAGAATCAAGGCTGTCCACAGTCTGGGAGTAGATGCCGGTAATACCCACGGAAAGCGTGTTGTCGCTCTCGGTGACCTCCTGGGCTAATTCCCTGAGGCGCATTATCTTGGCCCTGGCAACCGTATTGTCGACTTCGTCAGGTACACTGAACATTATCCTTGTTGCAGTAAAATCCTCAGATATAAACGAACCTACTATCTGTGGTTTTGCTGATGCAGCATCTGCTGTTAGCACTTGCTGCACAACAAGATGGGTACCGGGGGCTATTGATTCTGGTACATACCCCCCTGCCACAAGCATATCATAATACGATGTCGAGGAATTTATAAATCCTGCAAGTTGGGGGTCGGTCAACACCGTTTGCTCAAACGATACCAATGCGGATAACCCTTCATATGACGTGACATCGCCGGTAATGAAGGCCATCTCATACGAGTCGCCGCCAAATACGTCAGATATCAGCAACGTGGCAGAGATAGCATCGTCATCTTCTGGCAGGAATGACTTCAGATTGGCATCCATCTGGATGGATGCCGCACCTGAACCGATGACAAGCGTTGCCAGCAGCACGATTGCTATGATATGATATGGATGGCTTTCACAATATATGGCTATTTTTTCAAGTGGATTCACAGGCCTCACCTTCCGCTATTTCCAGCAATTCGAAAAAGAGCGCCCTGAATCTGAGCGCATACTTCGATGCCTTTTGTTTTGATTCCGAAAAGGCATTCTTACCTTTTTCGGTAATTTCATAGGTAATCTTGTTTCTTGCCCCCGCCTGGCCAGCGATGTAAGCGCGCTTCTCTAGGTCACGGAGCGAAAAGTAGAGCACCGCATTTGATATTATGGTGCGTGGAGAGAACTCTTCTATCTCCTTTTTTATCTCATACCCACATTTGGGAGACTTCTCTAATGACCACAGTATATAAAGCTTTAGCATTCCCTTTGGTCGTATCATGTTAATTCCCAACATGTTATTTTTATACATGTCGTGATATTACAGGTCATATATAACTTTATCTGTTTTTTTTCCAGAGTTTTTTGATTAACTCCCCTTTCCCATCGGTTAATTTTATATATTTAGGTTT
>CAYSZY010000140.1:0-3476 GCA_964435645.1 uncultured Thermococci archaeon | reverse complement strand
ATATATCTAATGAGATTTTTGAATGTTGATATAAAAAGGGAAAAAAGAAAAAAAAGAGAGTCTTGCTTCTTGCTGTATTTTAGATGCAGTACGTGTTGCAGTCCTTAATAAGAATGTCGGAATAGGTCTCCTGCCTCGTGAGGGTCCAGTCCAGACTGTAGTATAAGTACCCGATTTTCATGTCTAAGTATTCGGGTATGCTCTCGTCCAGTCTTTGCAGGTAGCCGACGAGCGTTTCCTGGACGTCCTGGCCGGCTGCCCCGTCCTCGAGGCACGAGGTGAACTCGTGTGACAGGCGTATGATACCCTCGCCCGCAATGTTGAGCGACCCGAAGGTATACATGCCCCTGTCGGGGCGTTCGATGGGTATCGTGTCCTTATTGAGCGCCAGCAGGTTGCCCTCTATCGGATCGGTGTACTCAAGCAGTATAAGTCATAGTAGTAAGCACGCAGCGCGGTCCGGTACTGCCGCATGGCCTCGCTGTACTGCTCGAAGGCTAAGCCTATCGCCTCATAGTCTGGATCCGGCGCCTCAACCAACGCCCGGAGCGCGTCGCGCATTTCCAGGAAGCCGGCCTCCCGTCATCATATTCCACTTATTCCTCCGCACACTCGGCCTGGATCTCGGAGGCTAGTATCGGTGTTGTGTCCACGTTTGGCGGCACCGTCGTTGTCGGGGGTACCGTCTCCCCGTTGTTGCCGCCAGCTACGCTGCCAGAGTAGAGCATGCAGCATATGATGGAAAGTGTTAGGAAAGTGTTCCAATAATAATTCCTCGCATATCAAAACCACATAATGTTAGAGTTCGTCATAAATAAAGTACTGGTCTGCATCGACATCGCAGGCGAAGCAGCCGCAGACGGGAATGAGCACCATAAGAATCGCGAGAACGGTAAAACCCTTTCTCATATGGCCAAGAAGGGTTGCATACTATATAATCCCTGTCCCAGATGCCGTTTGCCGACGTGGACACATTATGCCGGAAATGGCAGGAATAAAAAGGACGGGGATTCTACGAGCGGTACCCAATTCACGCATGGGGTTGCCATGGCTCACCTGGCACGTTGTTGGGACAATGAGGATTACCCCCATGTTGGAATGTTGATGCCGGTTGAGTAACATTCCCCCCTTAACACGTCGGAGTAGAGCGATTGTACGCACAAAGTCTCGCTCGTGTCGTAATAGACATTGCCGATGCGTATATCGTAATTTTCCGGAAGGAACGATTCCAACGCCTCAAGCCTTTCTGCCAAATCCTCACGGACATCCTCTCCGTTGAATCCCCTGTAAAGGAGCCAATCGAATCGATTGATACGCGCCTGGTAGCTTTCTCTTGCAATGGTGCCCGCGTCTAAATCGTACATTTCCCCATCTGGCCGGTCGAAGGGAATCGTGCCTTTCTGGATCTCCAGAAAGCCATCCTCCGTAGGGGTGGTGTGTTCTAGCACTATCTTAACTTCGTAGTACCGTTCTTGTGCACTGAGATACTTCGACAGTGCAGACTTGAACTCTGAGAATTGTTTGCCGAGTGCCGTATAATCGGGCTGTGAATCCTTCGCCATGGTGTGGAGCGTACCAAGCATTTCCTGTACACTCTCCCCCCCGGAATGGCATAGCTCCTGCAGTTCCCCCGCGAGGGCCTGGACGTCTGTGGCAGATAGCGGCGGATACTTCATGAAGAAGGGGGGCGTGGAGGGCGGCGTTGTGGGGGGCGGGGTCGACGTGTCCGTAGTTCTGGGGTGCGACACCCAAATGCAGGAGGGATTGCAGTCCCTGATGAGCACGTCGGAGTAGAGCGACTGGCGGAACAACGCTATGCTTACATCATAGTATATGTACCCTACACACTTGTCATGATACTGCACAAGGAGCTCATCGACCTTTGCAAGGCTTTCGATGATGTCATCGCGGCTGTCATAGTCGTCGATGCCTTCTCGTATATAGTATCGTATTCGATCCGTAAGGTGCCAATAGGATGTGCCCCATCCCTCGAGCTCTCCGTAGGTGCACGTCTTGCCGCCCGGCCTGCTGAAGGGCAGCGTCTCCTTTTTGAGCATAAGCAGGTCGCCCTCGATTGGTGTGGTGTGCTCAAGTAGTATCGAGATGCGCAAGTGGCCGAATACCGCGGACTCGTACTCTGTCACTGCCGCCTTGAAGTTCTCAAACGCCAGATAAAGCGCCTCGTAATCCAGGGCGGGTGCCTCCAGAAGAGTAGTTAGGGTTTCACGAGATTCCTGCATTTTTATGGATGCCATTTCACATGCTGGTTCATATTCTTCCAACGCCGCCTGAACGTCCGAAGCACGCACCAGGGTCGTGTCCACATTAGGCGGCACCGTCGTTGGTGCCACGGTGGTCGTCGGGACTTCCGTAGTGGTGCTGTCGCCGCCGATGCAGCCGCAGACGGGAATGAGCACCATAAGAATCGCGAGAACGGTAACACCCTTCCTCATATGGCCAAGAAGGGTTGCATACTATATAATCCCTGTCCCGGATGGTATTCTTCACACCCCGACTTTGACAGTTAGCTTGTAAAAGAAGTGTCCTTGTTATGTAATTCATGAGCAATAAACACAAAACAAGGACAGTCATACCTAGGCCAACCGACAATAAAACACTTTCCATCGGCATCCTGCTTTTCGTGGACGCGGTCTACGAAAAGCTCGGCCTTGAGCGGGTCTTCTCCCCGCTCAAGGAGCGCGGAGTGGACCCCAACACGCTCGTGCGTATGCTCGTCGCCTACAAGCTCGTGGAGAACAACTCCATCTCCAAGGCCGCGACGTGGGCTGCACAGCCGCACATACGCGACCACTACGGCGTCGGCCCCGTGTCAGACCAGACCTTCTACCGCTTTCTCGAGCGCATGGGGCCGTGGCTTGACCTCGTCATGGATGCCTTCCACCACTACGTCGGCATACTGTCCCAGGCG
Source organism: uncultured Thermococci archaeon (assembly GCA_964435645.1). Lineage (GTDB taxonomy): Archaea > Methanobacteriota_B > Thermococci > Methanofastidiosales > NM3 > JAHKLV01. Next base: position 547 of record CAYSZY010000140.1, on the reverse strand, counting down.
CTCAAGCGCCAGGTAGAGCGTCTGGCGGTGGATGGGCACAAGCCCGTACCACTCGCGCACGCTCGGCGAGTTCATCCAGTCGGCAGCACGGGAGATATGGATACGCTTTCCGACCGCTTGCAGCCCACAAGCGCCGACACCAGCGTTGTGATGTCATGTCCTTTGGCCTTGAGCGGTGAAAAAACAGCATCAAGGCCGAGCTTTTCGAAGAAATAGTCCACAAGGCACAGCGTGCCGACGGAAAAGGTTATATTGTCGTTTGGAGTAAGTAAAAGCGTCCTTGTTTTGTGTTTACTCGTCATAAAAACAATGCAAGGACACTTCTTTTAATCACTAACTGTTAAAGTCAGGTTGGAACACGACATATCTTCGCTATCGGAAGACTACCGCGTGATCGGAAGGCTGGTGTGCACGGAATTCGCCTGCATCATGGACAGCCTATGTGGGAAGTGAACAGTGAAAGCTGAAACAGGGGGGCGAAGTGGGTTACGGTCTTATCCATTTCATCGATTATTGTCATTTAATAGCCGTGTTCGGATAAAACTTT
>CAYSZY010000139.1:0-3499 GCA_964435645.1 uncultured Thermococci archaeon | reverse complement strand
AAATATACAACGGGGAAATGTATGGTGTGTGATACGATGGAAGACGACAAAAGGCTCCATACGATCTTTTACCCAAAAACGGTAGCAGTTATCGGGGCATCGAGGCGCAGGAAAAAAATAGGGTATGAGGTGCTTAAGAACCTAAAGCGATTCAAAGGCACGCTCTATGCCGTAAACCCCCATGAGGACACCATAATGGGCGTGCCATCGGTGGGCGAGGTAGGTGATATTCCCTGCGATGTTGACCTGGCGATTATAGCCATTCCTGCCCCATCAATACCAAAGGTGCTAGAACAGTGCGGAAAGAAGGGGGTTCGTGCCGTTGTCATACTGTCCGCAGGATTTTCCGAATCGGGCGAACGAAGGTCAGAAGAGCTGCTTGTGCAGACTGCCGCCCGCTACGGCATGGCCGTCATCGGGCCGAATACCGTAGGCATTGCCAACAATGAGATAGAGCTTAACGCATCATTCCTTGTTCAGTCCAAGCGTGGCAGTATCGCCTTCCTGTCCCAGAGCGGGGCGCTGGGGGCGGCGGTCATGTATAAGACAGTTTATGAGGACATTGGATTCTCCAAGTTCGTTTCACTAGGAAACATGGCAGACATAGGATTTTCCGAACTGCTGACATATTTAGCATCCGATGACGAGACAAAGAGCATCGCACTCTATATAGAAGGGATAAAGGACGGCAGGGAGTTTATTCGCGCCGCCACATCGTGTACACGGAAAAAACCGGTTATCGCACTCAAGTCGGGTTGGTCTGCGGCTGGAAAGCGCGCGGCATCTTCACATACTGGAAGCATGGCAGGTGATGACGAGGTATATGATACGGCGTTTCGCCAGGCAGGCATCATACGGGCAAAGACCATCGACGAGATGCTTGACATGGCAAAGGCGTTTGAGGTCAATCTGCCCGCTGGAAACGGTGTTGCCATACTTACCAATGCCGGCGGCCCAGGCATACTGGCCGCGGATGCATGCGAGCACTATGGGCTTGCCGTGGCACGGATGGGGCCAGATACCATTTCCAGGCTGAGGGACGTGCTTCCGCCGTATGCAGCGGTAGGCAATCCCATCGACACCATTGCCCAGGCAGGATACGACGAATACTTCGCGTCTATGCAGATACTCCAGGATGCCCCTGCAATAGATGCCATACTGGCGGTCATCGTCGTCCCCACCTTTACGCGCATAGGGTACAACACGCATGCGAAGGCGATCCTGGATGGGTGGAACGGAAAAACACCCCTTGTGACATGTTTTATGTCAGGAGACGTAACAACAACATCGGTGGAGCTGATGCGGACACGGGGCATCCCATCATACCCTTCCCCTGAGCGGGCGGCATATGCACTGGGGGCACTATACAACTACGCTACGTGGTACCATGAACATAACGGTAACAGCCAAGATTAATCCCACAGAGGATGCAGGGTACGTCAGGAATGCGGTGGAAGCGCTTTTTCCCAGCATTGATTTTGTAGACGAAAAAGGGGCCATTGCAGGGACAGGTTCATGCCTTGGGGACCTTGAGACGCTAAAAAAAGGAATTGAGTCGCAAGCGATACGCGATACGGCAAGATCCAATCTTGCCGCAGCGTCGATTGGTACGGCCACAGTGCTCTACCTTAATCGGCAGGCGGCCATTCGAGGAAAGGTAAATATATCAAAAGACGGGCCCCTCGGCCCCATTGTTGTGAGGATAACGGGTGAGTTGGATACGGTTATTGATTACGTCGCCCCCAGTACCATCGATAAAAAAGGGTAGGATAATGCGCCTAAGTAACAAATAATGTATTTTACGTAAAAAAGAATAAGAATAATAACCGAAACCTTTATATAATTGATATTTTTAACTATTATTATAAAATTAGAGCTTAAGCAGCTATATAAAGTATTAGGAGGATTCAAATGGCATTACCAATTGCAACAATTGAGAAGATTATTAGGAAAGCCGGTGCATACCGTGTAAGCAAGGGGGCAGCAAAGGAACTCTCCGAATTCCTCGATGAATGGGGCGTCGAAATTGCCCAGGAAGCGATGCGCCTTGCCGAGCATGCTGGCCGGAAGACCGTCAAGTCGGAAGATATCGATCTTGCGATAAAGAGATTCAGCTCTTAGCTACATCCCCCTTTACCTTCTTTTTTTCCATTGCCAACCAGGCCATGGCATCAGTATACCTCTTCTTGAAAACAATGCCAATGTTACAAGGATCCCGTGCCTGATGGTATTTAAAATATATATACTCCGCATCATATGAGATAATCTCTATTTTTCCGCTCCAGTGCGACATGACATACCGGTACCGCTTGGAAATGCCGTCAAGTCGACGGTTCACTTCATTAACGATGTCAATGCCCCGTATGAGCGAAACTTGGAAATGAGTAACACGCTGCACCGGCCTGCACTGGAACAGGTAATATGGGAGTACGCCGCACCCTGTGAGCCGGAGAAACAGTTCTGCAAGGATATCAGGGTCGTCATTGACCCCCTTAAGCAGGACTGCCTGATTATGGAGCGGTGCCCCCCGCAAAAGCAGCTCGTTTATTGCTCGTACCGCAGATGGGGTTACCTCACGCGGGTGATTGAAATGCGTTACTATGTGAACACGCCGTTCAGGCGTGGAATACGTTTCAATCAGGCCCAATAGCTCCTTGTCACCATATATGCGCTCTGGAAGAACAACAGGGATGCGAGACCCTATTCGCAGGTATCGAAGATGTGGAATCGCACAAAACGTCCTGAGATAGTGTTCTATGATGTGTGTCTCCAGTGACAGCGGGTCACCGCCGGAAATAAGGACATTGGTTATTTCAGGGTGAGCCATGACATAGTCCCGTGCCTGGTCTATGTTACGGAGTATCTCCTTTTCCGATAATCCCACTAGCCGCTTGCGGAAACAGTACCGGCAATATGCCGCACACCGGTGTGTCGCGAGTATCAGCGCAGTCTGGCCATATTTGTGCTGCAGGCCCACAGCCTTTGTATTTTCACGCTCCCCGCTCGTGTCCATGGACCCATGCATTGACCGCTCATCGAAGGAAGGTATGACGATTTTACGCAACGGGTCTTCGGGGTCTTCGGGATTTATCAGGGACAGATAATACCTGGTTAAGCTAAGGGGATGGTGTTGAACGATACTTTTTAGCACCCGCTTCTCCTGGGAGGACAGGGGGATATAGCGGGACAACTCATCAATAGTAGTGATGTTTGTATCAAGAGTATCCTGTAAAGAATACCTATCGCCGTCTTCCCAAGAGTTCATACAGTATATAGTATTTACAGTATATTTATGTTATGGAAAAAAGGGATTTGCACACAAGGGCGTCGCTAATCATATAGTCAAATTTATTCTCCAATCCTAAAAATCTTGATTATATCAACATATTATCCCAATGGACAAAGAAAGAACGATTCTTAAAATAAAACGCATGTGATTGGCTCACGGGAATAAATAATTAAGCTTCGGATTACGGATGGGCAGCAGCTGCCATAGAAG
>CAYSZY010000138.1:0-3556 GCA_964435645.1 uncultured Thermococci archaeon | reverse complement strand
GCAGACCTCGTCAAGTGGTCTGGCGGATTGTATGAAGCACCACCACGATTCAGGAACTGGTAAGGAGGAATAGTATGTTTAAAAAAGTCCTTATTGCTAACAGAGGCGAAATCGCCGTTAGAATAATCAGGGCATGCAAGGAAATCGGCGTCGCAACAGTAGCAGTCTACTCAGATGCTGACGAAGAGGCCCTTCATGTCAAATTGGCCGATGAGGCTGTAAACATTGGTCCCGCACCAGCGACAAAGAGCTACTTGAACATGATGAACATCATCAACGCAGCCATTGTCACAGGTGCTGAAGGTATCCACCCAGGGTACGGATTCTTGGCAGAAAACTCCCGATTTTCAAAACTTTGCCGTGCAAACGGCATCAAGTTCATCGGCCCATCGCCGGAATCAATCGACCTTATGGGTGACAAAGCTACCGCAAAGAGAACCATGGTCGAGAGCAAAGTGCCCGTTACCCCAGGTTCAAAAGGTATTGTCCACACCCTCGAGGACGTCAAGGAAGTCACCGACAAGGTCGGATTCCCGGTCATCCTAAAGGCTACCGCCGGCGGCGGTGGAAAGGGTATGCGTGTTGTCAAGTCAGAAAAGGAGCTCCCATCATTGCTCAGGCAATGCCAGGCAGAGGCCCAGGCAGGATTCGGCAACCCCGACGTCTATGTAGAGCGATACGTAGAGGTATCACGACACGTCGAGATCCAGATCATAGCTGATGGATACGGAAATGCAGTCTACCTCGGGGAGCGTGACTGCTCGATCCAGCGACGACACCAGAAGCTTGTCGAGGAAGGGCCGTCACCCGCAGTCGATGCGCCAACCCGTGAAAAGATGGGTACGGCTGCCGTCCGTGCAGCACTTGCTGCCAAGTACGAGGGTGCAGGTACCGTTGAGTTCCTCTTCGATGACGAGCGAAACGAGTTCTACTTCATGGAAATGAACACCCGTGTCCAGGTCGAGCACTGTGTCACCGAGATGATGACCGACATCGACATCGTCAAGACCGGTATCCGTGTCGCCGCAGGCGAGAAGTTGCCCTACAAGCAGGAAGACATCCGTATCAAGGGGCACGTAATCGAGTGTAGGATCAACGCAGAAGACCCTGTAACCTACATTCCGTCACCTGGGAAGATCACGAAGCTCATCCTTTCAGGAGGGCCGTTTGTCCGTGTCGACACCGCCATGTACGAGGGATATGATATTCCGCCGTACTACGACTCACTTATCGCCAAGCTGCTTGTTTGGGGGGAGGACCGGGACGAAGCCATCGCACGCATGAAGCGCGCGCTGGGAGAGTTCATCGTAGAGGGTGTCAGCACCACCATTCCATTCCACCTCAAGGTTATGGACAACAAGGTATTCCAGGGCGGAAAGTTCCACACTGACTTCATCGAAAAGAACTTTATTCAGGCGAAGGATGGAGGAGAGTAACATGGCTCTCGCAGAGCTTAACTTTGAATTTAAGCCTGGAACAAACAAAACCATAGTAGACGACTGGAGCCATGTGGGTGTAGTAGGTTCAGGAGACCTCGAGGTCCTCATCGAAAAAGGAATCGCTTACGAAGGAAAAGCCGTAATCCATGTCATGACCACAGTCAGGGGATTCGACAACGTCTGGGAAACCGTACTCAACAGGATTGTTGAGTCCACGGGGCTCTCCGGCGTCAAGGTAAGCATTAATGACAATGCAGCAACGCCTGCAGTCGTGAAGCGAAGGATACAACAAGCCATCGCCAACGGCGGAGGACTCCAGTAAGGTGATATGCATGAGAGTTGAATGGAAAGAACTGCAAGAAAAAAGCTACTACCAGGCCACGGCTCGCGAGCGCGCCATCGGTCTCGTAGACGAAGGTACCTTCACTGAGTTCCTCGGCCCTAAGGACAAGATGGTCAGCCCGCACCTCATCGTGCTTGGTGAGGCAGTTCAATTCGACGACGGTATCACCGTTGGTGTTGGTAAGATAGGCAAGCACCCTACGTTTGTCGTATCCCAGGAAGGCAAGTTTGTCGGTGGGGCCCTTGGTGAAATAAACGGAGCCAAGATGGCATACACCTTCAAGTGCGCAATGGACTGCTACGACGCCATGAAAGAAAAGTTCGGGACCGTGCCAGAGGATCGAAAGCCCCTAGTCATCGTCTCATACGACTCAGGCGGCGTACGACTCCATGAGTCAAACGCAGGGCTTGTCGCCCACTCCGAGTGTATGGAAATGTTCTGGAAGTTCCAGGGTAAAGTGCCAAACATCTCAATTAGCGGCAGCTCAATAGGCGCATACGGTGCCCAGGGCTTTGTCTGCATGAGCGGGGACATCGTCATTGCCAACGACTATGGAAGAATCGGGCTTACGGGCCCTGAGGTCATCCAGCAGGAAGTCGGCAAGGACGAGTTCGACGCATCGGACCGAGCGCTTATCTGGAGAACTATGGGCGCCCGTGCAAAGTATATCATGGGAGACGTTGACTTCCTCGTGCCAGACTCAATCAGCGCGTTCAGGGAGCAGGTCGTCCAGATATCACACATGCCCATGGCCGATATCTCCAAGTACCGCCACCTTGGCAATCTTGACCTTGTCGAGGAGAACCTTTCAGTCGTAAAGCTTGCGGCGGAAAAGGGATTCAACGACTCCAAGGACTACTGGAAATACCTTGGCATGACTGATGTCAAAGACATTCCTGAAATGCCACAGGAAAAATTCCTAAAGATTGTGAAGCGAAGACAGCGAGGGATCTAAATGGCGGAAAAACCAAAGATATTGCTTGGAAAGGCTGACGAAGCAGTCGACATGATCTTCGATGAGGGCACGTTTGTCGAGAACAAGATTGCAAACACGTTCCTTGAGGCAGAGCTCGCTCCCCCGGTTTTCGCGGGAGAGGCCATGCTTGACGGAAAGGCCTGCACTGTGCTCGGAAACTTCTCAAAGCGCCCCAACCCCAGATTCCGCGTCGTGTTCAACGGCGTCATGGGGATGGAGGAGTGCTACAAGTTCAGCCAGGCAATCTACGCAACCATAGAGGCAGACAGGAGCAAGCCGCTTGAGGAAAAGCGCCCGGTCATCCTGCTTATCGACACACCCGGAAACAGCCCGGGAAAAGTCGAGGAAATCGTCGGCATGACCAAAGCGACAGCCTCGTACCAGTTTGCACTTGAGGACGCCCGCCACGCAGGCCACCCCGTTATCGGTATGATCATCGGAAGGGCCATCAGCGGCGCATTCCTGTGTCATGGCCTGCTTTCAGACAGGATTCTTTCACTGCCCAAAGAGTACGGTACCATCGTGCACGTGATGCCAACGACAAGCATCGCAGTTATCACCAAGATCCCCTTGGAACGACTCAACGAGCTTGTCAAGACCAACGCGGTCTTCGCATCCGGCGCAGAGTTCGTCTACAAGCTCGGGACACTCAACGAAATCGTTGCCAAGCCCGAGGACATAAGGGGAACCCTTATCCAAAATATTTCGGAGATACGGGCGCTCAAGAAAGACGGCAAATGGGACCAGCTCGGAATCTGGAGCAGGGGCGTGCTTGGAGCAGAGCGCGGTGGCCGAAAG
>CAYSZY010000137.1:0-3594 GCA_964435645.1 uncultured Thermococci archaeon | reverse complement strand
CTGCAAGCACCGCCATGGCCGAAAAGCCTCCAGTGCTGCCATGAACCATCTAAAAACAAGTGCCAGCGAGTCGAATCTTGCTGCCGGGGTGAGTGAGATGACCTGCGTCTGATCCCCAAACTCCATGAGCGTGATGAGGAGAAAGCTTCCAACAAGAATTGATCTTTGCTGTTGCTGTGATGCTCCGCCCCCTGTATCCTCTGCCCAGAGAAACATGATGCCGAATACCAGTAACAGCCCCCCTGCCGCATACGTGATATACGAATGCGGGACAACCGAAGCTATGGCGGAACCAAAGATGATTGCAAGGCAGTCCACGACGGCAAATCCGCAGCATGCGCCTACGGGCAAAGGAATCTTTTCAAGATATTTGGCTGAAAGGGAAAAAAAGTGCCAACTGCGTCTTGTCCCCCATTTCTGTAAGGAGTATGTCAGGAAAGCTTGCCGATACCGCTTCTAGTGCTGACATGCGCCCAATTTATGGTTATATGAGGTCTATAAGAATGGTCCCGTTTTCATAAAAGAGCTCTCCGTCTGCATAGATCTTGCCGCCTTCCTTCATGTCCTTGAGCATGTCCCAGTGGATAGACGACTTGTTTACCGAACCCGACTGAACAATGCCGTTTCCCAGCGCCATGTGCATGGTACCGCCAATCTTTTCGTCAAAAAGGATGAGCCTAGTAAAGGTGTCTATGCCGTAGTTGGTGCCTATCGCTATCTCTCCAACCCTGTTTGACCCCTCGTCGGTGCCGATCATGGCCCCGAGGAACGATTCCCCCTTGCTTGCGGCATATGCGGTGACCTCGCCGTCCTTGAGTGTAAGCCGTACGCCCCTGACTTCCCGTCCCTGGTATATCGCCGGATAGGTAAACGCTATGGTGCCGTTGACCGAGTCCTCCACCGGGCCGGTGAATACCTCGCCATCAGGCATGTTGAAATGCCCGTCGCAGTTGACCCACGTCCTGCCTTTGCACGACATGGCAAGGTCTGTGCCCAACCCAACGAATCTGAACTCCTCGCGCTTTCCCAACCAGTCGCACAGCTTCTGCTGCTCTGCCGATATTCGCTTCCACTCCGCGACGGGGTCCTCCTTGTCCAGGTGGCATGCCTTAAACGCGAACGCCTCGTATTCCTCCAGCGACATGCCCGCCTCCTGGGCCATGGACGGTGTCGGGTATGGTCCGAGCGCCCATCGGAACGCCCCTTCAGCTTCCCGCTTGTTCCGTAGCAGATTGATGTCCTTGGAAGACCGTGCCTTGCGGGCCATTTTTGAGGGATCGATGCTGCTGAGCTCTTTCATGTTGTCCATGGTGCGTAGCGCGATAAGGGCATCTACCACCTCCATGTCGCGGTATGCCCGTGTGTCGCAGTAGTCGAGGTGGTGGTCCTGTGCACGAGAGAAGTATGCGTACTGCTGTGACGAAAGCGAAACGTTGAGTGAAGGGTGACCCCCTGCGTCGAGAACGCGTTTGTAAAGCTCTAGGAGCAGCTCTTCGCTGTACGTCGTACCATTGAGCAGTATCATCTCACCTTTCTTGACCCCGACACAGTATGTCACTAGCAGGTCGGCCAGTTTTTCTATCTCTTCTCGTACCATGATATCACCTAGATGAGGAACGTGCCGTTTTCATAAAAGAGCTCTCCGTCTGCGTAGACCTTGCCGCCGCTCTTCATGTCCTTGAGTATATCCCAATGTATGGCAGAGACGTTGCTTGAGCCGCTTTCAGGGTATCCTGCACCCAGCGCAAGGTGCATGGTGCCGCCGATCTTTTCATCAAAGAGCATATTTGTTGTAAACTGCTGTATGCCATAGTTGGTGCCGATGGCAATCTCGCCAATAAATCGTGAGCCCTCATCGGTGTCCAGTGTCTTTTCTAGCATGTCCTGCCCCTTTGATGCTTTCGAATCGACCACTTCCCCGTCCTTGAATGTAAGGCGGATGTCCTCTATTTCGACGCCTGCGTAAATGCCGGGGTACGTGAATCGTATCGTGCCGTTGGCAGAGTCCCCCACCGGGCCGGTGAATACCTCGCCATCGGGCATGTTGTTTTCCCCGTCGCAGTTGACCCACGTCCTGCCCTTGCACGACATGGCAAGGTCTGTGTCCAATCCAACGAATCTGAACTCCTCGCGCTTTCCCAACCAGTCGCACAGCTTCTGCTGCTCTGCCGATATCCGCTCCCACTCCGCGACTGGGTCCTCCTTGTCCAGGTGGCACGCCCGGCATACGAACGCCTCGTATTCCTCAAGCGACATGCACGCTTCCTGTGCATATGCCTGTGTGGCGAAGGGGCCGAGCACCCATCTGAGCTCCCCAGAACCCTGGCGTTCCATAAAGCGCTCCATTATGGCGCCCCTGGCCTTGCTTCGCATCGCTATCCTCGACGGGTCGATGGTACTGTTTTGTTTGAGATTGAGCTCCGAGAGTATGTCAATGGTCACGTCGACACGCTCTATGAGCTCCTTTTCCAGGGGGGAGAGGAACTGCAGCTGCTCGTCAGTTGCCATTGATAGGAATGTGTGTGACTCCTCATCAAATGTAGGGAGCATCTGGGGGTGCGCGCCCACCCTGATAACCTCACGGTATATTTCCATGAGGAGGCGGCGTGAGATTGCCTCCCCCGATATCATGACATAGTCCCCCTTTTTCACCTTGGTGCTGTAGTGGACCAGCAGCTTTGCCATTCTCGATACGGTTGGGTCGGACATAGCTATCACTCCACAAAGGCACCGTTCTCGTAGAAGAGCTCCCCATCGGCGTATATCCTTCCACCTTCTTTCATATCCTTGAGGATGTCAAGATGGATGGCCGAGTTGTTCTTTCCGCCTGATTCGGGTATGGACCTTCCCAGCGCAAGGTGCATGGTACCGCCTATCTTTTCGTCAAAGAGCATGTGCTTGGTAAACTGCTGTATGCCGTAGTTGGTCCCAATGGCTATTTCCCCTACGCGATTGGCACCCTCTATCTTGAGTATTTCCCGAAGCAGCGGTTCGCCCTTCGATGCCGTTGCCTCAACAACCACTCCCTCCTTGAACGTCAGGCGCACATCCTCTATTTCGTTTCCGAGGTATATTAAGGGGTATGTGAATCGTATCGTGCCCGTTACCGAGTCCTCCACCGGGCCGGTGAATACCTCTCCGTCGGGGAAGTTCTTGCGGCCGTCGCAGTTGACCCATGTCCTGCCCTTGCACGACATGGCAAGGTCTGTGTCCAACCCAATGAATCTGAACTCCTCGCGCTTTCCCAACCAGTCGCATCGCTTCTGCTGCTTGAGGGATACCTCCTTCCATGCCTCGATGGGCTGATCGGCATCGAGCAGTTCCGCACCGAAGACAAAGGACTGGTAGTCCTCCAGCGACATGCCCGCCTCCTGGGCGGCGGCATTCGTCGGTATGACCGTTAGGGTCCAGAAAAACTCCTCTTTAGCTTCACGTTCCATCATGATGTTGACGATATCCTTGCCTGATTCCTGCTGGAGCGCAATGAGTTTGGGGTCGACATTGCTCAGGCATTTTGTATTTTCGTCCGCAATAAGCCGTATGAGGTGGTCCGTACGCTCATAAAGCGCCTTTGTGAGATAGCTCACGTGAGAT
>CAYSZY010000136.1:0-3635 GCA_964435645.1 uncultured Thermococci archaeon | reverse complement strand
AACAGTTAGCGATTAAAAGAAGTGTCCTTGAACTGTTAAATATGGTAAATACAAAGAGTAATTATATTGCCAATGAAGTCAAGAAAAAGATTAATCAACTGTTTGATGCCATTTCTCATTTTGAATCATTTGATATGTATATTTACAATTAGTAGACTAGGAAATTGTTTTATTGGTAGAAATACTTCCATTGGTTGATATTAATTATATTTGCAATGATTATTTAGATTAATAATATGAGTCCAAAACGAAGGAAAATATAAAGAAAAGAAAAACATTGAGCAATTCACCACTGCATCAGAGAATGCTGTGTCCCCTTGCTTAAATAATAGGGGTGTACCATTAATCGATGTGGGGAAGGCGAGGTGAAGGGATTCGGGACAGGGATTATATAATTTGAGGCCGCTATAGCGGCATGCGATATCTTCTCGTTATTCTGGCTATCATTTTGATGATTGTCCCGTTGTGCGGGTAATGGGCAGAGATTCCGATACCAAGACAATTGCCCCTGTACCATCCACTGCCGCACCAGCCACCAAAGCTCCCCCCAAAACAACGGCATTTCCCACAACACCTGCCCCGACCTGGTCCGTCCTCGTTGAAAAGGATGTCGCAGAAGGAGATTATACCGTGTTTGGACGGGAAATATTGCAGCTTATGGATATAGACATCAAAGAGAACAAGGTGGTATACTCCATCAACTAACATGGCCTGGATACGCTCAAGGTGCCATCTTCCACTAGGGCACAGGATGATTTTTACATCGAGTACTCGTCTCTATACGCTGGAAATTACGGCAAGGACTGTCTGAAAATACAGTACAGCGTATATGGGTGATGTTTATAATATGCATAACTTGCGGTACCAGGATTGTATATTAAAGATACGTTCGCACCCTTCGTGGCGATGCGGCAATCAACCCAGAGTGGTGTGAGCCGGCATTCGATTGACAATTGTGTCGTGGTGATCTCTTGAGTGAATGCCGGCCCGGGAGATGACTTCCTGGCGCATGCCATATTGGTTCGTGCAACGTTGCATCATGAGGAGGTAACGTTTGCCCAGGAAAGTCTGCACAGCGCAATACATTCATGTAACTTGATGAATACTGCGCGTACAAGCGTTATTGCTATCTCAACATAACGATTACTTTGGACAGATAAAGTTTTCCATGGATTTAATGTCAAAAGAGATAAGGCACAAAGTGGGGGAGGTGGATTCTAATTGGGTTATTCTCACAAGGGAAACTAGCTTTATATTTCATAAGACTATGTGCCATATGAAAAAATCCGTTCTGATTCGTCTTTTCATCTTGCTTACTCCGGATTTTGTGGCTGCATCACTGATGAATCAGTCGTTTTTGGTGATGCTGCAAATATCGCTCTCATTGGGGGCGGGGCCATTACTATAGATGGCGGCAATCTGGGCTGAAGAGACAATGCGCCATATACAAAGAGTCTGAAAAGTCACTGTACATCGCCCATAACGGGGATAGTATCGTCTTCGGTGTATATTATGTCGGTCTTGGATCTACAGACATATTACAACGACATTGTCCAGAGCGATAAATACAGACGGGACAATGCCAATAATCGTCAATACGCCCCCAGATATCATTGCGGATGAAACATACGATGAAGAGTGGAAAATAATAATCGAGCCAGAAGACGCCTTCCTGATTCCAAACTAAATCATTGAAGCGCCAAATAAATGAAATAGAATCCGATAATCATTATCGACGTACCGATAATCCTGTCAAAGACATCACCGCTTGTTCTGCTGGCTTCCTTTATTTTCCTGCCAATGGAACCACCTAGAGTGCTTATCACGATAAGGGGAAGGGCAAGCCCCACCGAGTAAACAAGCATGGTAAAAAGCCCCTGTACTGGGCCCTGGTACAGCGCGATGTAAGTCAATACCACCAACAGCATCGGCGCACCCCTGCCAATAGTGATGGCCCCGAACGAAAGCCCAATCAGAAACACCCCCCATACTGTAAATGACTTGGGCATCTTGAATCTATCATAGATACTACGAATGGGTGGCTTGTATACATGTAGCAGCTGTAGCCCCATGGCAATCATAAGCAGACCGCCAAAGCCCCATGCAACGGTATCACTCAGAAAGAGCATATGTTCGCCCACATATCCCGCAATCATGCCTAGCGGCAACAGGAAAAGGATGGCACCCGCTGAAAATGCCACAGCAAGCCGGAGGATGTTCATAGGCGACAAATCCGTTTTGCCTCCCGTAAGATATCCGATAAGACCCAGGCACAATACACTGTTGCACGGGCATATCCCCGCAATTATCCCGAAGATGAATATGCCTTGGACAGTAGGGTCAAACGCTACCATATTCTTGATTGGAGTATCGTGCAATAAAAAGCCTACCTCATTGTTAGAGAATGTAACTGCCAATATACTGTTCAATCCCATTATGGCAAGGAATAAGATTAAAGAAAAAAAGAGGGATTATTCCTCTTCTTTAGGCAGGACAAGATTGAGTATCAGTGCTGCAAACGTACCAGTTGTGATACCGGAGCTTAGCACGATCCGTATATCTTCCGGGAGCTGGGAAAGGATGTCGGGCCTCACGACAACTGACATGCCAAGCCCGATGGATATGGCAATCAAAAGCATGTTTCGCCTGCTGAAGACCACTCCTTTGTATATCTTTATACCTGCAGCCGCAATCATGCCGAACATAATTATCCCTGCACCGCCGAGTACTGGATTGGGCATGATGGAAACAAGCGCACCGATTTTCGGGAAGATCCCCGCAATCGCAAGGATGACACCAGCAATGATGACAACGAATCTGCTGGCGACGCCGGTAACGGGAATTATTCCTACGTTCTGGCTAAAGGACGTGTTTGGCCCTGCATTGAAAAATCCTGCCAAAAAGCTGGAGACACCGTCGGCAAGAAGCCCTTTTTTGAGATGTTCGCTGGTAATCTCTTGGTCTGCAGCCTCTCCGACTGCTATAAGGTCCCCTATGGTCTCCACCATAGTTACAAGGTAGGCCGCCGCGAAGGTGACGATTGCCGAGGCCTTAAACGCTATACCGAACTTAAGCGGATTAGGAATTGCAACCCAAGATGCTCCGGAGATCTGCCCGAAGTCGAGCAATCCCATAGGGTATGCGGCAATGTACCCGACTATGATCCCAATGAGGATGGAACCGGCGCTGACAAAACCGCTGCCCCACTGATTGAGTACCATGATGATGATGAGGACGAACATGGCAAGGCCGAGGTTTTGCATGCTGCCGTAGTCCGCAGCGCCAACCCCGCCTGCAGCCCAGTCGACGGCGACAGGAAGGATGGTAAGCCCGATAAGGGTCACGACCGTCCCGGTGACGGCGGGTGGGAACAGCTTTCGCAGCGGCTTGACGAATCGGCTCAATATCATCTCAATAAACGAACCGGCCACCGTCGCACCGAATATGCCCGGAAGCCCCATGGTGCTCCCAACCGCAATAGATGGCCCTACAAATGTAAAGTCAGTGCCCATGATTATGGGCACTTTGGCACCGATGGGGCCGAATCCCCTTGTCTGTGTAATAGGTGCGATACCCGAAAGAAAAAGGGTGGCACTCACCAGGAATGCGATATCTTCGAGTGGCAGGCCCAGCAC
>CAYSZY010000135.1:0-3705 GCA_964435645.1 uncultured Thermococci archaeon | reverse complement strand
CTCTTCCCGGATATCGCCCGCATCAGGGGGCGACAATCCCTGTCGTGCGGGCGTAATGCGTCCGGCTCATCTCCTGCCCCTGACAAATGCGAGGGCGGCGACTGCCAGCACTGCCAGCGCCGGGACGAGGTAGTGCCATGCGGGACGGCCGGGTGACGTCCCCGCATCCAGGAACGCGCAAGTGAGGTCCGTAAACGTCTCGCCGTCGTAGGTGAGGAGGTGCCCATTCATCATAATTATCCAGTGCCCGTCAGCCCAGACGATGTCGTTGCCCCACTTACTGGAGGCCTATACTACATCGATGCTCTCTGTGTGGTCCGTCAACCCGCCGCCCTCGTACCTGGGCAAGCGCTGGGAGTCGGTGAGCAGCAGGTACTCGCCGTTGTAGCCCATGGAGCGTGCGTAGGATTTTTCGGGCAGGTTAGCAATTTTCTCGAATATCGCCCCATCATATGCCAGAAGCTCCAGGATGGCGCCATCCTGCACAATGTGTTCACTGCAATGGTGCCGCGCTAGGTTTATCCCAACGCCCTACGAATGAAAACTTTTATATTATTTCTTAAGGTATTTTCTTTCATGCACGTGTCAAAATCTTTTTGTATAGTGGTTATAATCTGTTCATTGCTCTTTACAGGATGCATAACCTCATCTGACTCGGAATCGGCGCCTACGACTACATCGCCCACCACCGGGGGAACGGATGAACCTGTTGATGACGGCACGAATATTGGGCCGGAAGAACCCACCGTAACGACCATGCCCCCCACGACCACGCCGTCCACCACCAGTCCGCCCAGTACGGCAGCCCCTACGACCTCTCCGCCTCAAACTACAGCCCCGCCAACGACAGCACCACCCACACCTGCCTATGTGCATAACGAGTGTTCCACAGTATATATGAATCAATATCCCAGTAACACCAGATATTATGATTGTGATATCTCTTCAACCCCAGTGGAATTGTGGTCTATTGACATCGACTTTCCACTCAGTTATGTTATGGCAGATTATGACAGGATATTCTATCTTGATCGAACCTTTGAGCAGTCAAGCTCATATAAGCTAAAGTGCCGTGACGTTGGCACAGGAAATCTATACTGGGAGGTATCAGTGCCGTGGCTAGGCTTTTATGAACTAATACTTCACGACGAGAAGCTATATGTGTTCAAAAACGATGAAGAGAACACCTTGATATGCTATGATGCCCATGACGGAAGTATGCTTTGGACATCTGATGACATATATAATATATATCCAAAAGTCGGGGTATTGTATGCTCAAGGCATGAACGTTTCTGGTGACAAGATATTCGTCAAATTGGGTTCGTATCATAATGAAATAACCAATGATGTATTCTGTTGTTTCAATGCCGACAATGGAAATATCATATGGCATAAGAATAAAACTCAATATAGCAACGCCAGTAGCTATCCATCAGTCGATGGTGGGGTGATGTATTATTCAATATCATCGTGGGCCAGTGATACTGGTTATGATAGTAAGATAATAGGTCTCGATATCGATACTGGAAATGTGGCATATGAATATATACCTCCTGAAAGGTACGATAATCTAAATGGAAGGGACATCGTTGTGGCTGACGGCATGTTATATGCCATGACTATTAACAGATATACATGGAAAGTATGTATACTCTGCATCTCAACGGATTCTAACAATATACTCTGGTCTTGTGACATAAGTGATAGTTGGGGGGATCACTTTATTGTCGGAAAGAATCATGTTTTTGTTAATATGGGAACACAAGAAGGAATCATATGCATAGACAAGAGAACTGGCCAAAAGAAATGGAACATACCGATGGACCACAATAGAACACATCTTCCACTTGTCACAAGCGAATACTTATTGGTTTTCCGTGACCAGTATATGGCCGAGATACAGCCGCAGCTTTTGCTTTTGGACATTGAAACAGGTGCGGAGATATGGAGATTCACTTTGGACGGCGATTACCTTAATATCGGTGCATCCTTCTATGATGGTAAGATATTGATAGGGACCGTCAGAGGCAAGTTGTACTGCTTTGAATAAGAATATATTTTTCTATTTTACTTTTTTTATCCTTATTTATTGGTAATTATTTCTAAAATCATGACCCTCCGTATTATATAAGTAAGGCGACGCGCTGTCCCCCATGAGGACGGGGCGGATACGAAAAAGTAATAATACGTTCTTGACATACTGCTGGCATGAAACGTCTGTTTGTATGCACGACCACGATGCATGTCCAGGATGTACACGCCCCTGTGGGTGCAGTAACTACCATGGAAAAAACACAAATATATGCTCATGCCATGAACAGAACGGCCATAATTCCCTATATTTCATTCATCGCCAGAATGTCTATGATAATGGCATCCCTTGGCACGGGGGGTAGGTGAGTTGCAGCCAAAGGATTCGGCTCGCCGCCTTGCATCACCCTGGGCTTTTGACACGGATGATGTCATACGGCAGTTTGATGTCATTACAGATACTGGGCTTAGCATGGGTGATGTCGAGAACAGGCGAGCCAGGTATGGCCCAAATGCGTTGAGACAAGCTAAGAAAATCAGCCGTTTCGTCATCCTTGTCCGACAATTTAGAAGCCTGTTGGTGGCGCTGTTAATTTTGGCGGCGATGATTGCACTGGCATACGACAAGCTCCTTGAGGGGGTGTCGATTCTCATCGTCCTATTCTGCAATGCAGTCATAGGATACGTCACGGAGGCCAAGGCAATTAGCTCAATGGAAGCCTTGCGCAATCTGACAAGGATAGATGCCTATGTGAGAAGGGAGGGTGCGGTAAAGAAGATTCCTGCAAGGAACATAGTGCCAGGGGACGTAGCCGCACTCCATGCCGGCGACATGGTCCCTGCCGATATACGGGTCATCCTATCTTCAAAGCTCCAGACCGACGAGTCTTCTCTTACCGGAGAATCGATGCCGGTTAGCAAATCTTCCCAGCCCGTGGCAAAGGACACGCCCCTTGCGGAACGGAGCAACATGCTTTACAAGGGTACATTTCTCACGAGAGGCACTGCGGAAGGCATAGTCGTTGCTACCGGAATGGATACTGAACTGGGGAAGATATCAGCATCCATCGCGGAGACGGCAGATGAAAAGACGCCACTTGAGAGAAAGTTGGATGAACTTGCCAAAAAGCTCATGCCCCTGCTGGTCGTAGTCGCAGCCATAGTGGGCATTACCGGTTATTTTAGGGGTATTGACCCGCTTCTGATGGTTGAGGAAGCTATCGCGCTGGCAATTGCCACCGTTCCCGAGGGGCTGCCCATCGTAGCCACGTTGGTCCTTGCCCGCGGGATGCTGCGCATGGCAGATCATAATGTCCTAATCAACAACCTTGCCTCGGTGGAAACACTCGGTTCCACCTCGGTAATATGCACCGACAAGACCGGGACGCTCACGGAAAACAAGATGACAGTGACCACCTACGAGTTTGCGGGCCGTGGCGTATGCCTGACCGGGCTCGGACTCGAAACTGAGGGCATGTTTACCGATGGGCACAATGGGCCAATAGCAGCTGTTGATACGGCCTTGCAGAAGGCACTCGAGATCGGGGTACTCTGCAACAATGCCTCGGTGTCCGTCGCCACAGGTACGATGGAGGCCATGGGAGACCCCATGGAGGTGGCACTTCTCATTGCCGGAATCAAGGGCGGCGTGGAGCGTGGGCGCCTCTTGGAG
>CAYSZY010000134.1:0-3744 GCA_964435645.1 uncultured Thermococci archaeon | reverse complement strand
ACTGATACCCCCCACATGGCAATGGCATAGGAAAACATGCCAACGATAGAACCCCACTACGTTAGTGGTGGGAGTACGTCAGTAATTGCTGAAATGAACTAGAACATGGCTGCCACACTGTGCTGTAGCGCAGGGGGCGCCATGAAGTCAGCACATGATGGCACAGCACGGGACATCGCGAGGATGCAAATGGCCCAAACGGCGTACACCGGTGCGGATATCCGGGTTTCCGCATACCCCTTTTGTGGGCGCAATCTACGCGATGGTGCGGAATCGCGGGGCGGGCAGCTGCCCGTGGTAGATACCGTGAAACTTATTGGCCAAGCGATAATAGAACAAAATAATACAATATGTTAAAATACTTGAAACACGATGAATGTGTGTGAAGCCCCTGTGCAAAGCAACAATTCTGGCGATGTCAGTGTGCATCATACTCGTGGCAATGGCCGCGGGCAGCACATCAGATGCCCAAAAGGAAGTGTATGTCCTAGAAATTAAGGGAGAGGTAAACAAAGCCACAGAACAAATTATCGTTCGTGCCATCGACACGGCAAACGAGGAGGGAGCATACGCATTCATCCTTTCATTCAACACGCCGGGTGGAAGGACGGACTCCATGTTCAACATCGTGGAGCGCATCCAGACATCATCAATCCCCATCCTCTACTTTGTATATCCCCAAGGGGCAATTTCCGCTTCAGCCGGTACATACCTTGCAATGGCATCGCATCTTGTCGGCATGGCCCCACTTACGACCATCGGGGCAGCGGAACCCATCCTGGGCTATGACTCGACAGGAGCGCTGATCGAGGCGCCTGAAAAGATAAGGGAATACTATACCGCCGTCATGCGCTCGTATGCCGAAGAGCATGGGCGTGACCCTGTGACAGCGGCACGATTTGTTTCGGAAAATCTCAGCCTTACCCCCGACGAGGCGGTGGCGCTGGGTATGGCAGATGTGAAGGCGGGCGACTACTCTGCGTTTCTGTCCGCAATCGACGGCATGGAGACTATGGGTACCGTGCAAGGGGAAGTGATGACGCTTGAGACCGCTGACGCTGCGTTGACGATGATTAAGCTGTCACTGCAGGATAAGATCATTATGGTGATTTCAGACCCCAATGTGGCATACCTTCTGACAACAATCGGAATACTCGGCCTTCTGTTCGGATTCATGTCACCGGGGATCGGTATCCCGGAGGTCATCGGCGTTATCTGTCTGAGTATGGCTTTTATAGCAAGCGGGTATATCGATTTTGAATATGGGGGGATAATTCTCATTATTATCGGGTGCGCGTTCTTTATTGTAGAGGCAACGACGCCCACGTTCGGGCTCTATACCACAGGGGGGGTCATTGCATTTATTGCCGGGTCGCTCCTCTTGTTTTCTGGCACGGGAGGCGGGGGCAGCGGGAGATTTTTTGATGAGGGGTCGATACGAATGTTTTGGTTGAATATTGCTGTAATGACGATACTGATTGCCGGATTCCTGGTATTCGGGCTAAGTGCAGCGCTCAGGCTCCGAAAGACACCCCCTACAACAGGGGTTGAGCAGATGCTCCGTGGGCAGGGTGTCGCCGAAGGGGATATTTCCCCGGAGGGAATCGTGCGCATCCATGGGGAGATATGGAACGCCAGGTCAAGCGAGCACATCCCCAGTGGAGCCAAAGTGGAGGTAATCAGGGTGGAGGGACTACTACTTATCGTAAAGGAACAAACTCACAAAGGAGGTGAAACATCAAATGGTTAGTATAGCAGGAGACGGCCTTACACTCATTATCGCTGTGGCAGTGATTGTGCTGATAATCATCTCGGTATCAATCAAGATTGTGCCAGAGTACCAGCGGGGAGTCATATTCAGGCTGGGGCGACTGCTTGGTGCCAAGGGCCCAGGATTATTTATCATCATTCCCATCATAGACCAGATGCGAAGGGTCGATCTCCGAACAGCGGTCCTCGACGTGCCGGTGCAGGAGGTCATCACCAAGGACAATGTCCCGGTGCGCGTCAATGCTGTGGTGTACTTTAGGGTCATGGACCCACAAAAGGCAGTTGTGCAGATTGTCAACTTCAGGTCAGGTACATCGCAGATATCCCAGACGACGCTCCGTTCAATCATCGGCCAGTCTCAGCTCGACGAGCTGCTCTCGAACAGGGATACGATAAACAAGGACCTCCAGTCGGTTATCGACGGAGCGACGGACCCATGGGGTATCAAGGTGTCGGCAGTAGAGATAAAAGATGTCGAGATTCCCAAGAGCATGCAACGCGCTCTTGCAGCCCAGGCAGAGGCGGAACGAGAGCGGCGGGCAAAGATCATCAACGCCCAGGGCGAGTTCCAGGCAGCTGAAAAGCTCGGGGAAGCCGCAGAGATCATGGCAAAGCAACCCATCACGCTCCAGCTTCGCACCCTACAGACTATTCAGCAGGTTGCGACAGAGAATGCGTCGACGATTTTGTTGCCGTTCCCCATGGAAATGCTACGCGTGCTTGAAAAACTGAGTAAGGATTAGGCACCTTTTTCTTTTTTTATTTTTATTATTGCCTTTATCCCATGGGGGTAGTTGTTTTCCAGACTGATAGTGCCACCAGCGTTTTCCAGAAGCTTTTTCACAAGATAAAGCCCTATTCCGGTACCCTTGTTACGGCCATAGCTAAAGCCCTCATCAAATGCGTGGCCCAACGCAAGCTTGTTCATGCCGACCCCATTGTCTGCCAATTCGATGATATCAAAGTCAGGCGTCTCGCGCAGCGTGACATCCACCTGGTCCGCACCCCCGTGTACACTGGCATTTCTCACGAGATTTTCGATGACAGAATAAAGTGAGCTATCCGCCATAAGCGAGGTCTCACCCTCGATACGGAATGTAAGATGGGGGTGCATGGCCCCTATGTCTGTGATGAGTTCCCTGACCTTTTCGAACCGCGGTGCAGCGGTGCCTGATATAGCTGATTCGTATTCCTGCATCCGCGTAATGAGATCCCTGCTCCTAATGAGCGCCTTTTTTGCCGTTTCAGCCAACTCAGGTTGGATCGGGTCCATGGCGTCGATTGAAAGCATCGCAATGCCAATATTGTTTGAGATATCATGGCGCAGGATCTTATTGATAAGCGTGAGCATTTCGTTGTATTTACGTACCTTTTCTTCCGCAGTGACCCGGCTGCTCACGTCACGGGACTGGATGCTTGCGCCGAGGTATTCATTCCCGTGTACCAGGGGCGTAATGGTCGTTTCATAGTGCAAGTCGCCGACCTGCTCTATTATCTGCACGGAAGACCTTACAGAGGGAATCTCACCCAAGGTCGTCATTAGCGCCGGGTGGCTGGAAAGATAAGGGGAAAGCATGGAACCAAACGCCATGACGCCACTCCCGTAGTACTCGTTGGCCCTTGTGTTGTATTCAACGATCTTTCCCTTGGCATCAATGACTAGAAAGGCGTCGGAGAGATTGTCGAATATGCTCCGCTGCGCCAAGGGCATGATGTCCATTAGATTGTATTCGAACAGCCCGAAAAGGACGGCGACGCACGAAAAGGAATATGCTATGAGCGTAAGGTCTATCACCATATTTGCAGAACCCATCGCAAGCGTAACCATGTTACCGATCCAGGGTAGGATAAGGCCACCCAATAAAATTATCTTTTGGCGGATATAGAGACTTGTGGAAAACGTGGTATGATTGATGAGGAGAACTACGCCGGCGATAAGCATGGCATACGCATGCACGGTGTGTATCCAGAACC
>CAYSZY010000133.1:0-3967 GCA_964435645.1 uncultured Thermococci archaeon | reverse complement strand
TAATAGAATAACATTAAGAAATTATGATTATAATGAATAAATATTCTATATTTATCCGATATCCTGGATTTTCCAGATGCCACGCTCTGTAATGAGATCGAACGTGTACGGTATGAGCGAGACGTCCTGGGTGCCCTTGGGGTACATTTTGAGCTGAAGCTCCACCGTGGCCTTGTACCCGCGTATGGTGGTGGCGATGGTGTCAATCTCAAACACGAGTTTGTTTTCCTGCAGGTCGTTCATGGTCTCGTTGAGTGCAGCTATAATCGCCTTTTCCCCCCCTGCGTCATCTATTACCGAATAGGCAAGCGTGCTGAGTACCATATCCGCATTGCGCTCATTGAGCCCGCGGTAATAGGTGGCTACTGTGGACTCAGGCGTATTTTCCTCCTCGTCGCTTATGCATCCGCAGGAAGATGCCAGTGCAATAAGTAAAATAATTGCTATACAGGGGAATTTTCCCATAATTCTACTCTTTTGTTTTGCTTAAATACTTTGTTGTATGTACTGTTTTCCCCTATGCTACCCATTACTGCCCTCTTCCAAAAACGCTATAAAGATATATTGCAGCAACAGTGCTCAAGAGGTATTGCAATGGGAAAAAAACACATGGCCATCCTGATACTGTTACTCATGGGGTGCTCGTTTTTTGTGGGCCTTGTCATGGGGAGCGAGGGGGCGTGGGATGATATCAAGGAGGCTGTGGGCCGGGTTTCATCTCCTGCGGGGGAATTGGTGCCGAACAGCGACAATCCTGATCTTTCTACACTTGATAAGGTATACGTAACCGCAGTAATTGACGGCGATACCATCGATGTGCTCTTTTCCGACGGCACGGAGGAACGCGTGCGCATGGTCGGGATAGACACCCCTGAAAGCCATGGTGACAACGACCCCTCGAAGTGGAACGGCATCGACGATGCCATCGTCCTTGACCGGTGGGGAAAGACCGCAAAGGCCGAGAGCGAGGAAGTGCTTTTTGGGTCATTTGTGTATCTCGACTATGATGAGGTATCTGGGGAGCGCGGTTACTACGGAAGGCTTCTTGCGTATGTTGTCCTTCCCAGTGGTGTTACCTACAACGCATACCTTGTACAGGAGGGGTTGGCGCGGGTATACCTTTCTGCGGACTTCGAGCTTATGGACCTGTATATGGGATACGAGCAGTCCGCTCAGTCCGAAGGCCATGGGGTATGGGGCCAGGCTGACTATTCCGAAAAGGACGGGGTTAGGATTGACACGTTAAATCCCTTTTCTGAAAGCGTTGTCATATCCAACTATACGGACTCAGCCGTTGACATGAGCTTATGGTCGCTCCATGACGAGGCGCAAAAGACGTTTGTGTTTCCTTTCGGATTCACCCTGCAGCCGAACAGGAGCGTGACCATCTACTCATATGATGGATTCAACTCTTTGCTGGCTCTGTATTGGGGCAATGACAGTAATGTCTGGAACAACGATTCGGACACCGCGACGCTTGTTGATAGGCAGGGAACGATCGTCGACGTTTTCTCCTATTAATCCTTTTTTATTTTTATAATACGTTTTGCCGTCTTTGCAGTTGCAATTCCCCTCCGCTGGGCGCCATCGAGCAATGCCGTTGTCCCGCGGGCGAGTTCATTGTCGAGATCCGGGTCACGGGAAAAGTTCTGGGCATCAGCCAGCGTTTTCTTCGTGGCAATGGACTCTTCTGGCACATAGTGCGCCCGCACATAGTTATTGCCTGCGGGTATGGACGTCATATCCTGGTGGCCTCCTGCAACTTTCGGCGCAATGGAATCCCAATTGGTTACACAACCTTTTGTAAAAAAAGCTGCCCTTCTTTGCAACTCCCGTGAATATTGTTCCCTTCCAAGAAGCCCTACGATACAGTCATCAATTGTTCCTTCATCATCGATTGTTACAAGATGCACGTTTTTCCTGGCGGTCACGGACTTTAGGGCGTTTCCAAACAGGCCATAGAACTACAGTATGGTGATTGTAACATTTTTGATTGATGATATGGCATTTCTGCAATCTTCTTCCAACTCGTCGGCCGTGGCGTGGAGTTCCGCAGGCAGGATTTCGACAAGTACTTCCATGCCGCAGGATACTGGGGAGAGCAATTCGGGGTCGTTAATAAAGAAAACGTTCCTATCCACCATATCGGCGACGCGCCGTGATTCTTCGCAGCGCCTCATGCATAGTGCCTATCTTATCATGCAGGAGTAGCAGGTGCGCCAGTTCGCGCCTGAATATTTGGCATGCGTTTATGCCTAGATGGGCCATAGCAAAAAACCCGCACATACTAAACATACTATATATATACTTACACGCGCAATAATGAATATATACTATACGCATATGGCGCGTAGTATCTTAAATACAGTTACAAAAGTGATATCATGGGATTGGAAGCTGAATTAATATCAAAAGAGCGAAAAGATGAGCTTATCGACGCGTTAATGCGCAGTCCGATTATGGAGAACAAGGCCGAGATTGTCGGCTGCTGCATCAAGCTCATTACCGACAACCATTCCTTTAAGGAAATGTGGCAGGACAACTTCAAGACAATTTCAGAGTTTATCCGTCCCCACGGCAGGATATTTGCCTTGGTAGATGACTCATACCAAGGGATGCGACTCTTCTATGAACCGGTCTCAAAAACCTGCTTCCTCTACAACTGCACCTATTACGGACATGTAAAAAGTATCGCATTGGCTATCGCAGGCGACTTTCTGGAAGAGTACCACTCAATCCATTCACGGCATTCGGTGCATGGGGCGGCAATCGATATATTCGGCCGCGGCCTGTCGCTTATCGCACCCTCGGGCACAGGAAAGACCACGCTTTCGTACGGCCTGCTTCTCGACAGGAGGACGCGGCTGGTAAGCGATGACTGGTTCTATGCCCGCATACTCGACGATGTGGTCCTTTGCCGGGCTTCGGAAAAGAACGTCTACATCAGGGCATCCATACAGAACACCTACCCCGAGTTCGAGAGGGTGCTTTCAGGGACGAAGCTCGACGAGGATGGCAGGGGCATCATAGACATAGGTGACCTGCTGGGCGACACGAAAAAGGCGGACTCCACCGTCATGGAACACACGGTGTTTTTGGAGCGTAATCCTGAAGACGACGTGTTTTATGAGATGGGTGTCAACGAGGCGCTGGACTACCTGATTGCCCATAACTTCTGCAATCCCCACATGCTGATTAGCGACGAGCGGAAGGTGGGCATCAGGAAGAGATTTTTCAAGGATTTCTTCGAGCGCACGACTATCTTCATGCTCAACACCGTAGAGTCCCCTGAGGAATCATTGAATCGCCTGAGGGCCCTTATTAAGCAATAATCAAGGAAAACCTTATATGGTTGCCTTTATTGTTTTCTTTTGTGGTAAGTTATGGCTGTTGAAATATTGCAGACTACCGTAATCGCGATAGTGTTAGGGTTTTTAGCTGTAGTCCTTTTGCGGTTTCTTATACCGGGCATGTACCAACAGGACCGGCGTGTAGCCCAATTCTTCTATCTCGATATGTTTTGGGTAGCGCCCTTTTTCATAGTGTACCTCTATGAACGGAAAACAATCTCCTCGTTGGGCCTTTTTCTGGGGGAAAGCTTGACAAGGACACTGGAATATACGGTCATATGCGTTCTTATTACCTTGTTCCTGTTTATTATAGCTGCACAAAGGGAGAAACGCGATGGCAAGCTGAGGATTAGCAAGGGAATGCTCATCATAGGCAACGAAGGCGTCGATTTGAGGATGATTTCGCTTCCCGGATTTATTCAGGTATTCCTTCTCCAGGTGTTCTGGGTTGCTCTGCCGATTGAGATATTCTTTAGGGGCTATCTCATATCGCGCATATCTGCATCGTTCAATGACTATGCCGGCATCATACTGGCAGCGCTGCTCTACTATGTGGCATATATGGAAAAACCGATATTCGGAACCATAAACATCGTTCTTGCGCTGCTCTACGGGTA
>CAYSZY010000132.1:0-4020 GCA_964435645.1 uncultured Thermococci archaeon | reverse complement strand
CGTAATAGATGACAATTTTTTTGTCCCGATACTGGGTGGTGCAGTCATGTATTTTCTTTATCATTATTGCGTAATATGTTAACTTATTTCATTTTATTTTGATATTTTTTCTTTATTGACTTTTTTATGGTTATATTTCCTTTTATTATTACTATCATTATAGATTATTTGTTTACATAGCTTTTTATAGCTTGAACATGTATATAGTTTTGGGGACAACGTGTGCGAGCAGCAGCGTGATGCGTCACGCACCTGCTAAGACCATACGGGCTTTCAGCCATGCATGGTGCATGGCGTGGAAACTGACCTATCCTGAAAGGGAGATGGCGGGAAGTCGTCCTACGGATTGGCACCTTAAAATGAACGGTGGTTGTAATGTGCACACACCGGGATACCCGTGGATTCGGGGTGTGTCAATCCACCATTTTTCTTCTATTCTGGAAAAAGTTTATATTATTTTGTGGGAATGCTATTGAATGGATGAGAATTCTATTAATAAGCGCCTTTGCGCCCGTGCCCGGGCATGATAAGGGGATACGTAACCTACTCGATGGAAAATCTATTGACTTAGTGTCCATTTCCCCAGAAAATTCCGTATCCACCGACTTTTCATCGTTCGATGCCGTCATATGTGACGAATCTGTCCCTTGTGGGGATGGGCTCGAGATACTAAGGCACCTTCGGTCATCGGGATTGTACGTCCCGTTCTTCTTTCTTGTTGACGGGGGCACGGATGGATTTGCGGCCGATGCGCTCAACGCCGGCGCCGACGGATATTACGATTTGTCAATCGGCCGTGAGCGGGCAATTGGGATGGTATCGGGCGGTGTTTTTGGCGCCGTAGAAAAGTACCATTCATATGCCGCGCTCAGGCAAAATGAGAATTATTTCCAGCTTCTGTTCGAGAATGCGCCTATAGGATATCAGTCTCTTGATGGAGACGGGCGCTTTATCGAAGTAAATGGCGCATGGCTTGCTGCCACGGGATACAATAAGGAGCACATTATAGGACGATGGTTCGGCGATGTCCTTACTCGGGACTGCGTCGATGACTTTCGCACATTATTTCCCCGATTTAAGGAAATAGGCTACATCAAGGGCGTGGAATTTACCATAATGAAAAAAGACGGAAGCACGCTGCCTGTGTACTTTGATGGTATTATTGGGCACAATGAACGCGGTGAGTTTCTTCAGACTCACTGCATCATGCATGACATTACTACGCTCCGCCAGACCCAGGAACGGCTTAACACGTTCATGTCATCCGCGCAGGAGGGCTTTGCCATCATCGGGTCGGACCTGCAGATTGTTGACTGCAACGATGCCATCGCAAGCATCGTGGGGGAACGGCGGGAGGTGGTGCTAGGCAGGGGGCTTATGGATATGTTTCCATCAAACCGTGAGCATATGCGCCGGTATTACGATCAAATGATGGAAACAGGGGTGCCGGTCTTCACAACGATGGTACTGCAGCACCACATTGTAGGAGTGATTCGTGCTGATATCAAGGCATTCAAGGTAGGGAATGATGTAGCCGTCATCGTAAATTTCATATCACCCCCCCGCATGGATGAGCGCACATCCACAGACCAGTCCTCATTCGCCCATATGGTGTCCCATGACATACGGGGGCCGCTTGCCGTTATCCAGGGGTATGCAGACCTGCTTCAGGATGAGTGCGACTCCCCTTACCTACATAAGATACAGGAAAAGTCGAGGGAAATAGCGTCGTACATTCTGCAGAGCGTAGAGCTTGCCGATGCAACTGCTCCACCCTCCACCCATGCGAGCATCGACATCGGTGTGTTTGTGCTGGACATCATACGCGAGCATCTGCCCTCGGTACCTGTCACCGTGCGCGCAGGCGACAAAATAAGGGGGGACCCGAAGCGCATCAAGCTTGTATTTGCCAATCTTCTCTCAAACATCGCTGCCCACGCCAAGGCAAGCTCCGCATCCATCGTGACACACAGGGAGGGCGGCGTGACCCGCGTTACCGTGAGTGATGACGGTGTTGGGATAGCAGATGAGTACATACATAAGATATTTGAGCGCGGATTTTCGACAAGCAAGGGTTCAAAGGGATTGGGGTTAACAATCACAAAAAAGACCGTGGAAGCGCACGGTGGTTCAATATCCGTCTCTTCGCCCAGTGGGCAGGGGACTGTTTTTGAAATACTATTTCCCCAGTGACCGTGGCTGCATCCAGTGACCGGATTGCCGTAACATTACGAAAGGGGGGCGATGCTGCCGTTTGCACCGCACAAAAAAAAAGAAAGGTAAGAGCTACTGGAGCTCTTTTTTTATGAACCTGTTATACGCCAGCCCCAACGAGGACACCCCATACACGGCCATGACGATTATCGCAGTTGTTACGCTAGGGTGGTATATGAGGATCTTGAACGTCCCTATTTCCTGGAATATGGTTTTTGGAAATGGGCTTATCAGGATATCCGTTATGACCGTGCCCATCGATGTCAGGACAAAAAACGGTTTCTGTCCTGCAAAGGTCAGGATGCTTTCTATCATCGAGAAGATGAGGAAGAAGAGCGCAAACACGATGACGCTTGCCGCAAGCGTAGACTTCATCGTCGTTGAAATGAGAAAGGTCACGCACATGAGCGCCGTCATGTATGCAAGTGCCAGCAGCATGGAATATACTGTGGCAAAGGGGGCCCCCCCATTGAGCACGAGATCGATTACCGTGGCAATCGCGTAATAGATTACAATCGTTGCCCCGGAAACGAGTATCGCCGAGATGAACTTGCCCACAAAAATGGTCCTTCTTCTCACGGGATTCGTATAGAGCACAAATGCCGTGCCTTTCTCAAAGTCATACACAATCGAATCCGCACCAAACAGCGTAGCGATGAGTATTATGAGTATTGATGTGAACTGTGAAAAGAACTCCATAGTCCCGTTTGCATCAGGGTACGATTCCCCCAGTGCGGGGGGAACTATGACAAAGGCTGCGGCGATTATCCCCATGATGACAAGCATTATATAGAATTTCTTTCCGCGCAGGAACTTGAGCATCTCATACTGCATTATGGTAGCAAGCTGTGAAAATCCGGATACCTCGTTCATTTTATCATCTCCATGTATATGCTTTCCAAAGCAAGCCCCTTTGGCACAAATGATGTCGGTTGCACGCCTGCATCCATGAGTGCTTTGAGGAGATCGTACCTGCACGAGTCGCAGTCGCCTTCGAATCGCACAATGAGCCGCTGCTCGGTTTCGCGCTCAATCGATCTCACGATGTCCATCCCTTTGATGGTGGCAATCTGCGCGTCGGTGGTGGGCAAGGCGGTATCGACCGTAACCTCCTTGACGGAGAAGTACTTTTGCGAGAGCGATTCGACTGTGTCGTATGCGAGTATTTCCCCTCTGTTGATGAGTGCGACCTTGTCCGCGGTCTGCTGGATTTCCGAAAGCATATGGGATGATATGAAAAGCGTTTTGCCCTCCTTTTTGAGCTTGATGATGAGGTCGCGCACCTCGGTCATACCCTTAGGGTCGAGGCCGGAGGACGGTTCATCGAGTATGATGAGTGTGGGGTCGTGGAGCAGTGACTGGCCTACCCCCAGGCGCTGTTTCATCCCCTTTGAGAATGAACCGACGCGGGTGTCGGCCCATTCATCGAGCTTGACAAGCTTGAGTATTTCCTCTATCCTGTTGTCAAGGTTTTCAACACCTCGTATCTTTCCAAGGTACGTCAGCGTGTCAACCGGTGTGAGGTAGCTGTAGAAGTCTGGTGTCTCAACTACGCACCCCACATCGGATAGTGCCTCCTTTTTGTTTTTGCGTATATCTTTTCCGTTGAGGTATGCCATCCCTTCGGTCTGTCTGATAAGCCCGGTGAGTATTTTTATTGTTGTAGACTTCCCGGCGCCGTTTGGCCCAAGGAATCCTACACAAGCCCCGTGCTCTATCTCAAGGGATATGCCCTTGAGCGCAAGAATCTTGAATGAGTACCTTTTGGTAAGATTTTCAATCCTGATAGCTGGTTCCATTGTAACC
>CAYSZY010000131.1:0-4028 GCA_964435645.1 uncultured Thermococci archaeon | reverse complement strand
CACTTCTTTTAATCGCTAACTGTTAAACTTAGGATATAAGGTATGAGCCGTAGACCAAGACAAATGCGGAAAATACCATCAGCAGCAGGCCCGACGGCACGTAGGGGAAAACAAGTGCCCCCACAAGCGCGGAGGGTATTGCAACAAGAAGATATGACCGCACAATATACCAATTGACCGTTTTTTGGTGTAGATTGCATGCCATGCCGGACCCGAATCCAAACAGCATTGTAAGAAGCGCGAGCCAGAATCCTGTTTTCGTATCATATCCCAAAAGAATCAGAAAAACGGGAATCCAAAAATTGGATCCCGATATCCCCGCGGAAAGGGCGATCACCGAGATGGCCATCCCCAATGGAAGCAGGTACCAGTATCCGAGTGTCAACATTCAATGCCGCCTACTGGGTACAAGATTATGCCCACAAATAACGTGCATCCGCATCATCACCCTAACGGAGAACAGCCTTTTCCGTCCTTTTCCAGCGGACACCCTGCAGTGCAGTTGTCATAGTGGTCGCACCCTGCGCACCCCTCGGGCATGTATGCCTTGTTGCGTATGGCTTTTGCAAGGTCCGAGTACCATATCCGTTCCCACGGGTCGTCGAGTATGTTGCCAAGCGGCTCAAACCACGACTGGCATGGGAGGACCGTGCCATCCGGTTCGACGGTAACGTTGACACGCGCCGCCGAGCAGCACTTGAGCCCGAGGCCCATCTCGACGGGGTCGAACTCGCAACGGCGTGTGGGAGTGTACCATACCATCTCCATACCGTAGTCGGCTGCAAGGTCTGCTATTGACGCAAGCATCTCCCCCGCCTCGCAGGCGCTAAGGCCATAGTCCGCCTCGTGCGCCTTACCACTGTAAATAATAGAGTTCACCGCAAAATGGGTAAGCCCCATGCCATGAAGCATCTCAAGAAGCGATGGAAACTCTCCACAGTTCTGCTTGGTAAGCGTGGTATTGGTAAGTGTGAAGACCGAAGATTCGATGGCGGCCCGTATGCCGTTTACCGTCTCGTGGTAAGCGCCCGGTGCGCCCACCATGGCATCGTGCGTCTTCTCAAGGCCCTCGATGGTAATCTGGATGTGGTCGAGCTCGGCCCCCTGGAGCCGTGAAACGAGATGTGGGGTGAGAAGCCGCCCGTTTGTCACAAGCCCGGTCACCAGGTCGTGATTGTAATCCACAAGGTCGACGAGGTCGTCCCTGAGGGTCGGTTCCCCCCCTGTAAACACGATGGCACTCGCCTCAAGCGAATCGGCCTTTTCGATAACCTGCTTCCACTGGGCAGTGGAATATTCCCTCCGTTCCTGCGACCCGCCCATGTAGCAGTGCCCGCAGTCGTTGTTGCAACGGTAGGTAATGGCTAGGTCGAATCGGAACGGGGCCGAGAGCTCGGTGCCGCCAAAGACGGCATTCTTGACACCAAGATAGCTGTACGGGCACACGTCCCTGCGTGTGGCAAGCGTTGCCACTGAAAAGAAGACCTGATCGTAGTCCTTTTCAGCCTCATCCAGGGAAACGTTATACATGGCCCGTATCTTTGAGACAGCGTCGTCCTTTGGGATGTCGTCCATAATCAGCTTGACATAGTCTGCAGCGGTCTCGTTGAGATGCAGTATATGGGAACCATTGATATTAAGCAGGGCCAGTCCCTGCTCCTCCCGAAGCGACAGGCGAATGGTCTGCCCGTCAACATTAATAGACCGTTTCATCAGAATCCACCTCCTCCCGCACAGGCACAGGCGCATGATACACAGGCACAGGCACAGGCACAATTTGCACATGCGCAGGCACTGCCGCCTTTATGGGAATGCGCCACGGCGATGGGAGCGGCTATGGCCGCCTTGAGCTTGTCGCTCTTGACACCGAATCTTGTGTCGCTAGTGCTATTGGTGATCTTTGCCTTGTCGGCAAATTCGCTGCCGCCCATGGAGGAAGCGCGCCCGAGATTGTACCAGACCCACCATGATGCAGGCGTCCACCGTGTGTCGAGTCCGCGGAATGTGCCGTCGACCTTTTCCTCATACTCTTTGTCAAGCATCAGCCAGCCAAGGCTCTCGCCAAAGACACGGTACTTTTCCTCATCGGTAGCGTTTTTTACATCCCCCCAAGATGCGATGACCTTTTCTTCATAATATATTACAGAGTCGGCCCTGTTGTATCCACGCATCTTTTCGTTAACGCGCTTAGAAAGATTGGTGAGCGCAACATGCAACCCACCTTCGTCAAGTGTGCCGTCTTTCTTTATTGCATGGAGCATGAACTGATTCTCATAATAGGCAGGCCGGCCCTTCATCTGTATCTCAGACCCGCAGTACCCACATGTCTGCAGGGTGACTTCAGGGTTGATGGGGGCGCCGCAGTTGGGGCACTTGACATCCTCCGTCCCATCCTCCTCCCCAGCGACTGACAGCGTGAGCGGCCCCCATGATTCCACAATTGCCTTGCCTTTCTTAACAAGCCCCAGAACGATGAGATTCGTTGCTTTCACAGGATGCGCACCAAGGAGTATTGACGCCTCAACGGTATCAAGGTCCTTTCTGACGCCCAGTGACTCCATAGCAAGCTCGGGCTTTTTGTACGGGCGCTTTCCCTTTCCACCCTTAAGTGCCTTAAAGACAAAAATAAGCACGACAAGGACTGCGATTATGATTGCAAATACGGCGATGATAAGCGCCACGGGAAATCCCGCTTCAGACTCGCAGGGATTGACCCGCTTATCCACCTCAGAAACGAGGAATGATACGGGGAACAGGACATTTGTCTCAAACAAATCGGGAAGCGCGTTGTAGCGTTCGTAGAATACCTCGAGCCGGTCGGTGACCTGCATGCTTTGGGGGTCGGGAACGAACTTGATGTCCGATTCGGAAACGCCCTGTGGAAGCTTGTATGTAACCGTCTGATGGCTTATCTCTTTTCCTTCCCACGTGGCAGGAATGAAAAAGACACCTACGTTGGCTTGGTCGGTCTGGTCAGGGAAAATGCGGTCAAATGCCCAAAACGAGACGAGCATCTCTGTAGTGTCGCCGGCAAATGCGGCATCAGGGAAATATATCTTGAGCACATCCCCCCCGTTATATGATGTCTGCTCAACTTTAAGCAGCGAACCATCCACAGACGCGGCAAAGTCGCAGATGTTGGCATCAGGAATGCCGAGGTAGATGCCGTTGTGCGGCCCCTCTGTGGTCGTTATGGTGAGATGGTACCATACCTGCAGAGACCAGTCTTCATAAATCTCTATTTCCACGGACTGCTCGTCGACATCAAAGCCCAATGCTGCGGCGGCCGGTGCGGCAAGCACCATAAGCCCTGCGATAAAGAGCAGCATGCATGTTACGCGTCGCGAACCCATGGTAGTACCATGAATCAAGAATATATATGGTTAGCGCCATGGGATAATGCCATGTGCCGCATACGCATGCTAAGATGGCGCGCCGTTGCGGGTTGCGCCGGATAATCTTCTTAAACAGGGAAATGCCAACTATATGCCTATGCAGATTAGTGTCATAGGTTCTGGCAAATCCGTCAAAGATGACATAAAAAGGCATGCACACCGTTGCGGGGCACTTATTGCCCATGAAGGCCATACCTTCATCTGCGGAGGGAATAGCGGAATCGTGGCTGCCGCAAGCGAGGGTGCACGATCGGAAGTGGCATCGTTGTTTGCATTCTGCCACCGATGCGGCCAAAAAGAAGGAATTCCCCACCGGGCGGCTTATGTCTGCACCGGAATAGGGGATACAAGACACCAGCTAGTCGTCGCATCTGGGTCGCTCGTGATAGCAGTCCCCGGTTCATACGGCACATTTTCAGAAATCTCGTATGCCGCACTGTGGGACAAAACGATACTGATACTGAGAAAAGAAGCCTTCCCATTTGAGGGGAAGGGGGCCTTTCGAGGCAAAAATGTAAAATATGTTGACAACATAGGGGAACTAACCCAAGAGTTGTGTGAATATCATGGTTTTTAGGAAACTATTTGGCAAAAAAAAATCAAAGGACACGCCTGCACCCAGAACGCTCTCTT
>CAYSZY010000130.1:0-4067 GCA_964435645.1 uncultured Thermococci archaeon | reverse complement strand
TGAACGATTTATTCGAGCGGATTCTTTACTGGTCTGGCGCCAAAACACTTTCTGCTCCAAATAATATAACGGGAGCATCCGGCGTAGGCGGTGCTATTTCTCTATATTGGGACGAGATCTCTGGAGTGACATCATATTCGGTCTATTGCAGTACATCTGATATTAAGCCTGAAACGCCCACATGGAATGTTACAGAATCGATGAAATCAGTATCCATTTCAGATGGACTTACCGATGGAGCCACATATTATTTTTGGATATCAGCTAATGTTGCAAGTACAGAAGGACAGGTATCAGAACGTGTGCAGATGAAGTGTGATGCATCACCTCCTTCAAATGTGCATCTACAGTCCCCCACTGATGGGGCTTATTATTCGGATATCCCTATCGCATTTTCTTGGGACCCTTGCGAGGATGCCGGAACCGGTGTTAGTCATTATGAGTTGCTAATCAGTACTTCCCCTGTATTTACAGGGATAGAGCCAATTGTTATTGCTCAATGTGGATACTCATATGTGGGCACATTGCCATATGGGCAGTATTATTGGAAAGTACGGGCAGTAGATTACTCAGGTAATGTATTACAATGGGAATGCCCCGATATGGAAGTTAGAACATTTTTCATGACGTTGCCTGCCCCATCTATCATATCCCCTACGGGGGGAGTATGTCTTAACGGCGCTCCAGGATTAGAGATTCCACCACTATTTTCCTGGCAAGAGGTTGTTGGATGTGAGGGATATCATATTGAGGTATTCACCGATGCTGATATAAGCGACCTATTCCATTCTGCAGATATTGTTTCATCCTCAACTTGTCACTATGACCCTATGGGGGTAGATTTCCCTGACGATATGTATTACTGGCGTGCTAAGGCAGTTGGTGGAACGTTCCCTGATTCGCCATATGATGGGCTGCACCAGTTTGAGATAGATACGTCCCCTCCTACTGCCGTCACGCTTTCAGATATACCCCATGGTGCTGTAAGTGGTGTTGGGAATGTATCATTATCCTGGCAAGATGTCTCAGCACCAATGTATGAAATTGAAGTGTCTTCTTCAAATACCATAAATGGTGAAGGATCTTTTGAGACTGGGCTTGTTGCATCAATACTGTGCCCTGACTGTGGGTACTATTGCAACGACCTTATGGAGGGAACATACTATTGGCATGTTAGAGCGATTAATTATATCGGAAATGCTGGTGATTGGTCTGAAACATGGAGCTTTACCGTAAATACACAAAAATGTCTTGAGCTTGTGCCGGGATGGAACCTGGTATCCATGCCGTATCTCTGCAACAATCCATCCGTATCTACAATGATTGCTGATGTGAGCGATTCAATCGATGTGTTATACCAATGGAATCCTGAAAAACAATATTACGACATCCACATACCGGGTGTATACGCGGGCTTTGACACATTTGAGAAAGGCAAGGGATACTGGGTACATATGGTCGAAAGCGCCCCGGTGTCATTGCCGTTTATGGGCATAAACACCGGTCGTGATCCCCAAGAGATGGCTAGTGGATGGAATCTTGTTGGTTGCCACACGGAATCCCCTGAGCTCATTTCATCCTCATTGGGCGACACGCTTGCCTTTGTGGATGTTATCTATCAGTGGGACCCTGTAACATCGTCATACCTGCTTCACATACCTGGAGTATATATGCAGTTTGACGAGTTCCTCCCTAGATATGGGTATTGGGTACACTGTATCCAGAATTGTTTGTGGGAATAGGGGGTTGTACTGTATTTACCCGTCCCACACTATAGATTCTGTGGCATGTATCCAGTATCCCTTGCCTGGTTCAAAATAGTGGATATCGTCATAATATCCAATTTGATTGAAATTATATGTGCCACGTTCAGCATCCCATGCATAGACTAAATCGATATACTGCGCCGCATCCCCCAGCGCCGCATCGATGTCGCCACCGTCTCCATGATGCCAGCACACAAGATTCCACCCTTCATCAAGCGTAATCTGGGTTGAACAGCTCGTTTCATAATACGAAATGGAGAACTGCACGTCTGCAACGCTATTATTGTATATCCAGAACCCGTGTTCGATATCAATATTCTCAAACTGGTGGTATACGTTGGGGATACAGTATTCGTACTGGCTCCCGTTCCATCTGTAAATCACGTCGATATATTCTATAATGGGGCTAATTGCTGAGAGTAGCGATGAATCCGATGGCATGAATGGGAATGAAATAAGGTTCCATCCCGGATTGAGTGTTAACGTAAACATGTCAGTAATGGTAAGTCCCCTTGTATATGACCATGGGCTTGGCTGGCTTTCACAGTCATACGCTTGCACATGCCAGTAGTATGTCGTTTCGTGGTCAAGTTCGAACGGTAATGCATACGATGTTTCTGTCGTTACACCTGAAATGGGGTAGGTGGCAATAATGTTTTCTTCAAAAAATGCCCCTGATTCATAAGTGTCGGGTGCAGTTGCGATTTCAAAGTAGTACCCTGTGGCATATTGTTCTTCTGTCCATGCGAAGGTGGGATTGGCGTCATAGCGTGTTGCCCCATCTGAGGGCGTAATAAGATCTGGCGCCTTGAAAACGACATCATATTCAGCCACAAGGAGTATCTCATCGCCTTGGACCGTGGTTTTTGGGGCTTCATCCGATACAAATGCGGCACTGTAC
Source organism: uncultured Thermococci archaeon (assembly GCA_964435645.1). GTDB lineage: Archaea > Methanobacteriota_B > Thermococci > Methanofastidiosales > NM3 > JAHKLV01. The sequence goes on along the minus strand of CAYSZY010000130.1, from coordinate 1,400 downwards.
ACGCCTTCACATGAGTACCCATTGATATATTTCTCAACACAAAAAGATTCAATAACGCCCGTTGTGCTTCCACCGCCGTCATATACGTGCATGGTGACATCGCCCGTGATATCACCAAGCTCGGTTATGTCAAGCACTATCTTGTTGTTTGGGAACGGGAATGCCCCTCCTGCAAGCCAGCTTGCCCCGAAGTACTTGCTCGAACCGTCGTACTCGATGATGATGTATCCATTGTCATAGTTGAAAAGCTCCTCGCGCGCCGCGTGGTCAATTTCAAAGACTGCCAGCGCCTGCGGCTGGTAGTCTGTCCGGTCATAGTAGAAAAAGAACTTGCCTACTCGCTTGCGCATGCATTCGTAGGATATCCAGTACGAGCTGTATGTTGAACCCCATGAGTTTACGACCTTAAACGCGCCGCTTTTCTGTACGCCGCCTTCCATGTACGTATAGCTGTCGTCATACCCCACGACGGTGTTGGCATGTGTTGTATATGATGTATTGTAGTTGTCAAGCGTCCACGTGTTGTTGGTCAGGTCAGCGTAGTAATGATGATTGATGGATATGACCCCGAGATTGCCTCCGGCAAGCAGATTCTTGAGCTCAGTTACTGATCCAAAATAATAGCAATATCCTGCACTATCGTCCCCGCGATATAGTGCAGCTTCTCTCCATGCAGCTTCACTGGGCCAGGCTTTGGCGTCGGTGTCGCTGTATGGCATAGTTTCCCATGATGATACACCAATTGAGCTTGTAATATCTATCGCATCAGAGTAATATGCGCCGTTGCCACTGATGCCGTTGTTTATCTGATGGTAGATGAAGTCCGGGCTCATGATGTACTGCTGGTACTCAGGGGTAGGCTCCTTTGCCGATGCGTTCCACACCGCCCCTGAAAGGTCCCACCCGTGCTCCTTTGCCTCTTGGAATGTTTTTGTATAGTACCCTACTGCCCATGCGACGCAGGAACCTTCGCTTCCTTGACTGCCAATCGGAGGAAAGTGGATGCTTTGGCTGTGGTCTATCGAAGAAGGATTGCCGTCAAGCCTCGTGGTCGCTATGCTGTCGACAAGATTTAGTGAGCTACCTAATACGTCCCATTGCGCAAGAGTGGGTGGCGCAAGCCCTGTTCCGTGACCATTATACAGTTCGTTGTAATTTTGCCCTTCCTCGTATACGCCGATATCCCCCATCATCATCGACAGCTCCGACTGCGTGGGGACGTGGGATGTGATTGTAATGCCGTTTTTTGAAAATGTTGTCTTTGTCGTGGACTCTGAACCTGTCGGAATGAAGGTACATGCAAGAATTGCAATTACAAGGAACGGTGCGTATCTGCGGAGGAGGCTGTTCATCAGGGGTCACCTTTTTATATGGATTGCAATCGGCCCTTAATATATTTT
>CAYSZY010000129.1:0-4068 GCA_964435645.1 uncultured Thermococci archaeon | reverse complement strand
AACGACTTTATCATGCCGCTGCTCAAGTACGTGGCGCCCGACGCCGCAGTCTAGGGGACGATTATGCTCGGGCCGTTTTGGATTGGCCACCTTTTCGAGGCGCTTCTCATGATTCGGGTGATAATGGCCACCATATCCGGGCATCATCAAAGCAGCTAAAAGATACGATATTGAATAGAGTTTTCCCCTTCTTTTTTTTGTATTTTGTTTTAAGCTTTTTCTATATGATCGTCGCTCTATAGAGCAAAAAAGCTATACGCATATTGTCAGCGATTATTGATGACCACCCTAGGGTCCCGATGTGCTTCACCGAAAGGGTGGTGATGCGATACGTATCCATGACCCGGCTTTGGCAGTTAGTGATTAAAGAAAGTGGCGCCGAGGTAGGGATTTGAACCCTAGCTCCCCGGAGGGGGAACTGGCTCTCAAGGCCAGCGCGTTTGTCCGAGCTCTGCCACCTCGGCATGGTAGCAGTTTCACTATTTGCCATGTATATAAAAAGCTTACCATCTTGTGGTTTCTGACCCTTTGTCACCCGCAACCCAGAGCATGTACTCCGTTTTGCATGCGGATTCGAGGATAGATGTGTATGAAAGCGCATCCTCGAGCAGCTTGGCATGCACGAATGAACCGTGGCCCTTGAGAATGATGCCCTTGTATTCCTTAAGCGCCGTCGACACCTTCTTTGCCGACTCTTCACTCCCAATGCCCAGTGCAACATCGACAACGGGTATGCGATGGAAATAGTACGATCCCTCTACATTTCGCGGGATCACCGAATCGGTAAGCATAGACATAGCTATGGCACATGGGGGATGCGCATGAATTATCGCCAATGCCGGCGTCTCCTCGTAGATTGCCCGGTGCACCTTTATCTCGGTGCTTGCGAGCATGATTCCGCTATCATCCTCAAAAACGCCGGTCTCGATGATATCCCCTTTATGAAGATCGCCCAGTATAGACCCCCTTCGAGTAATAAACATCCGGTCCCCCGATCGTATCGACATGTTCCCCGAATGGGAACCGACAATTCCGAGCCCAAAAAGAATTTGGCCTATCCGCTTAAATTCCTCAAACATCTGACAACCCCAATGCCGCACGCTTCCGTTCCGAGGGATACCCGCCCTCGTCCCATCCCCGCGCACGGTAATACTGTGGCAGCATCTCGCCAAGCCTGCATACCTGGCCCTTCGTGGGCCCCGAGGAAACTGGTTCATGCAGGATACGGTACGGCAAGGTATCATCCTCGTGCGAGAATCCTGCCTTGTTATTGAATATGCGCTCCAGATTCCAAATACGTTCCCCTATGCGCAGCAGGTCGTTTTCCGAGTATTCCTCTCCCGTGACGCACGAAAGCATCCGGGAATAGTACTCTTCCGAAAGCGCGAATGACGTGAATCTGCAGAGCGCAAGGGAGTCCACCGCCGCATTGAGATTCTCAAGCACCACCTCAAGCGAAACTTTCTCCCCGGTAAGCGTCCGGTCGAGAAGCTTGGGTATGCCGAGTATTTCCGACGCCAGTATATACGAACGAAGGTGGCACGCACCCCTATTTGAGACCGCGTATGCCAGCCCCATGCCCTGTGCACCCCGCGGGTCGTATGCAGGCATCTCAAGGCCTTTCACCTGCATTGCAAGCTCTGGTGCGCCGTGTGCTTCCGCCAGGCGCTTGGACCCCTCCGCAAGGGCGTCCCCTGCACCTCGGCGAAGCGCAATGTCTTCGATAAGCCGCGCCATTGCCCCGGCGTCCCCGAAGGAGAGCGCCTGGCCGAGCAGCCCCTTTTCGCTTAGCTCCATGGCACATGCGATTGTTGCACCGCATGATATGGTGTCCAGACCCAGCTCGTTGCACGCCTTGTTCGATGCTGCAATCGATGAAAGGTCGTAAATGCCGCAGTCAGGGCCCAATGCCCAGACTGATTCGTATTCGGGTCCGCGTGAGACAATGCCATCCTTATCCGTGATACGGTCGCACTGTATGGGGCATGCAAGGCAGGCCCGGCGCTTTTTGAGCATCGTGGCGGTAATGGTCTCACCCGACACGAGGTCCGCCTTGTCCGTGTGTGACATCTGGTAGTTGTTCTGGGGAAACATGCCCATGCTGTTGATGATATTGACCAGAATAGGTGTTCCGAACGCCTTGAGCCCTTTGGAGGTTATGGGATTTGCCTCAAGCAGCTTCCTGCACTGGGTGCAGACGAACCTGAGCTGCTCGCGGTCTGCTACAGGTGTCTTCCGCTTGCCCAGCACAACAATGGCCTTAAGGTTCTTGGCACCCATGACCGCACCGAGACCGCCCCGGCCGAACACGCGGTAGTCTTCTGTTGATATGGTGGCATACCGTACCTTGTTCTCACCGGCAGGACCTATGGATAGTATTCCCGTGGAAGGACCAAACCGTTCACGCAAGGCAGCCGAGACCGTCGGTATGTCCAGGCCCCAGTAGGCAGCCGCATCCTCGATTGATGCACTTCCTTCCCGTACAACGAGCAGCGAGGGGGAAGGAGATGCACCTGATATAACAATTCCGTCGATGCCACACGCCTTTGCCTTTCCACCGAAAAACCCTCCGCAGTTTGCATCAAAAATGGTACCTGTCAGGGGTGACTTTGATACAGCACTAAACCGTCCGGACGTTGGTGCCGGCGTTCCGGTTAAGGGGCCGAGAGAAATAATTAGAGGGCACCCGGGGTCATATGGGTCTATAGAGGGGTGCACCCGCTCATAAAAGATACGTACCCCAAGGCCTCTCCCCCCGAGATAGTCGTGCGTATGGGGCGTTTCAGAAACCGTAACGGTTTTGTCAGACAATGCTACATCTAGAATACTGCCTGACCAACCGAACATTGTTACACCGAGAGATAACTACTCAATCTTTTCAAGCTCGCTGAGCACTTCCCAAATGACCGTCCTTGTGTGCATTGGCATATTTGGGTCATTTGAAATCTCATCGAGAAGCTCAATGGCAGAGTATGCCTTTACCTTGTTCTCTACATCCTTCCGCTGCAGTTCCACGATGGCGTCTGACGCGACTTTCCTGATGTTACGTGGCACCATGGTATCAGTGACCACATAATTTTGCATATAATCAACCAAGTTCTGTATCTTATCCATTATACCACCCCTTTCACATTGTTATTCGATTGAAAAAATATTTCCATCGATGTGGTGGTTGGCTCTACTCCAACAATCGTAAGGGAAATTATTATATCCACTTAAATATATTTCTATTAGGGATGATGTGGGCGCACGCTGCACCTGCATGAAAAAAGGCACTGCCATCCCCATGAGGTGATATGATGTATGTCAAGGTACTAGAAATGCTCCAAAAGGCGAAAGACCCCCTTACACGGGAGGACATTGCGGAAAAGACAGGGCTCTCAGTGACGAAAGTAGCACTCAATCTGCTGAGGCTCAGAGAGGAAGGAAAAGCACAAAGCGTAGTAGAGGGCGAAAAGACACTCTGGTCCATCAGAGAGATTTCAAACGACAAGGTTAAGATGGAAAAGCGGGTACGCCCTTACAGCACAGACAATTCTTTTTGATACTTTATAAGGTCATTCACATACTGGACCTTGAGGTCGAGGTAGTCGGAATCCTCGATTTCACTTTGTTCCTTAAGCCGTTCTATCTTTTCCAGGGATTCATTTGCCTTGTCTATTTTTACTGAAAGGATCTTTATCTGCTCCGTCTTGTACTCGTCAGGCGACTTGCGCTGCACGATTTTTTTGTAAAACTCGCTATAGAGTGTCTCAATGCGTTCCAGAAAGTCCTCTGATTCCGGGCTGAGAAAATAGATTACCTTCGCCCTGCCCCCCTCAACATACGACTCCTTCTCCACGAGTGACGCATCTATGAGGAGTTTAAGGTGGCGCTCAAGGCCACCCCGGGTCAGGCCAGTGATCTTTTCCATGTCCTGCGGACGCTTGCGGCCGTCCTTAAGTGAATCAAGTATCATGAATCGATACTCGTTCGAAAGAGCGGACAGGGCGTCTATCAGCATGGAAAATCGTTTCTCTTTTTTGTATATATATTCGGTGATTTTTTGATAGACTTCCGTATGGATAA
>CAYSZY010000128.1:0-4171 GCA_964435645.1 uncultured Thermococci archaeon | reverse complement strand
TTGGCGGAAAAGTTGACAGAAGGTCAGCAATCGTCTTGTCTAATTACGTTGTCCCTTTGATGGAGGCGACTGGCGTTTCATGGCCAGACTGTCAATTGAAGCCTGAAGTCTTGGCAAAGTTCCAGGCGGGCCGATATGAAGTCTGTGGTCTTGACTGTATTTTAAGTCACAACGACCTTGTCAGTGAAGTTACCTCAATTGCAGGTACATCAGATATTATCGATATAGGTGCAAAAGACCGACACCCGTCAGTTGCTAAGCACATTTTCCAGGGAATGGATCCTGATGACGTCTCCATCCCTGATAACGTTGTCGAGCTTGGCAGGAACCCGATGCTACAGAAGTCAATGAGCATCATTGCAGAAAACTACGGTGACACTGTCAGTAACTGCCGTGTCGTGACTGGTCCGATTACCGTTGCCGGCCACCTTTGGGGCGTAGAGGAACTTCTGCAGCTTTCAGAGACTAATCCGGATAAGTTCGTACAGTGTTTGGATATCGTCAATGATGCCCTTATTGACATATGCCGCGATGCAGTCGACAACTGCGGTTCAGACTCTATTTACATGCCTGACCCGACAGCTTCCGGCGACTTGCTTTCACCACACTCGTTTAGCACGTTGATGAACCCAATTTACCGAAAGTTTACCAATGCATTCAAGGATACACCGAAGTTCCTGCACATCTGCGGTAACACAGCACCGTTCTTGATGCACGCACCTGACTCGGGATTCGATGCATTCTCATTTGAAGCACCAGGGTGCGTCACCTACGATGCAAAGAGGACCATTGGGGACAGGATGGCACTTATCGGCTCGCTCGAGACGGTCCGTGTCATGATGCTCGGGAGCCCTGAACTTGTCTACAAGGAGGGTCTTGAGAACATCCGTGATGGTGTTGATATCCTCTGTCCAGCATGTGGAACGCCCCCATACACGCCTATTGAAAACATCAAGGCGCTTGTCGAGGCAACAAAACCGCATGAGAAGAAGAAGAAGAAGCGCAGGCCAAAGGTGGATATCGTTGCCGAGTTCATGCCGGAAGACGCAAAGCTCAAGGAGCTTACCGTTATCGTCATGGAGGGTGACGCAGCAGCAGCAGAGAAGATGACCGTAGAACTGCTTGACGCAGGTTACGCGGCAATTGACATCGTTGAAAAGGCCTTGCTCCCCGGAGCCATCTCCGTTGCAAAGCTCTACGACGGCGGCTATGTGTTCGTACCGGAAATTCTCCTTGCCAGCACAGCCATGCAGAAGGGTATCTCCCACTGTAAGGAAGCACTCAGCCAGGTTGAAAAACGTGGAAAGATTATCATGCACGTAGCATTTGGCGATGTCCACGCTATTGGAAAGAACATTGTTTCAACAATCCTCGAGGCGAAGGGTTATGAAATTGTCGACCTTGGCTCATCAGTTGATCCACAGGTTGTTTTGGATGCTGTCAAGAAGGAAAAACCAGATGTCGTATCAGGTACTTCCCTTATGACCTCAACCCGCGGTGCATTCCCCAAGATTGCAAAGATGCTTGCAGATGAAGGATTAGATATTCCATTCGTCATTGCAGGTGGTTCCGTAGACACAACATTTGCTGAGTCAATGGAATTCGCAATCTACGCTGACGGACCGGAAATCGGCAGCACAGTTCTTGAGGAAAAGAAGGCAGGTAAGTCATGGAAGGACATCCGTGACTCTATCCACGCCGCATACTAATCTTCTTTTTTTCTTTCTTTTTTATTATTTTTATTCTCGTGGGTAGTTTTTTATAATACCCATGCAACGTTATCTCGGTGAGCAAATGGTAAAAGTAGTCTTTGAACCTTCTGGAAAGAAAATAAAGGTTACAGCTGGAATGACACTTCTCGAAGCTGCAAATGAAGCCGGTGTGGGCATTGATGCGCCATGCGGCGGAAAGGGGACTTGTGGCAAGTGCAAGGTGTACCTTAGGCAAGGTGCGCTTGGCGATGTGATGGCTAGTGAGCGAAAGAATCTCTCACCCGAAGAACTGGCTGCCGGCGTGCGATTGGCATGCAAGGCGACAGTTGAAGGGGATTGTATCATCGATGTTCCAAAGGAGAGCATGATAGGTGAACAAAAGATCCTTATCGCAGGTTCAGACGCCGTTGTATTGATTGATCCTCTTGTCAAGGTTTTTTCTGTCAAGCTTCCTGAACCAAATCTTTACGATAATCGGTGCGATTGGTATAGGATTGAAGATGAAATTGCCAAGGTTAGCGAACACCACCATATCGATTTCAAATTATCCACATTGCGACAACTGCCAAATCTTATTCGCGACAATGATTTTGACATTTCTGTCACCATGTACAAGAATCATGTTCTTGACATACAGCGTTCACCATACTCCAAGGCTTATGGCGCGGCAGTGGACATCGGGACGACCACCATGGTCGCATATGTCATGGACCTTACCACAGGTGATGTCGTAGGAATAGGATCAATGATGAATCCTCAGATACCCTATGGCGATGACCTTATGGCCCGTATATCATATTCCTTCGATCCTGATAATCTAAAAAAGCTCTCGAATCTCGTTGTCGAGGGTGTTGATAAGATTATTGCGGAAGGATGCGAAAAAGCGGGGCTGCTTACATCCCAACTGTCTGAAGTTGCCATTGTTGGGAATACAGCTATGCACCATATATTCTTGGGTTTTTATCCAAAATATTTGTCACTGGCGCCATATTGCCCCGTTGTAATACAACCAGTTGACTTTCTTGCACGCGATGTGGGATTGTCCCTTCACCCATATGCCAATTGCCACATGCTTCCTGTCGTTGCTGGATTTGTCGGGTCAGACCATGTTGGCGTAATCCTTTCTTGCGACATACATAACAGCCCCGAAATGACACTTGCAATCGATGTGGGCACAAATGGTGAGATAGTACTTGGAAACAAGGACGGGATGGTCTGCTGTTCAGCTGCAGCAGGTCCTGCATTGGAAGGATCCACCATCAAGTACGGAATGCGTGCTGCAGACGGCGCAATTGAAAAAATAAAAATTAAGCGGGGAAGCCTCAAACCTACATATAAGACTATCGGCAATACAAAACCGATGGGAATTTGTGGGTCCGGTATCATAGATGTTGCAGCAGAGATGCTCAAATCTGCCGTCATCGATGTCACTGGTTCAATTAGGTCCGAACTTGAGGATGAAAACGATCGTGTTGAGGAAGGCATACAGGGGTATGAGTATATCCTCGAATGGGCACGCAAGACAGGTCTTAAGAAAGACATTGTGATTACCTCAAACGATATGAGGGAAATACAGCTTGCAAAGGCCGCAATTTATGCAGGTGTTTCTATACTCATGGAAAAGAAGGGTATTACTGCGAAGGGAATAGACCGTATAATGATTGCGGGCGCGTTTGGGAACTACATTAACATAGAGAATGCTATGACCATAGGCATGTTCCCTGAAGTGTCCCCAGAAAAGGTATTTTCCGTGGGCAATGCCGCAGGTACCGGCGCTCGCTATTCGCTTATATCCAAGCAGAAGCGCGAAGAGGAAAAGGAAATACTTAGAAATTTAACCTATATCGAGCTTGCTACACACGATACCTTCCAGAAACAATTTGTGCAGGCAATGAATTTCCCACACAAGGATCTTTCACTCTTTCCCGAAACGATGAAGCACGTATACGCACCCATACCACGTAATTAGGCGATAATCCATGTTAGACACTATAGAGGAAATTGACGCTGAGCTGAAAAAAATTAGTAGGCGAAAACAGGAAGCCCAAGATATGATTGATCTGGATACGTGGGGCGGGCTATTGCGTGGCAGCACAAAAAAGGCAGCTGTCTTGCAACGGGAGCGTGAACTTTTGGCCAAACGGGAGCAGGTCATAAACAGTGGGAGCTTTATCAATTACTCTAAGCGTATTGATGCAGTTATGTCTTCCCTGGAATATCTTGAAGAAGCTTTGATTGAGGGATATCCAGTGCATTTTGGCACATGTAAAAATATTAAGAAAGAATTAGAAAAGATGAGAGAATCATTTGACTATTAACGGGGTTTTCCCCCAAATTTTTTCTTCGTTTCTTCTGCCCGCTTTGCCTTTTGCTTATTTTTATCCTTGAAATATTCGGGCCCATGTACAATTTCTTGGAATTTGGATTGGAATGCGAACCAAAATACTACTATATACCCC
>CAYSZY010000127.1:0-4180 GCA_964435645.1 uncultured Thermococci archaeon | reverse complement strand
GCGCGTGGCAAGCATCAAATGTGGCATGGATACGAGGCATAATCATGGCCCGAAAAGGCGCATGCAACGTGAGGGGTACTTTGTGTCCATAGTGTGAAACTTTATGCTCAGATGGGGCGTTATGTGCAAAAGCATGTCGTTACGATACCTTTTTTTGGTATGTCGCACTACTATACTTATGCCTGTGAATATAAGAAAACCTATGAGCATGGTAGGGGGCCTCCTGCTTATCATTGCTTCATTTCTCCCTTATGGGTACGATGGGTGGGCTTCAAAATCCCCGTTTGAGTTAACAAAGTTTGTGTTCAACAATGTGACAGACACCGACCGTATGCGTCTGTATCTGGAGTCGATTACGTCGTCTATGGGTGAATCAGCATTCATGGTGGCACTGGTCATAGCCGCGTTTTTGCTCCTGTTCCTTGGCGGCATCATCGCGCTCCTCAAGACAGGGGGCGGTTCCATTGCGGGCCCTGCCGCCATGGTGATACTGACACTTATTCCCATTTATCTTGGCGACACGGGTGACATCACATCGCTTGGTTCTGGGTATGCCGTTGGATGGATAGGTTCGGCAGTGTGCTTTGCCGCAGATATGGGCAAGAATGGTAACAAGCAGAAACAATCCAAACAAAAGAAAACAAAATACGACCAGTATCACGAGGATAGCTATGGCGATGACTTTGAGCCATATGACGCTGGTACATCAGATAATCAGGACTCTTCTGAGAGTGGCGATGGGGATTAGGGCTACTGCAAAGAGATTCCGGTGGCAACACCGTATGCCGTTATGCCTGCAAGAGCCGCCCATATCCCTCCACTTAGGGATCCCGTATCGCCCATGCGGCAAACGGTAAGTATTCCCGCTGCCACCACCGCCACTGCCGCTGCCTTGGTGAGCCCGATGCGTTCCAGGCGGGCAGTGCCCGTGTCGGCAAATGATGCGGGAGGGCCCCTGATGGACAATCTCCACCAAAAAAACATGAAAAGCGCAACAACTGCCGCTACAGCTATCGGTGCGCCTGAAAAGGCTATCGTGATATCATCCTGCAAGGCCAGTGCTGCGTACACAATGGCGCACAAAATGCCTGCCGCGCGCATGGTTGTTTTTTGCCGGGTGCCGTCAGCAATGAAAAAGGCAAGTGCGACAGGTATGAGTATGAGGGGTGTTTCCCCATATGCAGACAACAAAGCAATGGCGCATGTTGTCGTAACATCCATATATGTGACCTGATTTCCCGTGCTTTTGTTAGTTATCCGTAAGCAGAGGAGAAGGGCGAGGCCGCCAATAATCACATGGATTCCCCATATCGCAAATGATGCGCTGCCGCATGGCATTGCCACGAGGGCGGCTTTCTCGTTGTCCGGGTCCAGTTCCCGTGCAAGCGCCCATGGCAAAAATACCGAAAATAGGGCCCCGAACGCCAGCACTGCAATGCCTTTTGCCCCGATCCCCGTGAAGCCACCATATGTCCCTGCCCCAACCCCCGCTATAACACTAGCCGCGATGACCATTTTGTTAGTCCAGTATCCGGGGTCCAGTGACCTGCCAAGTGAGATGATTTGCTGTTCGCCCAATACTTATATTAAGCAGTGGTTTGCTTGAAAAGGTATGCGCCTTGCTGTCCTGTTTTCGGGGGGAAAGGATTCTGTTTTTGCATGTTACCGGGCCATGGAGGCACATGATGTGGCATGCCTTGTCACCGTTGTATCCAAAAATCCCGAAAGCTACATGTTCCACACCCCGAACATAGTGCATACTAGAATCATGGCAAAGGCTATGGGCGTTGGGCATCTTGTCTGGGAAACGGACGGCGTTGAAAACGAAGAGCTTAGGGACCTTCGTGATGCGATAGCGCATGCGCGAACGGCTTATGGCATCGAAGGCGTAGTTACTGGGGCAATCGAGTCCGTATACCAAGCTTCGCGGTTCCAGCGGATATGCCGGGATCTTGGCCTCTGGTGCTTCAATCCCATTTGGCAGACAGACCAGCTTGCATACATGCGCCTGCTCGTCGACAAAGGTTTTTCCGTTATGGTCTCGGGTGTGTTTGCATACCCGTTGGAAGAATCATGGCTTGGAAGAATCATCGACGAAAAAGCACTCGTTGAGCTGGCATCCCTTTCCGAGCGCTATGCCATCAATCCTTCGGGGGAAGGGGGGGAACTCGAGACGTTTGTGCTTGACGCACCCATGTTTTCCAAACGATTGAAGGTCACGGGGGCAACCACATCATATCACGAATACAGTGGCACATATCGAATCGACACGTTGGAGCTTGAGGATAAATGATACAACTAGTTGACTTATGCTATATGGACAATTCACTCTCGCGATATGAGTTTGTTGATCCCATAGCCGCAGCGCTTCACCGTGCCGGAGTCGATGTTGCCGTAAGCCACTACTCACAGATTCACACGCTACCACCCTGCGATGGAGTAATCCTGTGTGGAACGGCGCTAAAAGATAATGCATATCTTGATAATGTTGACTCCTTTTCATGGGTGCCCTCATGCACCGTTCCAGTTCTAGGCATTTGTGCAGGCATGAATGTCATAGCGTCATTGCACGGGGCACACGTGGTACACCGGCCGGAAATCGGCCTGCGCGATATTGGGGTTATCGCCGATTCACCGCTTCTTGGCGCCCTACGCACCATATCGGGGTATCTCCTTCATACGTATGCCCCGACGCTCCCGGATGGATTTCAGGTCCTCGCTGGAACATATTCATATGTGAAAGCTTTTTCCTCTCGTAAGTCACACTGTTATGGCGTACTTTTTCACCCTGAAGTGCGCAACACATGGGTTCTTGAGGCTTTTGCGCATATTTGCGGTGAAATATGAAATGTAATTTTTTATATGCTCGCGTGAAGTGTGTGCAGATGGGGTTACTTATTTTTGGAGTACCCTTTTTTTTGGAATGGGACTCATGACAAGTTAACCTCGTTTTACAGAAAAATAACAGTAAACCTGAATTATGAACTCATGGATAATAATCAAATAGGATTCTATTGTTCATTATTCATTACATATTCAGATCTTTCTGGGCATCGCTATGGATATAGTCCACATGATGGGGCAGGGGATGGCACGTTATCATTGGCCATTTGAATAACTCTTCCGCTGCCAGGTAGTTCACCAATCATGGGATGAAACGGGCAATTGGTATCTTTGCGGAGAGGCCAAGGGTAACGTCGAAGCGTTCAGGAAAACGGTTATATATTTTGAATTTACAGTGGTGGCATGAGGCGTTTTCTTGTCATTTTGGCAATTATACTCGAGGATTATGATTAAGTAGCTTTTCTCTTTTATCCCTTGCTATAATCCTGTACTTTTCACATAACCGGCATTCTTTGCCCGATTATTTCGTTCCTTCCATGCTTTTTGGACCTCGGGAACGATAGCTTGCGCTAGGCCGGTCACGCCGCGCCCTGCCGGCGCAGCGTGGCCAATTGGTCGAGATTGAATCTAAAACAGGCGAAGGTGTTCTTGACACGAGTCCTTGCGAGCGTCGTCACGCGCACGTGACCTGAGCCGTAGCGCGTCTTGATGACGGCGTAGTGACGCTCGACCGGCGTGCGCTTCCTGCTGATGCGCTCGTTACGCAGCTGGTCGCGGACGCTGATGGAACGGCCCCGCACGCCGCGCTGCATGGTGGCGCCGTAGCCGTTGCACGGGCGGCCGAAGTAGCCGCTGTCGCGGTAGACGACCTCTCCCGGAAGCGAGAGGTCGACCTGGCTGTCGTGGACGGACGCGGTCGTGGTCTCGATGCTGCGCACGAGCCCATAGTCGCGGTCCACCTTTGAGTGGAGCTTGTAGCCGTAGTAGCTCCGGCCGCCCTTCTTCGTCCACGTCCCTTCCTTGTTGCGGCGCGTCTGCGCCCCTTCGCCGCGCTGCACGTCGGCCTTGGCGTGGCCGGGGTCGACAGTGATGAAGGTGGCGTCCTGCATGACGCCTTTCTTTACCGAAAGGCCGCGCGCGTCGAGCTGCCTTTGCAGCTCGTCCCAAATCTCGCGGTCCTTTCCAGTCTTTGCAAGACGCTCGCGGAAGCGCCAGACCGTCGAGTAGTCGGGCGCCTTGTCTGGAAATCCCAAGAATCGAAGGAATGAGACGCGGTCGTTGACCTGGTACTCAAGCTCCTGGTCGGACAGGCCGTACCAGGCCTGCAGGAGCAGGA
>CAYSZY010000126.1:0-4240 GCA_964435645.1 uncultured Thermococci archaeon | reverse complement strand
GTCTAATTTAATTAGGATAACCAAAAACTATTTATATCATTATTTTTAGGTATACCTAATTAATTTAAACTACCCTAATGGTGAAAATGATGAATACGCTGGAACATGAAGCCGAGGGCACCACATTGCGCGTTACCGCCGTGGCGGGAACGGGCATGGTGCGCAGCAGGATGCTGCAGATGGGCGTAACCCCCGGAACACTCGTTACGATTGTCAGGAAGGCGCCCTTGGGCGACCCTATAGAGATAGCGGTACGGGGCTACAGCCTGTCGCTGCGCAAGGCCGAGGCGCGGCTCGTATCGGTGGAGCGGGTGCCATGACGCAGCTTGCCATCCCCCTGTCCGGCGCGAGTGTGGGCGTGAAGTATCTGGTATCCCACGTTTCCGCAGGCACGGGGCTCTCGAAACGCTTGGCTGAGATGGGATTTGCGGCGCGGATGCCCATATCCGTCTGTGGCGGCCACGGCGGGTCGCTTATCGTGATGGTGGGCGGAAATCGGTTGGCGGTCGGCCGGGGCGTCGCCCATAAGATCGCGGTCGTCGAGGTGGGGCCCAATGAGTGAAAAGGCGCTTTGCGTCGCCTTGGCCGGCAATCCGAACGTCGGCAAGACATCGCTGTTCAACGCCCTCACCGGCGCTCGGCAGCATGTAGGAAACTGGCCCGGCGTGACCGTGGAAAAAAAGTGTGGGTCCTGCAAGATGGGGCCAACATCCCTCGAGATTGTCGACCTTCCGGGAACATACAGCCTTTCGGCGTTCTCCCCCGACGAGGAGGTCGCACGGGACTACCTCGTAAAGGGGAGCCCCGATGTGGTGGTCCATGTCGTAGATGCCACGAATCTTGAGCGCAATCTGTACCTTACACTGCAGATACGTGAGCTGGGGCTCCCGGTGATTCTGGCGCTCAATATGGCCGACATCGCTGACTCGCGCGGATTGGAGATAGACGACCGGCGATTGGGCGAGAATCTCGGTGTCCGCGTCGTACGCACGGTGGCCAGCAAGGCCGAGGGCGTCAGGAGCCTCATGGAGGCCATCTGCAGCGCGGCGGCGGAGGGCCCCCGTGCCCCGAAATCCCTCATGGCGTACCCCCCTGACGTAGAGTCGGCAATATCGTCGCTCTCCGGGGCATTGGAACAAGGCATGAGGGGGGACGACCCGGACACGGTGCGTGCCATGGCGCTGCTGCTCCTGGAAAACACTGAGGCCGCAGGGCACTACGCGGCGGACCACCCGTCCGTACGGGAAAAGGTTGCCGCCGCCTTGGCGCAAGTTGACGCGGATGAAATGGAGATGGCGATAGTCGACACACGGTACGCCCATATCCGGGGCATCATGCGAGAAACCTGCACGTCAAATGGAGGGGAAGCAAGGGACGCCACCGGCATGATAGACACGGTGCTTACGCACAAATACCTGGGGATCCCCATTTTCCTTTCGCTCATGTGGTCAGCCTTTATGCTCACGTTTACACTTGCGGCACCGTTTATGGAGGCCATCGACTGGATATTCGGGCACCTCATCGGATATGTCGGAGCAAACATAGCAAACGAGCAGCTTGCGTCGCTCCTCGGCGACGGCATACTCGGCGGATTGGGCTCGGTTCTCATATTCGTCCCGAACATCTTTATCCTGTTTTTCCTCCTGTCGCTTCTTGAGGACAGCGGGTACCTTGCCAGGGCAACATTTGTCATGGACAGGCTGATGACAAAGATAGGGCTCCACGGAAAGTCCTTTGTGCCCATGCTTATGGGGTTCGGGTGCAGCGTACCGGCCATCATGGCGTGCCGTACCATCGAGAACAAGAGCGACCGAATGGTGACTATCCTTTCGGCACCATTTATTACCTGCGGTGCCCGCCTTCCCGTCTACGTCCTCTTCGCAGGGGTCTACTTCGGCAAGAGCGAGGGGACCGTGGTGTTTGCGCTGTATGTGCTTAGCATCGCCGTTGCTATCCTCTCGGCCAAGCTGTTCCGCTCGACGCTGTTTAAGGGGGCGCCCTCCGCGTTTATCATGGAGCTCCCCGAGTACAGGGTACCGACGCTAAGGACCGCATGTATCCACATGTGGGAGCGCGGCTCCCTCTACCTGAGGAAGGCCGGTACCATCATCTTCGTGGGCGTTGTCGTCATCTGGGCGTTTGCATCATTCCCCGCAGGGGTGGAATACGGCGCTGCCGACAGTATCATCGGTTCCATCGGGAAGGTGCTGGAACCACTGGTGGCACCCCTAGGATTTGATTGGAAGATAGCCGTTGCGCTCATCTTCGGGTTTGTGGCAAAGGAGATTGTCATCGGTGCGCTCGGCGTGCTCTACGGTACCGGGGAAGGGGAGGAAATGCTTTCCCAGCGGCTTGAGTCGGACCCGACCATGACTGCGCTTACCTCAGTGGGGCTTATGGTGTTCACGCTCATTTACATGCCCTGTATAGCCACTGTGGGCGTCATAAAGAAGGAGACCGGCTCGTGGAAATGGGCCGGATTTGCGATAGTGTACAGCACGGGGCTGGCATGGGCGGCGGCGTTTGCCATACGCCATGCCGGGCTGGCGCTGGGGTACTAGGTGATAACAATGGACTCTCTATCAACATCAAAAAAGGCATTTTCCCTCGTAGCGGGCATCCTGTATTGCGTGGTGGGCCTGCTTGAGATTCTGGCGGGGTTGGGCATTGCGGGCGAAAGCCTTGCGCCCGTCAACATAACGGGTGGCATCCTTGACGGGGCGATACTCATCGTGGCAGGCGCCGTGTTCCTTGTGGGGGCAAAGCGCATGATGGGCGGAGCCGCCGCCGGCGAGTCGTTCCTCTACGTCGGCATCATGCTTTCCCTCCTGTTTGCGGCCGTGTACCTGCTCCTCTTCGGGGGGGAACTGCTCATGGCGTACGTAATACGGAGCGAGGACTATATCGGGTGGTCCCCCATTGACGGCATCGTGCCCGCCCTGTACGCGTCGGTGGTGCCGCTAGCAGGATACATGGCATGGAAGGGCCACATCGGGCTTAATTCCATATCAAAGGCAGGTGTGTAGCCCTATGCTTCGAATGATCCTGAGCGGGATTGGTGCAGGGCCCTGTACCTGTTCCTCCCTTGCGGAATCGGCGGGGATTGGCCTTTCTGAACTGCACACCGCACTCGAGCTGCTGGTGGAGCGGGGGTATGTTACCCGGTCCGGATGCGAGGCACTGGTGGGCTGTGCCGGGGGCTGCAGGTCATGCATGGCCTGCCGTGCCCCTGCCTGCCAGAGGCCCGTGGCCACCTACTCCCTCACCGAAAAAGGGCAGCGCATGACACAGTAATCGTAATCCCAACGGGCGGCGGCGACACCTTTTTTCCTCCTCTTTGCCGCCGCCTTCTTTTTTGGTATTTGTTTGGCTTATTAGAAAAAGCATTATTATCAGGCCCGCCGCACCAATCCCGTAGCGAGCATCTGATATGCCAATTGCGCATCATGATCCGTTGGCGGCACCGGCCCATGGGCCGCAGCATATCGGTCCCCCTGTTGGGGTGCTGCCACTACCACGGCCCCTTTGATTGCGGGCAGAGCTCAATCTATCGGTGCCTATAAAGAATCATGAACGGGATTGGCCCCGAGCACAATTCCGCCGAACTGTATTTTTTATTTTTATATCATTATGTTTTTATGTAGGATTAGCTACTTTTTCTATCGATTAAAAAAATTTATCAAATATTATAAAATGGGGAACAGGGATGGATGATAGTAACGGAACAGTGGCGCTCCTATTAACGGTAATAATCTTTGGAAGCAGTTATGCAATCACAAAAGTGGGCCTGGAAGAGATAAGCCCACTAGTCCTCTCCTTTACGAGATCTATTATCGCTTTTGCATTCCTATATTCAATGATCATTATCAAGGGCGATTCTGGTGTCTTTATAAGGAAGATTAAGGATGGAGGTAAATGTTTCGCCGGTCGTGTAAGGTCGGGCGTTGCATTGTGTGACAGATGCGAAGGTGTTGGTGTCAAGCTTACATCATCCGCATTGGCAGGGACACTGCACAATACCATCCCGATTTTCATATTGATCCTTTCATGGGCCTTTTTGCACGAGAAAATAACAAAAAACAAGATAATAGGGATTTTAACGGGGCTCGTCGGGGTGTGCATAATCGTTTTTGTTGGAAAGGACTTCACCGACATGCTCCACAACCAAACAATCGTTGGCAATGCCTTGATCCTTGGGTCTGCGGTCATGTGGGCGGGATATATCGTACTAAACAAAAAC
>CAYSZY010000125.1:0-4278 GCA_964435645.1 uncultured Thermococci archaeon | reverse complement strand
ACAAGTTGTGAAACTGCCCTTAGCTATGAGGCAACCACTGCAGAGGATGAGGATCTCGATGAAATTATCCAGCAGTGTCAGGCAAAAATCAAAGTTATTGGCGTTGGCGGGGCAGGATGCAACGCAATCAGCCGCCTCATCGAAGTTGGTGTTGAGGGGAGCGAGGACATAGCAGTCAATACAGATGCCCAAGACCTAAAAAAATGTAAAGCCAGCAAGAAAATTCTTATTGGAAGGGAAATAACAAAAGGCCTCGGGGCTGGGAATGATCCAGCTGTCGGAGAACAGGCGGCCCGGGAAGACGAGCGCACCTTACGCGAGGCCATAGACAAGTCTGACATGGTCTTTGTCACCTGTGGCCTCGGAGGGGGCACAGGGACCGGCGCCGCACCGATTATTGCGGAAGTGGCAAAAAAGACAGGGGCCCTCACCGTAGGCATTGTTACCCTTCCCTTTACCGTTGAAGGTATCCGCAGACAAAGAAATGCCGAAAAAGGCTTGGAAATATTAAGAAAATCGGCCGATACCGTAATAGTGATTCCCAACGACAAGCTGCTTGAGCTTGCACCCGGTCTGCCCATCGGGGCTGCATTCAAGGTTTCTGACGACATCCTTATACAGTCAGTCAGGGGGATTACGGACCTTATCACAAAAGCTGGCCTCATCAATCTCGATTTTGCAGATGTAAAGTCTGTAATGAGGGACGGGGGAGTAGCCATGATTGGCATAGGCGAGTCGGATACGGAAAACAGGGCAACTGAAGCTGTAGAAGAGGCACTTAACTCACCGCTTATAGATGTAGAGATCACAGGCTCAAGAGGGGCACTTATCAACATTACAGGCTCCGCCGACCTCAAGCTTGAAGAAGCCGAGCGCATAGTCGAAGCAGTATCAAATGAATTGGATCCTGAAGCCCAGGTTATATGGGGTGCCCAGATTGACGAGTCCCTCAAGGGCACCGTCAGGGTTATGCTTGTCCTTTCCGGCGTAAACTCACCCTACATCCTTGGGCCACGCGAGACCGAAATGATTTTAGGCGAGCGCAGCGACAAAAGCAGCATCAACCTCGGCATTGACTTCATTTAGTACCACAATGCCACGCAGAAGGTGGAGCAATGGAAAAAGACAAAAAAGGAATTTCCCAGGCTTTGCGGGGTTACCGCAAAGTCCTTAAACTTACAAAAAGGCCCGACAGGAAGGAGTTTATACAGATATCAAAAGTCTGTGCAATCGGCATTTCTATTATCGCCGTTGTGGGATTTTTGATAAAGATAATATCCTCCCTAATCCAGGGAACAACATTATAAGAGTGTAATCGCATGAACCCCGAATATCAGCTCTTTATCCTAAAAACTACAATGAATCAGGAACGGAACGTGGCAACCCTTATCGAGGAGAAAGTACGAAGCAAAGCCATTAAAGTGGCCTCACTCCTTTCACCGGAAAGTTTAAAAGGGTACATTTTTATTGAAGCCATCGATGAGGGTGCGGTACAGGAAGCAATAGAGGGCATAAAACATGTACGGGGCATCCTTCCCGGTATAGTTCCTTTTGCCGAAGTTGAAACCTTCTTTGAGGAAAAACCTGCAGTTGAGGGCATAAAGCCCAGCGATATCGTTGAACTTGTTGCTGGTCCGTTCAAAGGAGAAAGGGCAAAGGTCGTCAGAATAGACGAAGGGAAGGAAGAACTCACAGTTGAACTCTTGGAAGTTACCATCCCTATTCCTGTGACTGTCAATGGCAGTTACGTACGTATCATCGAGAAAAAATCTATTGATGAGTAATAGGTGAGACACATGGCACAATCAGTAAAGACACTCGTAGACGGAGGAAAAGCCTCAGCTGGTCCCCCGTTGGGACCTGCTCTTGGACCACTTGGTGTTCCTGTGCCCAAGGTTGTGCAAGCAATCAACGAGAAAACCAAGGATTTCGCAGGGATGAAAGTTCCAGTTACCATCACCGTAGATGACAAGAGGAATTTCGAGATATCGGTGGGAACACCACCGACGACCGCCCTCTTGAAAAAAGAACTTGGCATAGCAAAGGGGCCTCAAAATCCCGGTGCCGAGTCTGCGGGTAACATAACGATGGAACAGGCAGTTAAAGTCGCCAGAATGAAAATTGACGACGTACTGTCATATGATCTCAAATCTACAACGAAAGAGATCATAGGTTCCGGTGTGCCATTCAACATGACCGTTGAAGGCAAACCTATAAGAGACGTGCAAAAAGAAATTGACGAAGGAATGTACGACCAGTACTTCTGAGTCAGTTGTTTGCAACTTCCTCATCGCTATACGGAGGTGTAAACCCGTGAAGGAAGCTATAGCACGAGGGGTGAAGGAGGCAAAAGAGCAATCTAAGCCGAGGAACTTCACGCAGTCGTTAGAAATCATCGCGACTCTAAAGGAAGTTGACATCAAGAAACCGGAAAACAAGATACGACAAGAGCTTTTGCTCCCCAAGGGACGCGGAAAGCCCATTAAGGTCTGTATCATCGGTGAGAGGGATATCGCCCTCTCAGCAAAGGAACTCGGTCTTGACGTTATCGAAGATCTCGAAGAATTCGCCAGCAACAAGCGTGAAGCAAAAAAGTATGCTAACTCACATCACTTTTTCTTAGCCCAGGCAAATCTCATGCCAACAGTGGGCAAGCTCCTTGGACCAATTCTTGCGCCTCGTGGGAAAATGCCAAAACCACTCCCACCCCAAGCCCCCTTAGAAGGGCTCGTGAAGAATTTGGAAAAAACTGTCAAGATAGACATGAAAAAAGCGCCCGTAGTCCAGGTACTAATAGGTGCAGAGAGCATGTCTGACGAGGACATAGCAGACAACGCCATGGCCATATTGGGCGTCATTGAGCGAAAGTACGATCGAGGCCTCGCGCAGGTCAAGAACTTGTACATCAAGACAACCATGGGCAAACCAGTCAAGGTGGAGGTGCGATAAGATGGCACATGTCGCCCCATGGAAAAAAGACGAACTGCAAGAGCTCGAAACGCTCTTGCAGTCGCACCCGGTCATCGGCATCGTCGACATCTCTGGTATTGCTGCCAAGCAGCTTCAGGCCATGAGGCGTGAGTTCAACGGGAAGATCCATATCAGGACCGCCCGAAACACGCTCCTCAGATTAGCACTGGCAGATGCCAAAGACGAAAATCTGCGAAAACTCGCGGACTATGTTCAGAGTGGCTCATCACTGGCACTCACGGACGTTAATCCGTTTGTTATATACAAACTATTTGAAAAAGGTAAGACAAGCGCGCCTGCAAAAGGAGGCGAGGTCTGCCCCGACGATGTCATCATCGAAAAGGGAGACACCGGCTTCCCCCCCGGGCCGCTTGTTGGCGAAATGCAAAGGGTCGGCATACCTGCCGCCATTGAAGGCGGAAAGATTGTTGTCAAGAAGGATTACACACTGCTTAAGGCAGGAGAGGAGATCTCCCCCGAAGTGGCCAAAATCCTCGGAAAGCTTGAAATCGAGCCACTTGAAGTTGGACTCAACCTCTTCGCAGTGTATGAAAATGGATTCATATTCGAAGCCAGCTCACTCGCGATTGATGAAGAGCTCATCATAAGCCAGTTCGGGCAAGCTTACACACAATCACTCAATCTGGCCGTCAACGCAGCCATACCCAATGGAAAGACCATCAACATACTCCTTGGTCTCGCATTCACCAATGCACGCAACCTCTCTGTAAACGCAGGCATCATAAACAGCGAAAGCTTGCCACTTATCCTTGGAAAGGCATATGTGGAAATGCTCGCGATTGCCGGAATTGCAGGAAGCGAAGCACTTGATGAAGAACTCGAGAACATCATCGGAGCTGCCTCGGCAGCCGCTCTCGCCGCGCCGGCGGCGGTAGCAGAAGCGGAATCACCTGATGAGGAAGAGGAGGAGGAAGAAGCGTCCGAAGAGGATGCCATGGAAGGGCTTGGCTCATTGTTTGGATAATCAAGGTATATCTTGGAGGTATAGAAATGGAATACGTATACGCTACAATGATTTTGCATGCTGCTGGAAAGGAGATCTCAGAAGAGTCAATCACCAAGATTCTCACAGCTGCTGGTGTAGATGTTGATGAGTCAAGGGTCAAGGCACTTGTTGCTGCCCTTGAGAACGTTGACATCGAGGATGCGATCAGCAAGGCCGCAGTCGCTACTGCCGCCGCGCCTGCCGCCGCGCCTGCCGCTGCAACTGAGTCTGCTGAAGCTGCAGAAGAGGAAGAAGAGGAAGAAGAGGAATAAGAGGAAGAAGAGGAAGAAGAGGAATAACTT
>CAYSZY010000124.1:0-4386 GCA_964435645.1 uncultured Thermococci archaeon | reverse complement strand
CCCAAGCTTTTAGCGCGGGTTCAAATCCCGCTAGCCGCACCATATTGCCGTTTTTGCAGATTCTGAAAAGGGGATGAATCGATGATGGTCACTTCTTGGAAGAGTTAAGATACTGGCAGTACAGCCCTATGTTCTTAATGCGCTTAACAAAGTTTTCCACAGACTTTTCAACGTAGAGATTGGCACCGAGACTGTAGCTTTTCTCGATATCCTTTATATCGGAGGATGTGGTCAGCATGACGACAGGTATCGATTTGGTGTCATTGTTCTGCTTAATCAATTCGAGCACTTCTAAGCCGTTGAGCTTTGGGAGCTTAATGTCAAGCAGGATTAGGCCAAGCTTTGAGATGGAATTGGTATTGTAGTCACCTTCACATTGAAGATAATCTATAGCGTCGCTTCCGTCTTCTACCCAATCGATGGCATTAAAGACGCCAGACTTTTTTAGCTCCCTCATAATAAGGTGGGCGTGGTCCGGGTCATCCTCTACTAACAGGATATTGAATGAATTAGATTCCATGCATATCTTCCTCTTCTTTCGTTATCGTGAAGGAGAAAGTACTACCTTCCCCCTTAGTACTTTCAACCCTAATGATGCCGTTATGATTAGATACGATACGTTCAGCCAAAGCTAGGCCGATACCAGTCCCAGGTGTATCTATATCACATAATCTTTCAAATACTTTAAATATCTTTTTGGTGTATTGGGGTTCAATACCTATTCCATTATCTTCGATGAAAAAAATATGGTCTTGTTCCCGTTCAGTGCATGAGATACTTATTATTGGGCGTTCCTTGTAATTAGAATACACAAAAGCATTTTCTATAATTACGGAAAAAAGCGCAGTTAGTAGCTCTCGCTCGTAGGATATACGGGGGAGGTCACCGATGGTAACGGATGCAGTGGGATACTTGATTGTATACGCGCTCACAATCTCGTTGACGAGTGCGGCAGTATCGATAATTTCAATGGGATAGGAACCACCGTCCGCGCGTGAGAGCTTGAGCAGATCGCGTATGTACGTATCCAAGCGCTCAACGTTGGTGCTGATACGGGAGAGGCAATAGGTTCCGTCATCACCCAGCGCATCGCGATAATCCTCTACAAGAATAGATATCATGCCCTGTAAAATAGTGATGGGGGAGCGGAGATCATGTGAGATGTGGTATACAAATCGTTCGAGTTCGTTATTCTTTTCCTTGAGTGCAGCGGCTGAGTTGACACGGTCTGTGATATTTTTCATTGATAGCACCACATGGCTGCCCGCAGGAAATACGCTCACCTGCATAAAAACATCTTCCCCCATGCTGGAACATTGGAAATCATCGTATTCGTGGGATTGCCCCGTTATTGCAACGTTTTGGATAGAGTCCATAAGCCCCGTTTTTTCCATCTGTGGAAGAACATCCGCTACCGGTGCACCAATAACGGCATCATATGGCTTGTTGCATAACTGCAATGCTTGCAGATTAATATCCGTGATTATGAAAATATTGTCACCAGATTCCGTGGCCGATGGGGTTATGACCATAATCCCCCCGCATGAGTTGTCAAACACGCTACGAAGTTTTTGTTCATTTTCGGAGAGTTCACGTTCAGTTTTTCTGATGGTGGTTATATCCTTGATTATAGTAATAACACGCATAGTGCCAACGTCCCTGTGCCCAGGGCCCACATGCAGTCTGCCAATGGATTTAGGGGGTTTGTACGCATAGGGGACAAGGGCGATTTGATATGAACCCATCGTTCCGGAAATAGGGATATCCAGCTCAAACGACTGCACCGCGCCATATTTCAAGGCTGTGTCAAATGCCACATTAAACGGGCCAACTAGCGACAATGGCATACTGTCTGTGATACAAGTGCCAAGTACCTGATCATTCTCTTTTTGGAACCACTCCGCACATGCGGGATTCAGGCGCATGATTGAGCGTGAAGAGTCACAGACACAAATACCCATTGTGACATTGTCGAGTATGCTTGCATTAAACGAGTATGATTCCTGCAGCTGGCGTTCTAATTCAATAAGCTCAGTAATGTCCATTCCAATTATCACAGTGCCTGCAACGTACCCCTGCCCATCATGATATGGGGCAATCTCAATGGACAATACCAGCGATTCGCCTTTAATTGAAAACGGTAGCATCATGGCAGAAGGTGCGTCCACAAGGCGAACATGATTTACCTCCTGTATGAGGGCGGAATAATCCTGTTCGTTTAGATAACTGCGCATCTGCCCACAGGACCGTAATTCACCACGTGTTGAGCGTAATGCGTTAAGCAAGGTCCCATTGGCGTATTCGACACGGTTATCGGCATCAAGCTTGATAAGATGAATGTTAGGTGAATCTGAGATAACTGAATGCAACTCATTCCCCATGGCAACATCCTGCAAATTCTTCATGTTTGAGAGTGCGATTGAGATAAAATCCGTTACGGCAAGGATAAGATTCTTTTCATTGTCATCAATGATGTGAGGAGAAAAAAATGTTACACAGATAACGCCACCCAATGATTCGCCTATTGTAATGGGGGATGCAAAAAGGGGTGCTTTTCCATGTTGCTTATTTTTAAACGACACATGGGCAGAATACGGTTTTCCACTTCTCATTACCGCATCAATATACGGTTCATGCCATGCGCTTGGCACCGTGTCCGGGTGCATCGTGCCATCGGCATATATAAGGCCGTCCATGCCGGATGCACCCTTGTCCAACATCACTCGTACG
Source organism: uncultured Thermococci archaeon (assembly GCA_964435645.1). Lineage (GTDB taxonomy): Archaea > Methanobacteriota_B > Thermococci > Methanofastidiosales > NM3 > JAHKLV01. The sequence goes on along the minus strand of CAYSZY010000124.1, from coordinate 1,656 downwards.
GAGTCTATATCAAATGAAGAGTATAGCATGTTGCACGCTGCTGCGAGCACGTCACGCTCTGATGCCATCACAGCCGTCTTTCCCATCAATGCATACAATCCATTAAGCCGTTTTTCAAGCCTGTACTGTGAGGTTACGTCATGGCCAATACAAATTACGCCAATAACTGACCGTGACGCACCATAGAGGGGGGCATTTGTCCACGAAACAACTGCCTCCCTGCCCTCCCCGCCGTAAATGGAGTTCATGTGGGATACCGAAGACGATGTACTCACGATTTGTCGAATCATGCCTTTATACTTCATATAGTTCTCATTTGACAAGAACTTATACCAGTCCCCAACAGAGGGGATATCATCTTTTGTGAATCCGGTAAACTCCGTGAACGCCGAATTGACCATCTGCGTTACGCCGTGAAGATCAACAGTAAGCACATACTGATTCGGGGAGTCAAGCACATTGCGTGCGATGGTGTCTGTGGCATCTTTTTGTGACGGGCCCAACACGCGCTCAAGTGATGTTCCAGCCATTGATGCCAAGGTCTTTAAAAAAATGACCTCATGCTGCGCAAGCTGCCTGTGGGGAATAAAGGCAATTTCAATCATGCCAATAGGTATTCCCCTGGCAAGCATGGGAACGATGATAAGCTTTTCCGTTCTCTCGGGGAAATGCGAGGAAAGAGGATGTTTTTCCATTGGTATTGTGCCATACCCTGTATCTTGAGAAATTCCTTGGAGGGATATGCCACCCACATTTCTGATATCGAGTATAGATGATGTGTCTACAAGATTATATTTGCCCTCGCCACCTTCATAGTAATAAATGTTAATGATATCGACACCCAATCCACCACACAGGGATTTTCGTATCTGTTTCAATGTAGAAGGCTCATCATAAACAGTATGCAGTGATTCATAAGATTTGGCTAACGTATCGAGCACCTGTTCTGCGCTACATGGTTTTGGTAGCTCAGGGAAGCGTATCGATTCCGAGTCGTTCCGTGCATCCGCGTACTCTTTTTTCATGAATTACCCCTAATACTCCAGATTTGCCATACCCATAATAAGAAATACCTAATTTCTTACCATACTTGAGATATATAACATTTGCTACATTTGATGTATTGCACAATTCGGTAGAAAACTTTATAAATCACATTGTTTCTGTCTCATATGTTTTAGGGACCGTAGGGTAGCTTGGCCCATCCTTCTGGCTTTGGGAGCCAGTGACCTGCGTTCAAATCGCAGCGGTCCCACCAATTCCCTTATATTCTTTGTGCCAATATAACTAATAAAATCATGCCACTTTTTTTAACAATGCTCACCTTCAATCCCGTATATCTTGTTGTGGCCATATAATGGAAATAATAAATAATACACATGCGGAATATGATATTATAGAGGATTATGATTAAGTAGCTTTTCTCTTTTATCACTTGCCATAATCCATTTTTTGTACGTAATTGGCATCTTTTCTTGATTTTCTCGTTCCTTCTGGGCCTTTTGACCCCCAGGAACGATAGCTTACGCTAGGCCGGTCACGCCGCGCCCTGCCGGCGCAGCGTGGCAAGCTGGTCGAGATTGAATCCAAAACAGGCAAACGTGTTCTTGACACGAGTCCTTGCGAGCGTCGTCACGCGCACGTGGCCCGAGCCGT
>CAYSZY010000123.1:0-4397 GCA_964435645.1 uncultured Thermococci archaeon | reverse complement strand
CTTGTCGGTAAGGGGATGGGAAAACATCTTTTCGAGTACACTTGCGGGTATCGTTGCGATATCCGCACCGATGCGCGCAGATTCAAGCACATGCAGCGGATGCCGGATACTAGCCACGATAACCTCTGCGGAATACCCGTAGACCTGTGTCATGGAGACGATCTCTGACGCAATGTACATGCCGTTGTGGCCGATGTCGTCAAGCCTTCCGACAAAGGGGGAGACGTAATTCGTCCCGGCCTTCATAGCGATAAGCGCCTGTGAAGGGGAAAATATCAATGTCGTGTTTGTGCCAATCTCCTCGTCGCGAAGAACGGGCAGCGCCCTAACGCCCTCTTTGATAAAGGGGACCTTAACGACAATGTTATCAGACCACGTGGCGAACTCGCGGGCTTCGGCAAGAATGCCGTCTGTGTCCATGCTCGTCGCCTCCACGGAGACCGGCCCGTCAACAATAGCGCAGATATCCCTGATGATGTCCCTAAATCGGCCTTCCTCCCGTGCAATGAGGGAAGGATTTGTAGTTACACCGTCAACAAGCCCCATGTCACTCCAATACTTGATTTCAGATAGGTTTGCTGTGTCCAAAAAAAACTTCATGCTGTCAACTCCTTGGCTTTAACGACAATCTTGTCAGCTGAAAGCCCGTATTTTGTGTACAGGTCCTTGGGGGAACCGGACTCTGTAAAGCTTTTGAGCCCCAACCGTGAGACACGGGTAGGGTAAGCGCTGCTAAGGTACTCGCATACCCTGCTACCCATGCCCCCATACACACTGTGGTCCTCAACGGTAATTATCCGCCCGCACCGCTTAGCAGCGGCAACGATGGTCTTCTCGTCAAAGGGGCGGAGAACCTGCATGTCGATTACCTGCGCAGAGATATTATCCTTGGACAGGATTCGTGCCGCCTTTAGCGCATCATGTGTCGAATAACCACAGGTGAAAATCGTGACATCGTCCCCCTCATGGAGGATATGGGACTTAGTTGGATCGAATGGCTCCATGGGGTCGTAGAGATAATCCACGCTGTCCCTGAACAATCGCACGTAGGAAGGAAGAGGTGAAGAATAGATGTGGTGGATTGTCTGATAAGCGGAAGTCGGGTCGCTGGGGACGTAAATCTCCATGTTTGGAAGGGTCCGCATCATGGAAAGGTCCTCGTTGGCATGATGGCTTGCGCCGTCCTTGCCCACGGAGATGCCGCCATGCGTCGATACAAAGTTGACCTTAAGATTCGGATATGCCACGCACATGCGAATCTGGTCAAATGACCTTCCGGGGACAAATGAGCAGAATGTCGAAACAAACGGCTTGAATCCGCATGATGCCATGCCGGCGGCCGTTGCAACCATGTCCTGCTCGCTGATGCCCATATTAAAGAATCGTTTGGGATATGCCGCGCCGAGCATAGACGTCTTGGTGGAGTTGGAAAGGTCGGCGTCAAACGCCACGACCCTGTCATCCTTATGGGCAAGTTCGAGCAGTGCCTTTCCATACATGTCCCTAACATTTATTTTCATGGTGAACACTCCTTAAGCGCCGCTTCGCACACTTCCCCTTCAAGCGGCTTGCCATGCCAGTTGCATTTGCCTTCCATGCAAGAGACACCCTTTCCCTTCTTTGTGGCAGCTATGATTATTGATGGCTTCTTACCCATGTCCCGGGCCTGCCTGATGACAAGCTGGAGCGCCGAGACATCATGCCCGTCAACCTCAAAGACATTCCATCCAAACGCCTGAAACTTCTGTGAAAGCGGTTCCAATGCCTTTATCTCCTCAGTGGTGCCGTCGCATTGGAGCATGTTGCGGTCAACAATGGCCACAACATTAGAGAGATTATGGTGCGATGCGGTCATCGCGGCCTCCCATACCTGCCCCTCCTGCAGTTCGCCGTCACCCAAAAGCACATAAATCGTGTTATCTAGGCCGTCCAAGCGAGACGATAGCGCCATTCCGTTGGCAATGGAGAGGCCCATGCCAAGCGATCCGGTGGAAAAGTCCACGCCAGGGGTCTTGTTCATGTCAGGGTGCCCCTGCAGCCTGCTGTTTACGGTGCGAAGCGTAAATAGCTCATCCCTGGGGAAATAACCCTTTTGTGAAAGTGCGGAATAATACGAGGGTGCCGCATGCCCTTTAGAGAGAACGAATCGGTCACGTGAGGGCTTTTTGGGTGTTGCAGGGTCGATGTTCATGACATCGAGTATGAGAACGCCAATTATTTCGGCACATGACAAGCAGCTTGACGGGTGTCCAGAGTGCGCCTCGGCCGTCATTCGGATGGCATCGGTGCGGATAGTACCGCACATATGTTCAAGTTCTTTTGTGTCCATCATAAGTATCACAAAGATTGCTCAATTCGGTATAAGCTTTAAGGGGATCGTGGTTGAAAATGCCTGAGCCGACAACAAAATGGTCTGCACCACTCTTTTTCAATCCGATTATGTTGTCGCGTGAAACTGCCCCGTCCACCATGATGTCATACGAATACCCGCGTTCGGTACGGCGCATATGGTACCAAGAGACATTATCGTAGGTGCAATCCTCAAAGGAAGCGCCGCCAAAGCCAGGATACACACCCATGACTACGACAAAGTCGAGCGAAGAAAGAATGGCGTCAGGAATTCGCTTTGAGTCCGGATTCACCGCCATGCCAATGCTCGTGCCAGAAGGGATTGAAAGCTCTCCCGGCAGGATGCCCGTTTCCATATGGTATGATATCCATCGCTGAGGGATGCCGCTGAATATATCGATGAATCGTTGTGGGTCTTGTACCATATAATGGACGTCGAGCGAAAATCCGAACGTTTCATATATTTCCCGTATCACTTTTGGGCCAAAACTCAGATTTGGCACTAAAACGCCGTCTTCCAAGTCAATATGCAGAAAGGGCGCCACGCCGGCTAGAGGGACTAGCCGCTCAAAGAGCCGTAGGTGTGATGCGGAGAGTATTGAAGGCAAAATCATGAGACCAACATGCAAATCTTATGTATGGGGCTAGGTGGCGTGCTTAAAAAACGTTACGGTATAAACGGCTGATGAAAAGCAATTTATACCACTGATTCCATGTATGGGTATGAAGCCCGTACCCCGTTGCATGAGCACACAACACCCCGACAACGTTAATCCCCCTTTTTTCGCTGACGCCCCCGAGCTCAACGGCGATGACGAGATACAGGAGGCATACTATGTCTTTTCCCATCTTATGTGCGATGAGCAGATGTGGGACTGTGAAGGAAAGGAGGTCGACAATTTCGTAATCAAGAAGCTTTTGTCACGATATGAGCAGTTCTTTACGGAAAACACCATCGGGGAAGATGTGTTTATCACGTTTCGGGTCCCGAATCCGCAGCTCGAAAAGACAGAGGCGAAGATACTCCTTGAAACACTCGAATCCATCCCCCGTTCATTCGACACGGCCAAGTCGTTTTACGGCAAGGACATCACCCCTATCTTTGAGGTCATCCTCCCCATGACCACCACACATACCGAGCTCAATCACATTTATCATTACTATAAGGATTTTGTTGTAGGAAAGCAGGACAGGCACATATGGAACTCGACCACTATCCGCCAATGGATAGGGGAGTTCAATCCCCCCAAAATAAACGTCATCCCCCTTGTGGAGGATTATGAGCATATACTCAACGTCGACAGCATCGTTGGCGCATACATGGCGGACAAAGATATCGACTATCAGCGCGTGTTCCTCGCACGAAGCGACCCCGCCATGAATTATGGATTCTTTTCAGCGATAATCCTCACCAAGATAGCGCTTCAGCGCCTCAAGGCGCTTGAGCGAGATACTGGTATAGAAATCTACCCTATAATCGGTGTCGGCACGGCACCTTTTAGGGGCAATCTCTCGCCGCTCAATATCGATTGCTTCGCTGATGAATACCCTTCGCTTATGACATATACTCTGCAGTCCTCATTCAAGTACGACTACACGCCCCAACAAGTTGTGTCAGGTGTCGAGGCGTTGTACAAAAAACACCGCAAGAACCCCCGATTAGTTGATGAGGAGGCGGGGCTCGGGGCAATATCGGCATATTCGCAACAGTACCAAAAGGAAGTAAAAGAGCTTGCGCCCATAATAAATACAATTGCAAAATATGTGGCATCGCGCAGGAAGCGAAAACTCCACATCAGCCTCTTTGGATATTCCCGGTCCCTAGACGGCATAAGCCTCCCCCGCGCAATCTCTTTTACTGCTGCACTCTACTCCATTGGGTACCCCCCTGAGCTTCTGGCACTCAGGGGGCTTGATGAAGCGAGTCTCGACATAATCAGGCGGATACACATCAACTTCGAAGACACGCTTTCCACAGCACTCTCCTATTACAATCCCCGCTCAGGAGAAATAACGGGAGTTGAGCTCGGGCCCCAGATAAGTGCGCT
>CAYSZY010000122.1:0-4400 GCA_964435645.1 uncultured Thermococci archaeon | reverse complement strand
AATAAAATCAAACCGCTTTGTGGCGGCTGCCTGCAGGCATCAATAAAAAAGGCGTTGCTGTTCTATCGAGCTAAACAAATACAAAATAATATTCAGTTATTATATCAATAATTTATCCTGAACCTCGCCAGTACTGGCGCAATGGAATACCCCTGAAGTTCTGTTAAATCCAAGAAAACTATTTATGGTTATACTGAAATAGTAAAGTAAAAGGATCCATACGCAAAGAATACGCATCTTGATGTTATCATGATCCTCGCATACAAACTACGCCATAGGGAGGACTTTACCAAAGAGCTTCGTATGGCAAAACAAATTGCACTATATGTTGCAGATCATCCGAACAGTGACTTAACACCTAGGACCGTCCAGCGCTATGGATTGGACAGTACTCTTTCTAAACAGCTCATTAAGGCATACCGAAACAACAAGCAGCTCAAGCGGATCAAACATGTAAACCTTGTTGTCCCGTCTACCTGCATCACGCTAAACAGGAAACGGAAGCATATCGTCATTCCCGCACTCAATACAACGATTGAGTATGACTTTCCCAATGATTTCGAACGAATCGCCCTTATAGAAATAAGCAGCAGGAACATATTTATCAGTGTCGTCATACCGGACGTGCCGACCACCGCACCGTCATGGGTGGGCATAGACCTCAACACCAAGGGCCACATCGCGGTACTGGCAAATCCGTCTTCGGGCAAGGTATGCAAACTGGGTCGTTCGTTCTCCCATACGTATAGGAAATATAATAATATTATATCACGCCTCGGCGCCGGAAGCTCGGGGGGGCACAAGCTTGCCGAGCGAAGGGACAAGATGCTGCACAACATGATAGGCGATATCGGCAACAGGATTATCGATATCGCACTAAAAGGAAAAAGTGGCATTTGCCTTGAGCGCCTTGGGGGCAGAAAGCCCTCACCGAAAAATGGCAAGAAAGTCCGTGACAGGGATACCCTGAACAGCTGGATATTTTCTTCCTTGGTCACCGAAATTGAGACCAAGGCCAGGCTGCGGGGAATCCCCATTGTTCATACCGATCCCTACAACACATCGAAAATATGTTGTGCATGTGGACATATGGGCAATCGCCACCAAAAAACATTCGAGTGCCCGGTATGCGGGCACATTGAGCATGCCGACGTCAATGCAGCGTTCAACATTGCGTTGCGTCAGGATGGCATGATTCGATCGCACGCAGACAGGGGTGTGTGCGAGGGGAGTGCTGGTACCCCCGAAGGGTTGCATGGTTGGACGCACCTGCGCTCTGGGCGCGCGACGGGATAAGCGTATACCAGAAATGTATTTTTTTGGAAAAAAAATTATGTATGAAATGTAACATAATGTCGTTAAATAGTACTACATAATATCAAATAGGAATACATATATTTTATGAATGCAAAATACGTAGGAAATATGATGTATATTTTAATAATAATTCGGTCGAAAAGAAAGAAATAATATCATAAATACTACATAATTACATCAAAGTAACATATAGTCGAAGATTTGACCATGCAAATACAAAAACCTTTTAATATGTGGAATGATAGCACACTGTAATACATGAAGAGGGTGTCGCTATGTGTGCAAAATATGTAAAATGGTTTGAAGAATTGGGGATTGAGGACGTGCCGCTTGTAGGCGGAAAAAACGCCTCCCTCGGTGAGATGATCCAGAATCTCGATGCCAAGGGTGTGTCCGTCCCCAATGGATTTGCAATAACAGCGGAAGGGTACCGTTTTCTTATCGAAAAGTCGGGGGCAATGGACAAGATTCGAGAGATCTTTTCAGACCTCGACACGCACGATATACGAAATCTCCGTGAGCGGGGGGAAAAGGTAAGGTCCGTTGTCTTGGAGACTGAGTTCCCCAAGGAGCTTGAGGAAGAAATTATTGAGCATTACCACCTCATGTCGGATAAGTTCGGATACGATAAGAATCCAGATGTGGCAATACGCTCATCTGCCACAGCAGAGGATCTTCCTGACGCATCATTTGCCGGCCAACAGGAAACGTACCTTAACATTCATGGTGAAAAGGCAATCATCGATGCATGCCACCGATGCTTTGCATCGCTCTTTACCGACAGGGCAATCTCATATAGGGAAGACAAGGGATTTGGGCATTTTGATGTGTACCTTTCCATAGGCGTCCAGAAGATGATCAGGTCCGATGCTGCCTCGTCCGGCGTCATGTTCTCAATCGACACCGAATCGGGTTTCAGCAACGCCGCCTTCATCACAGGAGCGTACGGCCTCGGAGAAAATGTTGTGCAAGGCGCCGTAAACCCCGACGAGTTCTATGTTTTCAAGCCAACCTTGGCAACAAAACGCCCCATACTGTCCAAAAAGCTTGGGGCCAAAAAAATCAAAATGGTCTATGATGAGGGAGACGAGCCAGTCAAGAACATCCCGGTCCCGGAAGAGGACCGATTCAAGTATGTTGTTACCGAAGATGAGATTCTCCAGCTTGCAAAATGGGCGGTCATCATTGAAGACCACTACCAAAAACCCATGGACATCGAATGGGCAAAAGACGGCGACGGCGTCAATGTTGGCACCGGTAAGCTGTTTATCGTCCAGGCACGACCTGAAACGGTCCATTCGAGAAAAGACCTCAATGTCATCAAGAGCTACGTGCTCAAGGAAACGGGGCCTATTCTTGCTACAGGGCTTTCAGCCGGTGACAAGATTGGCCAGGGCGAAGTCAACGTCATCCACACTCCTGAGGAAATTGAGAGCTTCAAGGCGGGCCAGGTGCTTGTCACAGACATGACCGACCCTGACTGGGAACCAATTATGAAAATCGCCTCTGCTATCGTCACCAACAGAGGCGGAAGGACATGCCATGCCGCCATAGTTTCAAGGGAGCTCGGGATCCCCGCGGTCATTGGAACAGAAAACGGGACAGAAAAGATTGCAGCAGGGCAAAATGTAACCGTATCCTGTGTCGAGGAAGTAGGGAAGGTCTACGATGGCCTTCTTAAATTCGAGATTCAGGAAACGGACTTGCTGGCGATACCTACGACGAAGACGAAGATTATGATGAATCTTGCAATTCCCGCGCAGGCGTTCACGCAGGGGCAGCTGCCAAGCGACGGCGTCGGTCTCGCACGGGAAGAATTCATCATAAACTCCTACATAGGCATACACCCCCTCGCACTTATCCACTACGAAGAGCTTAAGGCGAAGGCTGACGGCGATGAGCGCCTCACCAAGGCGATCGCCCAAATCGACAAGCGCTCACGGGGCTATGACGACAAGAAGGAGTTCTTCATAGAAAAGCTCAGCAGCGGCATTGCACGTATCGCTGCGGGATTTTACCCCAAAGACGTCATCGTCAGACTGTCCGACTTTAAGACAAACGAGTACGCCAATCTAATCGGCGGATACCTCTATGAACCAGTGGAGCACAATCCGATGATCGGGTGGAGGGGCGCGTCGAGATACTACGACGAGGACTACAAGCCTGCATTCGGCCTTGAGTGCGAAGCGATTAAGCGCGTGCGCGAGGACATGGGACTAACGAACGTGAAGACCATGATTCCGTTCTGCAGGACTCCCGAAGAGGGGAAGAAAGTCATAGAAATAATGAATGAGTATGGCCTCAGGCAGGGAGAGAACGGGCTTGAAGTGTACGTGATGGCGGAAATTCCGTCCAACGTGCTTGCCGCCCAGGAATTCTGCGAGGTATTCGACGGATTCTCGATAGGCTCAAACGATCTCACGCAGCTTACGCTTGGCCTTGACAGAGACTCCGAACTCGTCTCACACCTCTACGACGAGCGGAATATCGCAGTCAAGCGCATGGTGAAGATGGTCATCGACACGGCCAAGGCAAACGGCAGGAAGATAGGGATCTGCGGGCAGGCACCGTCAGACTTCCCCGACTTCGCCGAGTTCCTTGTCGAGTGCGGCATCGACTCCATCTCCCTTAATCCGGACACCGTGGCCAAGACAAGGATCGTTATTGCAGAAAAGGAAAAGCAGCTGGGCATCAAGGCATAGGCCTTGCCCTTTCTTCTTTTTTATTATTTTTTTCCATGTTCCCTTGTGACAAGAATCACGGGGCATGGGCACTGTTTTGGAATAATTACAAAAAATAGCAGCTCATTTCAGCCAGCCACCCGCCTTTTACAGTTCCAGTGGGGAAAGGCGTTCCAACATATGGGAGGTGGGATGAATTGCATTGGGAGATTACACGAACGTATCTCAGACTCTCCCCACTGGGGTTGCATATAGAGGATTCGCCAAAAATACATATATATTTGACGAAACAGATGAATCTTGGGATTAATTCACCTATGACTCTTGGAAAAAAGACCCTTTAAAAAAGGGTCTTTTCACATAATAACATATTAAAAATTTATAAGGTCATATACTCTGTAT
>CAYSZY010000121.1:0-4439 GCA_964435645.1 uncultured Thermococci archaeon | reverse complement strand
ATACTGATAAGCATGAATTTTATATATTTATATGTATTCATTGGTATTTTTTATAATTTGTTATGCAGTACTGTTACTCATCAATACCGCACAAACAAAAAAATATATTTACAATCTTACATATATTCTTTCTAAATATGACCAATTGTACATAGAAAAGTTTATATAGGTGTACAATTTTACAACATCAAAAACATATCCGGTGATATTGTGGACTCAGGTGAAGTAGTGTTCGGAACAATCGAGAAGGAGAACGTAAAATTCGTGCGCCTCCAATTCGTCGACATCAACGGGACGGTCAAGAACATGGCCGTGCCGTCAAAGAACGTGGAAGGAATCATGGAGGACGGGATTATGTTTGATGGTTCTTCCGTAAACGGATACGGCCGAATCCATGAGTCAGACATGATGCTGAAACCAGACTTATCAACTTTCTCCATCCTCCCGTGGTCAACGGGAAGCAAGCATACCGGCAGGATAATCTGTGACGTTTATGAAAAGGACGGGAAGACTCCCTTTGCCGGAGACCCACGATTCGTCCTCAAGCGCTCGATCGCCTACATGAAGGATATTCTCGGAAAGGATATGGTGTTTAATGTCGGGCCTGAACTGGAGTTTTACCTCCTCAAGAAGACTGAATCCGGCCTTGTGCCCCACGACACAGGCGGATACTTCGACTACTCGCCCCTCGACCTTGCGGAGGACATCCGGAAGGACAGCGCACTTGCCATGATGGAGATGGGCATCGACTTTGAGATCGAGCACCACGAGGTGGGTGCGGGCCAGCATGAAATAGACTTCAAGTTTGGCGATGCGCTTTCCGCGGCAGACCAGGTAATCACGTACAAGATCATCGTCAAGATGATATCGGGCATGTACGACACGGTCGCCACCTTCATGCCAAAGCCCTATTCGGGAAAGCCGGGAAGCGGCATGCATACCAATCAGTCGATTTACGATACGAGGAACGGAAAGAATATCTTCTCCGAGAACGGGGAGCTGTCCGAGACAGCCCTGCACTACATCGGCGGGCTTCTCAAGCACGCAAAGGCGATAACCGCCATCTCGAATCCGACGGTAAACTCCTACAAGCGGCTTGTGCCAGGATACGAGGCTCCGGTCTACGTGTCATGGGGCAGGGGCAACAGGTCGTCCTTGGTGCGTATTCCCTCCGCAAACAAGAGGACGCGCCGCGTTGAGCTTCGGTCCCCCGACTCGTCCTGCAATCCATACCTCGCCTTTGCGGTCATGCTTTCGGCAGGTATCGACGGTATCCGAAACAAGATAGACCCCGGGACGCCGGTAGATGAAAACATCTACACCTTCAACAAGGAGCGAAGGGCGGCCGAGGGCATGGAATCACTCCCCGGGGACCTTCGGGATGCGCTTTCGGCACTTAAGGCCGACGAGGGGATGCAAAAGGCGCTTGGCGAAACGGCCTACAAGGCGTTTATGCGCGCAAAGCGGATAGAGTGGAAGGAATACACGACCTCGGTCTCCCAGTGGGAGTTCGAGAGATTCCTCAACATCTAAGCCGGAAATACCCAGCAACAGGGGAGGGGCGCCATGTTCCCCCCTTTCATTGTTTTATATCCCTTTTTGGCAAGTCGCTTGGCATAATCCCCTTGCCCGTGAAAATGCCACTTTCCCGGAATATCTTCATGGGGGCCGCCAACGCCATGTTAGTACACGCCGAATGCACGGTCTTTGCACCCCTAAGCCCCGGGGCGATATGCCCGTTTTCGTCGAGCCAGTCTTGTGCCCCGGTAATCGGCAACGTGCAGATGCTGAGCTCTTTTCCGAACCGCCCAAAAAGAGCCCTTATTCCGGGGGGGTGGAGCGTATGGGGCATACGATGGCACGTTTTGCCCGCTCCTTTCCCTCAAGCCGCCATATGGCCTCGGCAAGGGTCGAGGCCGTGGCCAACATGGGGCCCTAGATGATGGCGATGCTGCCTTCATGCACCCCAGGGGCCTCAAACGGGCTTATCCCGATGTCCATGTCAGGCCCGCCCTTTTCTATCCGCCTCGCATCGGCGGCGCCGATGCCCCGCGGGCGTGCCACCATAAATTATTAAAGTGCACCCCAAGAGTATCGGGCAGGTGATATATTGAAATGTCCCAGTTGTGGAAGGGCAATGCCCGATGCCGTGGACATGTGTCCCCATTGCGGACACCTATTGGCCAATGGTGAAAAGGCACTGCGCATCCTGAGCGCCAAGACGTATTTGGGCGCCGTAATCTTTTTTATTATCATAGGTTTATTTGCTGCGGCGTATCTTACCGCAGAGCAGGTCGAGGCCGCGGATCTTATTCCCGATTCCGCGGGTCTTGCCGGTTCCGTTTCGCTGGATGCCATACCCGGCACCTTGGCCGAGGGCGCCCTTTCCGCCCTTGGGGAAGGGGGGTTTGACCATTACGGCACTATTATGGAGCATTGTTCTGCAGTACACCTCGCAACGTGGGATGACTGCGGCGGTGAGGGGGACTGCTTCATTATCATTTTCGATGTGGACGACCGGCAGTCTTTTGCAGATATGGTCGCCGAGCAGTACCCCGGCGAATCAGTACGCGAGTACTGTGGCGTTAAGGTATATGATATCCACGAACCGCATTCGTACTATTGGGCAGGGAACTACTGTGTTTTCGGCGAGGACGCGCTTATCGATAGCAGCATCGACGCGTATATGGGCGTCACAGGGGCCATGGCTGACGATACGGGATATGCGGCCATGGGCAGTGAGCTGTCTGCATACGCCGTGTGGGCATATGCACCGGGGCTCCCCGGGGGCATAGGCGATATAGACGTTGCCCTTGGGATATCTGAGGGCTTTGCGGGATTCGACGCAATGGGCTTTGGCATGGACCCCCGTACCGGAGATGTGGCCCTGCTTCTGGACTTTGCGTCCTCGCAGGACGCCATGTCCATAGGCATGATGCTGAATTTTATCATGTCACAGGACGAGTCCGGAGACATGGAGGAGTACGGTCTCACGATGGATATCGACGATACCCTCATGCGCATAACACTCGTGCTCCCAGAAGATATAGTGATAGACGATTTTGTGCAATTGGAAGAGTACAGTGGAAGCCTCATCTGAGCGTGATTCTTATGAACGTTAACAAAGAGCTATGTATGCTATGCCAGACCTGCGCCGCCGTCTGCCCGTCGGGCAATATCGAGGTGACGGAGATGGATATTATCATTACCGAGTGTAAACCGTGCGGCCTTTGCGCTAGGGCATGCCCGATGGGGGCCTTGTATGAGTGAGCATCTTTCGTGCGACGTGCTCGTCGTTGGCATGGGACCCGGCGGCTCCACCGCAGCCAGATTTGCGGCACAGACCGGCGCCACGGTCATCGCCATCGACAAGCGCGCGGAGATCGGAACGCCCGTTCAGTGCGCCGAGGCAGTATCTGATGGCATTTTTGGGCATTTGGGGCTTGAAGCGCCCAAGCCCCGGTGGATTACGTGGAAGGTCTCCTACATCAAGCTCGTGTCCCCATCAGGATTGACGGTGGACCTCAACGACGAGCGTGTATCCCAATTGAAGTACGGATACGTGCTCGACCGCAAGGTATTCGACAAGGACCTGGCGAACATGGCAGCGGAGGCGGGTGTTGATGTTCGCCTTAAGACCCGATTCGTTTCAGGGGAGCGCATCGAGGGGGGCCTCGCCCGTGCGCATGCGCGGCATTTCGGACAGGATGTCACCATTGATGCCAAGATAATCATAGCCGCCGATGGGGTCGCTTCCCGTGTCGGGACCTATTTCGGCGTCAGGACCGTTGTTCCCCTCACGCACATGGAATCGTGTGTCCAGTATGAGATGGCAAACGTGGGCCACGACGGGTCCATCGAATTCTACTTCGGAAAGGACGTTGCGCCCGGAGGGTACGTATGGGTCTTTCCCAAGGGCGAGCATGTCGCTAACGTGGGGATTGGCATCATGCCGTCAATGACCGACAAGAACGCAAAATACTATCTTGACAAGTTCATAGCGTCACCCCGCATGGCGGGTGCGCGCGCAGTGGAGATCAATGCCGGCGGCGTGCCGGTGTGCCAGCCGCTCAAGGAGACGTACGCCGACAATATCCTTCTTGTAGGAGATGCCGCCCGTGTGGTCAATCCGCTTACCGGCGGTGGCATCGCAACTGCCATAGAGTCTGGAAAGTATGCAGGGATAACAGCTGCAAAGGCGCTCAAAGAGGGGCTCACCGACAAAAAGTCCCTTTCCACATACCAGGATCTCTGGAAGGATTCGTTCGGAAAGCGCCTCGAAATGTTCTATAAGGCGCAGCAGGTCCTTACCTCCATGTCGGACGCTGAGCTTGACGATGCGGTAAAAGCACTGGAAAAATGCGATTTTGAATTCATCAGCGAGATGGAGCTTCTTAAGGCCGTAGCCAAGACGAATATGAAGCTGCTTCTTAAGTTCA
>CAYSZY010000120.1:0-4509 GCA_964435645.1 uncultured Thermococci archaeon | reverse complement strand
AATCAAAGGACAGCTTTATCGAACCGTTGGGCATGACCCATTTTCCGTCCTCGAGACGATATCCGTCGGCAACGTGAAGCTCGAGCTTGGTCACGAACTGGTCTGTCTGTGTTGACGCGGTGCGGCTCATGCCTTCGGGGTCTATAACGGTCATAATATTATACATGTACTCCGCAAGCAAAAGCGCAACATCACTGTTGCCATCAGCCTTTTCCATTACCGCATGCTCCATCTGGCGAGATAGCTCCTTTATTTGCTGAAATCGTTCCTTGTCCGATGACATCACACCACCTTCTTATCCTTATTTTTTTCCGCTGCCTTGATCATGTCCATGGCCTCGTTCACGTAAGGGGGGGCCATATACCCGTCGCTGGCAATATTGTAGAGGCATTCGAGCGCTTCCGGCGTCCCCATGTCGGCCAGCTCGCGAATAGCTGCAACCTTTTCCTCATGGGGCGTGTAGTAGCTTCGCGCCTTTCGGTAAACATCCCAAACAACACTCATTTCGCTACCGCCCCCTCCTGTATTGACATCTTTAAAATCCGTTCATACGCACGACGGCGCACCATGTCAAGCTCATCTTCGAGCATGCGCTCCAGGATGTGTTTCGGTGTAGACTGATTGAGTGCTACATTAACCCGTATCTCATAAAAATAATCCTTGGAAAGTGCATCGAGCGTAGGTATGGGCGTCTGCGGATTGCCGGCAACACAGTACCTGACATGACCTTCCTCATCAGTGCCGAGCGCTTCAAGTACATCCTGCGGAAGCCGCTCGTTTCCAGCGGCGACCTTGCGGACGGTATGCCTGCCGTCCTTGGCTAGCTTGAGAAGGGCCTCGATGGGGGTCGAGGGATTGCGTGCCACTTTGCGCTTTACCAGCTCTTCCTTGTCATCTGTCAGGCGCATTAGGACATCTGGGGGCGTAAGCTGATTCGACGCCACCGCTATGCGCACATGCTCAGACTCGTCATACGAAAGAGCGGCAAGCATTTTTTCAGTACAGGTGGTGTCATAAGCGACTGCACGCTTGACAAACGGTTCACAGGATGTAGCGAGCGATTCCTTGACATGGTCTGGAAGTGAAATGCCATCGCTGAGGCGGTTTTCCAAGACCTTATAGATACATGCATCATCCTTAAGGATACATAACGCCGCGTCTGGCACGTTGTCATTCCATGCAACCTGTGCCCGCACGGAAAAGTTCTCATCCTTTGCAAGCTCATTGAGAATATGCACAGGAGTATCGGGATTCTCAGCCAACACCATCTTCTCATCAAACGTCTTTGTCATGATATCACCTATCTGGCACTACATTTACATCGCTATTATAAAGGTTTCTTCAGTTATGAATAAGAATTTACGCCTCGTTTCCCAGAAAGCCCACGGTCATCAGCCGCGGGATGAATTGATAGATACCCACTCTCGCATTATTTACTATTCTTGCCACAAATCTATTGTGCATTCCCAACGATGGAAACGAAAGTCAACTGTTGTCTTTAACATTGGATACCAGCTCATATGGTGCACTAAGTACCGTAGAAGGGTACTTGCCAAGGATGTTGAGACACGCCTAAAAGACTTGCTCTGCCAAAAAGCGAAACAAATCAACGTTGAAACCATAAAGACGGAAGTGATGCCTGGTCACGTCCACCTGTTTGTGAAGGCAGAGCCGACTGCACCACTGGATTATCGCACAGATGAAAGGATACACATCACGAATCCTTCGTGATGAGTTTTCCCATCTCACTTCAAAGCTTCCTTCGCTTTGGACCCGAAGCTACTACTGCGAAACAGTAGGCCACATCTCCGAAAGCACCGTGAAGAAGTATATCGGAGAACAGAAAGGCAAGTAACATGATACGCACCTACAAACTGAAACACGACAGAGACTTCTCAACAGAGTTGGAACAGGCAAAGGACCAGCATGCCGTAATAAAATTGGAGAACCTATCCGGAATCAGAAATAGCAAGAAGCACACTCGCTCGTTCAACTATTCCCCAAACAGTTGGTCATTCCATCAGCTACAGCAGTTTATAGAATACAAGGCCAAGCTGCAAGGAATATCAGTCGCCTATGCCGGTCCCGCATACACAAGCCAAAGGTGCAGCAGGTGCGGGACTCTGGGCAACAGGAACGGGAAGGAGTTTTCGTGTCCTACGTGCGGGCACACCGGCCACGCGGATGCCAACGCCGCTTTCAAAATCGCGTTGGCACAGGACGTGAGTCGATCTGCCATAGAAAGGGATATGGCAGAGGGGGGCACTGATGCCCCCCAGAATGGCAATGGCATAGGAGGCATGCCAACCATAAAACCCCACTACGTTAGTGGTGGGAGTATGTCAGAAAAAGGGCGCAAATCAGTCGCCTTGGAAATCTACAAGTGCACGGGAACGTTCCACTAGCTTGTACTTTTGGATCTTCCCGCTGGCGGTCAGGGGATACGAATCCACGAAAAACACATGTTTCGGGATTTTATGTCTGCTTATCTGCCCTCTGCAGAAGTCCTTTATGTCCTCCGGCGTATGGTCATAACCGTCCTTGAGGATGATAAATGCCCCTACCTCTTCACCATATTTCTTATTAGGGATACCTACGACCTGCACATCGGATATGCCATCCATATGGTAGAGGTATTCCTCTATCTCGCGTGGGTATATGTTCTCCCCGCCACGGATAATCATGTCTTTGTATCTCCCCGTGATGGAAAGATATCCGTGCTTATCCATGATTCCAAGATCACCGGAATGCAACCACCCATCGCCATCGATGATGGCTGCGGTCTCATCAGGCTGATTGTAGTACCCCTTCATGACGTTGTACCCCCTGCAGCATACCTCTCCCTGCACACCCGGGGAAACGGGAGTGTTAGTCTCTGGGTCGACGATGCACACTTCAATCCCCGGCATGGCGCGCCCGACACTTTTCACACGGCACCTGATGTCATCGTTTACCCGTGTCTGGGTAAGGACAGGCGACGCCTCAGTAAGGCCGTAGCAAATGGTTATGTCCTTCATGTACATCTTGTCCATGACCTGCCTCATAACCTCTATGGGGCAGGGGGAACCCGCCATGATCCCCGTACGCAGTGAGGAAAAGTCAAACTTGCTAAAAAGCTTGTGCTCAAGAATTGATATAAACATCGTCGGCACCCCGTAGAGTGCGGTACAGCGCTCACCTTCGACGGACGACATGACTAGAACGGGGTTAAAACTCTCGATTATCACCATGGTTGTGGCATGGGTCACGGCGGCAAGGACACCTAGGACGCAACCAAAACAATGAAAAAGCGGCACGGGGAGGCACATTCTGTCTTTCTCCGACAGCAATTGATTCTCACCGATCCAGTACCCGTTATTCACGATATTGTAGTGGGAAAGCATAACGCCTTTCGGAAATCCGGTCGTGCCGGACGTGTACTGCATGTTGACGACATCATGGGGGCCAAGTGCCTGTTGGCGTGCGGCGTAGTCCTCGTCGGACACCATGGCGCTCATGGAGAGTATCTCGGGAAGAGAATACATCCCGCGATGCTTTTCCTGTCCAAGGAAGCATACACGCTTAAGGTGGGGAAAATCACCGGACGAAAGGAAACCCGTCTGCTGGGACTTGAGCTCCGGGACGATATCGTACAGGGTCTGTACATAATCGGTATCCCTAAATCCGTCGATAATAAAAATATTTTCTGTTTCGGACTGTTTGAGGAGATACGATATCTCCGCAGTCTTATACGCCGTGTTAACGGTAAGAAGAATGGCGCCCATCTTTGCAGTGGCAAACTGGAGCGCGACCCAGTAGGGGATGTTTGTAGACCAGACGGCAACCTTTTCACCCTTTTTCACGCCAAGGGCCATAAACCCTTTGGCCAGACGGTCAACCACCTGCCCGAATTGCTTGTATGTAAGCCTGAAATCCCTATCAACGTATACAATTGCCTCAGTATCGGGATGGGCCCCTATGACCTCATCAAGCATAGCACCGAGTGTTATGCTACGAATCGATTCCTTCCAGGACATTCCATCACCTATTTCGGAAAGTACAATACCGCATAAATCGACGCTTTCGAATCACCATTGCAGCTGACATAATGGGGCACGATGGAATTGTAGTAGATACTGTCCCCCTTGTTGAGAATAAATGACTCAGCGCCATATACGATTTTTATCGACCCGGAATCGACGACGATAAACTCCTCCCCCTCATGCGATGATAAGCGCCGCCCGTCATGTGGTTCGGGATATATGTCGATGAAAAACGGTTCCATGTGGCGGTCTGTTTTCCCTCGCCCCAAGGAGTGGAACGTCTGTGTTGCCACCTTGTCGGAGCCTTTATGCGTTACGAGCTCAGGCATTCGTGCCTCACGGCGAATGATAAGGGGGTCTTCTGTTATCTGGTCATCAAGAAATGTGCCCAGTCGAAGCCCCAGCGCCCGGGCTATCTTAAGCAGTGGCCCCAAAGAGGGGTAAACATCGTTGTCCCGCAACGATGTGATAAAATCGGTGTCAAGAC
>CAYSZY010000119.1:0-4603 GCA_964435645.1 uncultured Thermococci archaeon | reverse complement strand
CCTTTATCGGCACCCTTCACCGGTACTTCGGGCACCATATGGGGTGATACCCGATACTCTAAAGACCACAGTTGAAGTTAGGTTCCATAGCTGGGAAGTCACAATGAATTGGAGACAATGAAAAGTATCACACAGCCATGGCGGCATAGAAGAGTTCTGATTATTCTATTTGGCTAAACGACTACGGCTTAGGCATCCGCCTATCATCGCCACAATTAGAACGATTACAATTATTCCTACAAGTTTAGGATTGTTCATTTCATGCCACATCCAAGTACGTTAGCATAAACGGATTGGTATTGGCTTTAATCTGGTATCCCCCAGAACCACAGCTGACGCTATGCAAACAGACGGCTCAGAAAAGATTCTTGGGGGGTACTTATTCTGAACGATAAATTTCAGCCATTGATCCAGTCCTCAGATACGTTTGTATCGCATCATCCGAAGGAGACAGCCCATGCTTTGCCTTGAATGCGGCCCTGCAGTATTCCACAGTGGACGCCTCCTCCAGGTTCTTTGCACATGCGTCGCAAAGGTCCATGTTAACGTCTCTCCGTCCACGAAGGCTCGTTCTGAGGGATGATGGGACAAGGAGCCCTTTTTCCATGCATATGTCGCAAACTCGTAATTGTGCCATTTTTTTCATGTTATATATTATCGACCTTTTCAGAAAGATAGAACTCTTTTCTAAGTATCCTGTCTCTAAGGTCTTTGCACAGTTCCCGTGCCCTGGCGCGATTGGATTGGCGCAGCGTTATGGGGACATCGGCGCCGTCGACGTTCATGGAACCGAGCTTTCCCGAAAAGGCGCCACTTGGGCACATTGATATGCAGGCCCCGCAATTGTAGCACCGGGTCCTGTCAATGCCTGCCTTCATGCTAAAGGCACCGGTGGGGCAATCGCGCTCCACAAAGCAGACCTTACAAGAGGGGCATTTCTCTCCGGCGTATACAATCGTGTGGTCAGTACCCTGCCATGCATCGGCGTACGTTCCCTTTGTAAAAGGCACCCGGTCGTGGATTTCCCCGATTGGCAGCTCGATATCCCTGTCCTGCACCATAAGATACGGCAGCGTCTCGTCGGTAACGGGAATAGGGATCGCCACGGAGGTGATGACCTCTGGTGTCTTTGACGTCTTGAATCCGCCCATGTACTGCGCCTGCATGCCTTTAAGGTCGGCAAAGACGCAGAGATTCGGTTTGGCTGCAGAGCTCCTCGTGCCCTGGCTCACCACGTATCCGGGCCCGCCGTTTACAAGGATCTTGGTGCCCATGCCGATTATTGCAAGCGCAGGGTCGTTTTCAACGGGATTGATCTCGCCGCACCCGCTGATGGATATCTCCTTGTGCGAGCCGTGCATGCCGGTAACGGAAAAAATGGTGTTGTACACCTCTTTCGTACCGTTGAGGAATGAAACGTAGTTCTTGAATGAGCCCCGCGTGGTCATAAGCTTTGCATACGAGCAGTCGTCGAGCGTGATGTTGTTTTCAAATATGTTGCCGTCAGCCTCGACACGCACCGCAACCTCCCTGCCTTCCACAAGGTCACGAAAGACCTGTCCGCCGCCATACTCGCTGCTGGCATACGACGTCCCGTACAGGACGAGGTCCACGATTCCCAGGCTTTCATTGGGGCACGGCCCGGGGTGGGCCGGAACGCCGTTTAGCCATACTGACTGCGCCTTGGCAAAAACACCTTTTTCCGCAACGGGGATGGTGAGGATTGCCGCTGTGCCTGACATGATGCCGCAGGTGCCGGTCGTTACGGCGTCCACCGTTTCGGGCGTGATGCGCTCGCCGTTGCGGATCATTTCCTTAAGCTCCTGCGCAGTGTAAACGACAGCCTCGCCCTTGCGGATTCGATCGTTGATATCCTGAATAGTTTTCCTTGCCATAAGTACACCTCATGGGCCACCGGAACCATACCGTGAGGGGGTGGCCAGAGAATATACGTACTGTAAGAAAATGATATTTAAATGTAGCGAGGGGAAAAGCTAGCGCTTTGAGCGAGCCAGCCTGCTGCCGCAGACATCACAGGCGCCGTCGGGATGGTCGGAGGGAAATCGCTTTCGGCACCCCGTGCACCGGAGACACCATGACAGGGTTCGGCGTATGCCCTCTGTCTTGGTGGGGGACCACGGTATCCCAAGCAGCGAGGCAACGTTTTGCACACCGTAGTCGTCGGTGATGATATGCCCAGAAATGTCATGGGCTAAGGCGATGACACCGATGTCCGTCCCGGACAATCCATCGCCGGTCCGGCCCACCGTGCCGCGTACCAGCGAAACGGCCCCAGGGGTCGGTTCCCTGACCGCAAGCTTGCGCGACGCCAGAAGGCGCTCAAGGTGCTGGCTGCTTTCCCTGTCACGGACCTCCGCACAGACCGCTGGTGTGGTAAGGGCCGCATCGGTGTCTATGCGGGAAAAGATGGCGCCTGCATCAAGGACATACTTCATTTTGTTTCCGCCTTACGAATCTGACCTGACCCCCAGAACCTGATATGGTCGCGAAATCACCTGTTTTCATACGCTCCATGAGCTGGCCGTCCAGGATGATAAAGCATTCCTTGCCGATGTTGGAGATAGCAATTTCACACGAGTCGGGCACGATATACGGATGGGCTTCGCCGAACAGCGGGCATATGGGTGTGATGCACACCACAGGTGCAAGCGTGTGGATTACCGGCCCGCCAGCGGAAAGCGAATACGCAGTGGACCCTGTGGGGGTCGCCACGATGATACCGTCCCCATAGATGTCATGCGACTCGCCCTGCACCGTAACAGATAAATGGTCCATCTTGATGGGGGATGACGAACGGATGACAATCTCGTTGAGGGCGGAACCCAGCATGGTACCGCGGAAAACGACCTGAAGCTTGTTTCTGGTGTCGAGCTCGTGGTCCTCGAGGAGGGAAGGGATGGACTGCACATCATCAGGCGTCAGCTCGCACATAAATCCGTAGGTGCCCATGTTCACCGTTACAAGCGGTATGTCCCCGTACTGGGACGCCGCGCGCAATATCGTCCCGTCGCCGCCGATTGTTACCAAAAAGTCGAGCTGCCGCCCCCCGATGGGCGTACCGCCGATAAGCGCTGCAAGGTCGGGGTCGAAATACACCGCATGGCCTTCGAGTATGGTAGCGACACGGCGCGCGAGTTCGACCGCCTCTTCGCGGTCGGTCCTGGAAACTATGCCGATATTCATGGTATCACCGCAAGGCGCGCACCAGCGACGCATGAATCTCATGGTCATGGGAGGCGATGATGTTGACATGCTGCTCGTCCATGTCGAGCTGCTGGCCATACTCGTCGGTCACAATGCCGCCGGAGCTCTCAAGCACCACCTTTGCGGCAGCTATATCGGTGGTGCGCATCTTGTCGCGCACATCGATAAACGCAAGGAGGCTGCCCTTGGAGACATAGCAAATCTCCAGCGCCACCGACCCGAGGCAGCGGATTTTAGATGAGTACTCACGCAGCTCTTCGATATACCTGCCCTTTTTTGTGTACAACGAAATGATTCTGGATTCATGCTGCGTCCCCAGGGGCTTTCCGTTGTAGAGGGCGCCATACTCCGACATGCCCTCGTACCACTCCTCCCAGACGAGATTCCTTACCAACCCGTACTGCTTGTCGTCCCGGAATATGCCGATCGACGTGCAGTAGAACGGCAGGCCGAACAAGGCGTTGTTCGACCCGTCTATGGGGTCGAGGTACAGCGAGAATTCGTCGCCGAACGAGATACGGCCGACCTCCTCGCTGATAAGCTCGCAGGGCACGTTGTTAGAGGTAATATAATCTATGACCGCGTCCTCGGCAAGCTTGTCAAAGTACCGGGTAGTGCCCCCGTGGAAGCTCTCGCCCACAATCTCATGCGCCTTTCCAGAGCGCATGGCGTACTCGACCGCCTGCTTGACGTATTCTGACAAATGCCAGCACAGCGTCCTGTCATTCATGATATTCATCTCAATATGGGAGCAGGCACAACGAGATGCTGCACCCGCACTGTTCCACTGCCACTTCTGAAGAAATTGTTTTAATGGTATCGATAGTGGCACTGCGTTGCGACACCATGCGCTCGGCCATGGCAATGGCGCGGCGCTCGGCCTCTTCCTTGGTGCAGTGCCCGTGATACTCGGTGATGCACCCCACGGTCTCTTTGGTGGTAGCGCATGCGATACATGAGGCAATCCGGTCTCCCGGCACATCGCTCACTATCTTTGACATGACGCAGAACATAAAAGAACCCGGCACGATGGCACGGATGTCGCCCATGGTGCCTTCCCGGCAGCCGCGGGGAAGAATGGACGATACCGTGATATAGTTGAAGTCCGCAATGCCGACGCCCTGTAGCGCCGTGTCAAAGGCATTGAGCGTTGTAGCAGCGTTTGCGCTACTTGAGGTAAGCACATACGTGTGTGGTGTCATCATACACTTTCATGTGCGAGCACCCGCTTTTAAGTGTTTTGATTTTTTTACGGGCGCCTGCAATAGGGCAAAAAAAGATATAACCAAAGAATCGGGGATAAATGACCCATGGAAACATTTATATTAAATATTTTTTATTGATACAAAAGGTGATTATCATGGGTACTACCAAACTA
>CAYSZY010000118.1:0-4682 GCA_964435645.1 uncultured Thermococci archaeon | reverse complement strand
AGGCACAGGATTATGGCAAGGGATACGAGAGAAAAGCTACTTAATCATAATCCTCAATAATATATAATCCATAATTTCTTCTAATTTTATGATTCGCTCCAGATATGTTAAAAATGGCAGTATCATCTTGCTTTCATTTTTGTTATTGCTCTCCGGTATCACGCTTGCATCATCTGTAACTACTACGTATTATGTCGATCCAGTTAACGGTGACGACTCAAATAGTGGTTCGGAAGGATTGCCGTTCAAAACGATTACTCATGCAGTAGATGTGGCAATATCCGGCGAAACGATTAATCTTGCCAGCGGCACCTATTCTGAAGCGACAGGTGAAATATTTCCCATCGGGATATCAGAAGATCTCACCATTATAGGAAATGATTCCATCATCGATTCGAGCGATTCATCACATGACCATAACACGTTGGAAGTAAACGACTGCTCCATTTCCCTTAGCGATATGACCATTACGGGTGCAAGCGGGTATTCTAATTGTTATAATGGCATTATTCGTGGGTGCGGAGTATATTCATACAACAGTTCTTTCACGCTTAATAGCGTGTCATGCAACAACAATGCTTCTCATGGCTTTTATTATTCCGCAGACAATTATGCGGGAACGATTGCTGCAACGGATTATGCTGCCGAAGGAAACGGTAAGGCCGGCCTGCAAACACGCGTATTTGGCGGTGGGTCTGTGGATATCGACATCGATGGTGCGTATTGCAGCGGCAATTTCAAGGGGCTTTCATTTTTTGGAGGGTATGAATATGGTTCGTCGTATTGGTATTATTATGGCGGGAATACTAATGGTTCTGGGGCGCTCGACATCACGATTAGCGATGCAGTATGCGTGGAAAACAGCCAGGGATTTTTCGTTGCGAGTCACGATAGCGACACGAAGCTTTCAGTGACTGATTCCAATTTTAGTGACAATACGCGACATGGATTTATATCTCATTTATACTACGGCACAACAGACATTTCCATCGAAGATTCCATCTTTGAAGTCAACTCACGCCATGGCATCAATGTATATGCTGGCGACTGCGATACGTTTAATCTTGAAGTAGATGGCTGCATTGTACAAAACAACCAGCATCACGGCATGCGCATAGATGCAGATGACTGTGCTTCAAGCACCTCAATAACCAATACGACAGTATCTGGAAATGGCCATAATGGGTGTTATTTCGACATTGATGATGCAAAAACGAATATTTCAATCGATGCTAGCACCTTTACCGGCAACGGATACAATGGATTATATATTGATGATGATGATTCGGAGACTATTCTTACCGTTGATTCGTCCGCCTGCAATGAAAATGTGAAGAATGGGCTTGTGGTCAAGTCTGACGAGTGCCATGGCGCCGTCTACACCGTTGCCGATTCAGAAGCAAAGGGCAATGGGAACAACGGGTTGCTATATGTTGGATATGACAAATCAGATGCCAACCTTGTCCTGGATAATAATGAGTTTTCCGGCAACGGCGTACTGGTAGTCGCGCCGGTCTTTTCCGATATTGACAATGCCCCGGCAGAAAACCTAGGAAATAGTTGCAGCAATCCCCACTCGAAAAGCGGCTCTTGCATGGATAATGACACCGATTCCTCGGCAGCTTTGGATGGCAAATCCATGCCCCATGTCTCGAAGGCCGGTGCTTACATCACTTCCATCGAAGACAGTTTCCTCGGCATCCTGTTCAAGGACAACGTGTTTACCGGCAACGCCGGCCCAGGCTGTGCGTTCAACACGGGATTCGACAACGAAGACGGCGATGAGGCGGCTCCGGGCGAGATTCTTGATCTCGGCCTGTACTACGTTGCAAATGCACTGTTCGGCAATGGCGCCGGCGACACCTTTGTGGACGAGGGCTGCGGTACCTGCACACTCAACAGGTCTGATGCAAGCATCGCTTCGATGCAACCAATCGCGACGCTCTTCCTTGCAAAGGCAAACGCGCAGTTCGCCATGGCGCAATCCCAGCTCCCCTCGCAACCCACAGGGGATATGGCGGCACTACTTGACTCTATAAACGAGCTGATGAGCGGCGCGCACCTGTCTGCAAACTACATCTTTGCATCCGGCCAGGCTTACCAGGCGCTCGAGCTGATTGCGCAGCTGCATGCGATGCTGGCATAATATGCCAAATGCGCCCCCCCCTTTTGGGGGCTTTTCCCCTTTTTATTTTACCTTTGGCAGAAATCCCCGTGATTAATAAATAGATTACCGCCAATTCCCTACTATGGGGAAGAAATGGATTTTTATTTTAGTTATTGTGATTATTGCAGTCGTCCTGTTCTTTAGGTACCAGGATCGCTCACTAACGCTACCCACGTGTTCGGAGATAAAAGGCTACGACGGTGACACGATCCAGGACAAGTATGGCAAGTGCCCTTTTTTGTATGGGCATTTTGAAAATGACGGGTACCCGACATAAGGGACCACAACACCACCACCAACTACAGCCCCCCCACGACAGCTGCACCTACATTTGGCCCCAAAGCCAGAACCTTGTCATTGCTCGACTATGGGCTACGGATCAGGACGAACTACCTTTACCGACTTCTGCCTTGCGCATAACAAGCTCTTTGTAGTCTTGGGCGGCTACCATCAGTGCTATGCATAAATATCTGGGATATTCCTACTCCTTTTCTTCCGCCATCGCCATAAGGGGCTGATTTATGGCTTCGTTCACAGGAGGTTCCACCGGTGTGGCGGCGCATGAGTCCTTTATACAGTGGGGTGATGTTTCTGTTACAAACAAACTGCATACAAAAGCTGCCACGGCGCACCCAAGCATAACAAGAATCGCATACTGGTATGCCTGTGCCGAGTAGGTGTCCCCTACCTTTCCTGTCGCATCCAGAATAAAGCCGAGCGCGGGTTGGAGGATGGCGCCCATCATGAAAGGAAAGAAGTTCCCCAAGCCCGTTGCGGTGCCGGCCATCTTTTTGGGAAAGAGGTCCTTTATCGATGCATATCCTACGGGCATGGCGCCGACGGCAAACAACCCGAACAGGAGCATGAGCACATAGCGGCCCCACAGCGGGAGCGTGTCGACAAACACGACAAACAGCGAAAGCGTCGCCATGAGCCCGATGCTAGTGGTAATCATGACGCGCTTCCTGCATTTGAAGACCTTGTCGGAAAACACACCGATAAGCGGGCTCCCGATAATCATGGCGATGGCTATCATGAGCAGGACCTTGCTTGCCGCAAGCTTGCTCATCCCGTAGACATGCATGAGGTACGGGCCGCCCCAAAGGCCCCCAAACGCAATGTAGAGCGAAAATGAGCACATGAGCCATATGTTGGCGGGCCAGAACGCACGAGCGCCGAGAATCGTTCTCACGGTACTCATTATGGACGCCGATGTCATGGGTACTTTCTGGGCGGTACGGCCTTTGTTGCGGTGCTCTTCGGGCGAGTCCTTCACATTTAACCATACAACTGCGATAAGCACGGCCGTAATGGCACCCGTGAACATAAACGGCGTCCTCCACCCGTAGAGTGTGGACAGCCATGCCAGCGGCACGGTGGATACCATGAGCCCGATGCCCCCTACTGCAACTAACAGGCTGTTCATGGTGGCAAACTCGTTGCCGTGGTACCATTCGGCGATAAGCTTGAGGGCGCAGACATATATGGTAGAGACGCCGATGCCAACGAGGATGCGCCCCACAAGCACACCGGCAGAGGCCGACGATGCCCCGAATATAAGCGACCCGAATGCGGCAATGAGCATAAAGGAAGCGATTGTTTTTCTCGCCCCCCATGAGTCTGAAAGTAATCCCGCTGGAAGCTGCATAAAAGCATAGGGATAAAAATATCCTGCGGAAAGGAATCCCATGATACCTGCACCCACCGCTAGGTCGTCCATCATATCGACTGCAACGACACCAACGGCGTTCCGGTGGAAGAAAACCACCAGGTAGCAGACGCCAAGAATAGCAAAGAGCAGGGCACGGTAGCGCCGGTATGATGGGTCTCCTTCGTTCATGCGTATGTATTGTGCCATACGTCCTTAATACTTTTTTGTTGGACGCACAGTTCCCGCAACGAGGGATAGAACACAGGATTTATGGCAATATTTTTCTTAAATTTTTCAGTAATAAGAAATATGAATCCACCGGGGAAATTTGCGCTAATACTGATACTCGTCGTTGTGCCCGCATCCGCAGCGGGATGTAACTATACCGGGGGCCGGGAATCAGTACCCGATGATAGCTACCCTTGAATTGATGTCGTGCAGATGGAGAATGATATGGTTGCCATTCCCGCGCCAGACCTGTCCGAGGGCGGGATACTCGGCATCCGCCAATATATAGTAAGAGGAAAAGCTGGCCCGTGAGGGCTATTTGGCGCTCTACGACATCTGGAATAAATCGATATTCTTCACCATCGTCGTTGAACCGCTCATCATACACTATGGGCCCGAAGACCCGTGCGTGGACGACCGAGGCGCGTTTGAAAACGAAACGCTCCGGGGGCTATATATAGAGCTTGTGTCATCCGGCTCAGTGCCCCTGATACCTAAGTTTAACAGTTAGCGATTAAAAGAAGTGTCCTTGAACTGTTAAACTTAGGGTACAAAGGGCAGTTCCATTCCCGTTTCCACGTCGAGGACGAGTACCGTCACCCAGTCCTGCATATAGATTGATATCATATTTCCATA
>CAYSZY010000117.1:0-4702 GCA_964435645.1 uncultured Thermococci archaeon | reverse complement strand
CATGCTTGAGGAAGAAAAAAAAGGTATTTTCAGGCATATGGATATTGACGAATAATGACAGCGCCATCAATGTTTTTTTTTCCGTTATGTTGTTGCAGTGCACACTCCTTCACCGTAACAGTTCCAAAATCACTAATACTTTACAATACGTCTATAAATATATGAATAATCATACTATTTATATCAATTTTACGAATGAAAAGATTTATATTAGTACATATTGTCTATGTTAATGAGGCATCCTCATGCATGGAAACTATCTTGAAAGAAACATAGATACGCAAACGTTTGAGCAGCTCAAACTACTTGGAACGCAACTAGGCGCAACAGTCGGCCAGTGCTGCGTACATGGGTTAGCAATGGAAATAGAGGAACCGTTCATATTCTCCCTCTACGAGTCGCTGCTGCACGGACAGTCCCAGCAGGCAGGCAAGGGTGATGTTCTCCCTACACTTATGGAGATTGTAGATACCATCTACTCCGGGCCACCGATAGACTACGTCATCCTTAATGCAGAATAACCGTGCGAATACGCATTGTTACACTACCATAGGCAGACATCATAGATATGGGTGCGATACGCCCCTGCAATGGTGTTTGCACTTCTTATTTTTTCACTGCTCGGTACAGGAGCAGGCATCGTGACCGGGCTTGTGCCTGGCATACACGTCAACACGGCAGCGCCGCTGTCGCTTGCCATTGCTTCGTCATGTGCCGTGGGTCCGCTGGCAACGTGCACGTTTATATGCTCAATGTCAATTACCCATACGTTTATAGATTTCATACCATCCACCCTTCTTGGAATCCCTGAAGAGGATACGGCAGTTTCGGTCCTGCCTGCCCACAACATGGTCAATGGGGGAAGGGGGCTGGAGGCGATACGCCTGTCAGGCGTCTCGAGCCTGTTCGCAGTATGTGTGCTCGTGGCGCTTTCTTGGCCCGTTGCAAGAGTGCTTGTGGCAATATACCCCGTTGTAAAGGCGCTAATTCCCGCAATTCTAATACTCCTGCTGGCACTGATGGTATATTCACACCACAAACCTGAAAAAATGCTGGCTGCGGCAGCTATCTGTGCGATCAGCGGGGTGTTCGGAATAATAGTGCTGTCCTCACCCTGGTTGTGCCCAGACCCGATGTTTCCCGTTTTTGCAGGCATGTTTGGAGTAAGCACGCTTCTTGCAAGCGCCAGTACCACTCACCATATCCCGGAGCAGGACGATGATAGCGCCATCAGGATGGAACGGACGCACCTCATAAGGTCTCTGGCACTCGGGACGGGTTCCGGCTCATTTGTAGCGATGGTACCGGGTATCGGGGCGAGCCAGGCGGCACTCATATCGCTCTTTGGTTCAAAGGAGTCACAAGACCGGGCATATATAGCCACCTGCTGCTCGATAAATACGGCAAACGCCCTATTTGCGCTTATGGCGCTGCGTATGTTCGGTGTTGCAAGAAACGGTGCGCTTGTTCACGTGCGCTCTATTCTGGGGGAGCTTACGGCAGGCGAATACGGCGTGCTGACTGCTTCAATGTGCCTAAGTGCAGGGGTAGCGTACCCTGTGCTCCTAGCCCTTTCGCGCCTGCTGCTCCCCCTCCTGCAGCATGTACGGTACCGGGCCGTATCCGCTGTCGGCATACTCATACAGGTAGGGCTCGTGTGGGCACTGACAGGAGAGATGGGCGTGCTGCTCTGCATTGTTGCAACATGTGTAGGGCTTATGCCTATCACAACGGGTGTGCACAGGTCGACGGTAATGTCATTTCTTATGATTCCGGTGCTCCAATATTACTTATAAACTACCACCCATAGGCAGATAAAAACTATTAAGAAGACAAAACGCAATCGGTGAATAATGGTGCTTGTCAATCCTTTTTCTGAAGACGTGCGGGCATATTTGTCCATTGACCTCAACAATATTGAAGGAGAGATCATACGCATGGCGATAGCGCGCGCGAAGAAAGAAAATCAGGACAATTACCTTGATGCCGATGAGCGCTCAGACGCAATATCCCTCTTTCTCCTTTTTCAGAGCTTTGCAAAGACTCCGCATGCCCCTGAGGTTACCGCGTTTTTGGGTGCATATGAACAGCTTATAAGGGAACGGCTCGTGAGGCACTTTTCCGATGAACTGCTCATGCACATGGAAACGCTTTTTCCCATCACGCACCTGCGCAGCATAGGATCGGGGGAGATACCACTGGCACCTATGGTGGAAATACCGGAAATAAACAAGCGCGTGCCGCGGGAAGACCTGTACAGGCTCAGGACGCAAAGAAAGGGGGACATCTCGTTTGCCATACGGTGGGAAGATGGCTACGACGCCACCGACGTGACACGGGAATATCTCGTAGGGTCGTACATGCTCCTAACAAAATGGGAACTATTCGACCTGTATGCTAAAACGCTCAGGGATAGATGCTTTACATATATCAAGGCGCTCACCCCCAAAATGGAAGGCGTATCCCACCCTGTCTATGAAAAGATCGTCACTATGGTAAAATCACTTGTAAAGGTTGCAAACCCCATCGAGAATGTTTCAGGGAATCTTGAGACAGATGCATTTCCGCCCTGCATCAACATTGCCCTAACCGGTGTTCCAGCGGGCCAGAGAAACTATGGGATAACGATACTGCTGACATCATTCTTGTCGTATGCCAGGTTATTGCCCTCCACAAAGATATTTGACAGAGACGCCTCGTTTTCCCTTGTCCAGGACGATGTGCAGACGCTCCTTAGCGATGTAGTCCCCGAGATAATAAATGCTGGCGACCGGTGCGATCCCCCTTTTTTCACGGAGCAGCCCCTTGAGCGCCTGAACATTTTTTACCACATGGGGTTCGGAATGACAGACAATCCCACGCCGAGTGACTATGGAAAGTCAAAATGGTACCTCCCCCCCTCATGCACCAAGATAGCCGAAAACGCGCCGCAGCTGTGCCAGCCTGACGACTTCTGTAAGCGGGTAAAATGGGTCGTCACTGACAGGGGACAGGCCCGAGAAATTGTTGACAAGGCAAAGAACCGTAACAAGGGCGCCCTTGGTGAGGCCATACTCGAAATACTTCTCAGAACACCGCAAACGCTCCATTCTCTCAAGGAGATGACCGGTGCAGAGGACAAGGAGCTAGCACAGCTCCTAGCTACGCTCTCAAAAAACAAGCTGGTGAGGCGCAGTAAGATTGCTAATCCGCTGATATACTATATCAGAAAGAAAAATGAGATCAGTCAGAGACCATGAACTCGTCCAAACGGTCCTTTGCCGCCTCGCGCCGCTTCTGGTGCTCCCGGAGGAAGTCCTCTACCTTTTGTGCAAGGTACTTCTTGCAGTTCCCACACATTTCCTCCCCTGACTGGCAGCGCGTCCTCAAATCCTCGAGTACCTCGTCATCATGCTCGAACAGGATGTAAAGATACTGGAATATGGTGCATATGGAAGGATTGCCGCCTTTTTCCCTCTGTTCTGCCAAGGATTGGCATCCGCCCGTAAAAGCGTTCATAATCTTTTTCCGTGCAACCTTGGGGGAGTCTACGGTAAATATGGCTGAATTGGATTTTGATGCGGACATCTTAGACATGGGTCCCTCCAGAGAGGGGAGGAACATGCTTTGGATAAGCGCAGGCTTGTAGTACCCAAGCCGCTCGGCGACATCGCGGGTGATACGAAAATGGGGATCCTGGTCTATGGCGCACGGTATGAGTACCGGGACCTTGCGATTCTGCTCTATTGAGGGGAGAAACGCGGGAACAGACTGCATTGATGTGAAAAAGATAAGCCCTATGTTAGTGGCGTTGTTGAACCCGAACACGGCCTTGACTGTGGAAAACGTTACTTTCTTCGCCACCCGAAGGGCATGCTTGTACAACGTTTTTGCATACGCTATGTCAGAAAAAATCTTGGTCTTTTCAGGGTCGAATCCGACGGCGATGATATCAAGCGCGTTTTCGTAAGAGTACGAGAGTGTGTCATCGATGGTCAGCGACGGGGAAAGAACGAACTTTTCATCGTCCGTAAGCTGAAACCATAGCTCGCACCCAAAGGTATCCTGGAGATACTTGGTAAAAATCCACGGCAGGATATGGCCCAGATGCGTGTGTCCGGAAGGTCCCCTGCCAGTGTACAGCGCAAACTGTTCACCCTTTTCGTATGAAGACAGAATCCAGTCGAAATCCCTGTGTGAGAAAAAGACCTTTCGTCTAAGGAGGGGATGCACATTGCCCGTTAGGGCCTCAACCCGATTGATAATATCATCATCGATAGGCTGGGTCCCAAACTGGGCAATAAGCTTGTTGTAATCAATTTCCCCTTTCACATCCCAGGGAGTCACGGTGAATTCTGTCACAAGACCACAGACCGATATTGGATGGATTATTCGGTGTCAGCGGATTCCTTAACCGTGATAGACGCTAGACGGCGCTTTTCTTTCTTCACCGAGGTCGCAAGGCCGCGGAGTACGCGCCTGTTGGCCAACCTGTCTCGCCTCTTCTGTGTCCTTGACAAATGTTTCCTGTGCTTCATCATATGTAATCACCATTTATTCGCCATAGTATTGTATGCCGTCATCACTTATACAAATCATCTTGAATGATTTGTTAATAGAGAGGAGGGCCGCCAATACGGCGTTGTGTTCCCTTCCACTTCCAGACAGGAGGTTTATATATATATCGCCAAGGTCCCTGTCCAGTGACGGCAGGAGGTCCTCT
>CAYSZY010000116.1:0-4732 GCA_964435645.1 uncultured Thermococci archaeon | reverse complement strand
TCGGGCCACGTGCGCGTGACGACGCTCGCAAGGACTCGTGTCAAGAACACGTTTGTGTGCTTTGGATTCAATCTTGACCAATTGACTACGCTGCGCCGCCACGGCGCGGCGTGACCGGCCCAGCGTGAGCTATCGTTCCCACATGGCAAAGGGCCCAAAAGGAACGAGAAAATATGGAAAAAGACACCAAATATGTACAAAACAATGGATTATGGCAAGTGATAAAAGAGAAAAGCTACTTAATCATAATCCTCAATAGATTATCGCAATCAAGTCTTGTTGGCAGTTCTTTTGAATAAGTATATTGCACTATTATGATATGGTACAAAATTGCCAAAACTATCTTGATTATTTTCTGTCAATTCAATCAAATCAATAATTTCGTATTTGTTTATCTCAAAAAAATTAGCAACACTTTTTTTGGTGTTAGCCGGCCTGCCGCCATAGAAGAGTATGATTTTTGTGTATTGGACCAAACAAGTATAGGGCAATCTTTTTATTCGTTTATGCAAAAGTACAATAAATCTTGATGGTGTATTGAAATGCGTAAGACTATCATAACATTATTATTTATTCTTGCCTTGATGTTACCTGCTTCTTGTGCCGCCCAAATGAGTGGAAATTATTCTGATAACGACACAGATTCTTCCCGCCCCATGATGCCCACAAATGCACTTAACGGAACAAGCGAAGGTTCATGGGACATATCTTATTCCTTTTCTGCTAATGACGCAGGACAACCAGGCATAGAGACGAATGGAGAACATATCTATACTTCAGATTGGAGAAGCGCAACTACAAACTCGTTTTGGAAATATTCCATGGATGGCACATTCCTGGAATCATTCGATATCCCCGGAGTTTCGGCAATCAGAGATATGGCGTATGATGGGGCATATTTCTACGGCAGTAATGTTTCGACCACTAACTTAATATATATCATGGATCTCCCCAACAAATCATTAATTGGCACGATTCCGGTGACCTGTACCGGGATTGTAGGCGTGCGCCACATTGCGTACGATCCTGGGCTTGATGAAGGGAATGGCGGCTTCTGGATTGGCGGCTGGTCAACGCTTGGTGCAATTGATATGGGGGGCAACGAAATATATGGCAACACATCCCCAGCGGTGACGAACTTGTATGGCAGCGCGTACGACCCTTGGACAACAGGCGGACCGTATCTGTGGTTTTTTTCTCAGAGTGGTGAAGCGGTGATGCACCAATTTAATATTGCGACACGCTCTACTACGGGCGTGACACATGTCTGTAATGAGATTAGTAGTGGCTTAGCAGGTGGCGCAGCGACATATGACAACGCAGGCATGTTCACGTTGCTTGCAAACATCCAAGATAACCCAAATATCATCGTTGCGTATGAACTGTCTCCGACCAACTTACCCCCTGTAGCAGATTTCGCATGCAATCCAGCTTCACCAAGCGCCAGCCAGATGGCATCCTTCGACGCGTCCACATCATACGACCCAGATGGCACCATCGCATCATACGAGTGGGACTGGGAAACGAACGGAACATACGACTCGACCGGTGTCACCGTTAGCCATACCTTCCACACATGTGGTGACCACCCAGTGACGCTACGCGTCACCGATAATCTTGGTGTCACAGGTACTTTTACGCTCACGGTATGTGTTCATGCGCCTATAAGCCCACTTGCCGCATTCATACCGATGGAAAGGATGCGACTCACACAGGCAAATACGCTCCTTTCCCTGGTCCTTGAACAGCTTCCGGAAGATATCCCAGACAATGTACGTGTGCTTCTTGAAAGAGTGGACCAACACATGAAATGCGTAAGTGTTACGTCAGTCAATCCCATTCATGCCAACGGTGAGCTCATAAAGGCGCTGACACTCCTTGAGCAGATACAGACCCTCCTTTGATTTTTTCCTTTTTCCTTTTTATTATCCAATACTTTTTTATCGCAGAGAGGGATATTTACCGTGATACCATGGAAGAAAAATCCCGAGATACCATACCCGCTTGCGACACAGACCCCGACGTTGCAATTAGAATCATAGACGCCGCGCTTGGGCAGGTGTCAAAAAAACGGGACAAGGCACACTACGCCGAGCTTGTGGCAAAAAAAGGTGAGCTCCTCATCCAGAAGTATAGAGCCAAAGGGGACCAAGAGGTGCTTACGCAGGCTGTTGAACAGTACGTGGAATCCCTTAACACCATGCCGAGAACCCACCTTCCCGTCTTTGCGGATGTATCCTTTGATGCAGGCAACGCGTACAGGGAGCTTGCTGCCCTTACAGAATCAGCAGACCTGTGTGTCAAGTCTCTCGACGCATACAATGCATCAATTATCTATTATACAAAGGATGTAGACCAGCTGAATCACGCGTTAATCCTATGGAACATTGCCATGGCGTACCATGTCTATAACGCTTGTACGTCAGAATCCAGATACCTTTCCAAGGCCGCGCAGGCATTTGAGGAAGCATACGGCATTCTTGAGTCCATCGGCAAGCCCAAGGAAGCGGCACAGGTGGCTTTTTCCCTCGGTACCACGTTTGGGGACCTTGCATATGAACAATCGCCGGTAAAAAATATGCGTAGGGCCATAGCGGCATATAGGCTGGCAGCGACTGCGTATCATAGCATAGACGAGACGGCAGAGGGAGAGGCGTACCATCGGATGGGCAACCTCTTCGTCGGGCTCGCACAGGCCGCAAATGACGCTGCATACATCGATGAGGCGATTGCGTCGTACCGTATGGCAGGTGCGGTCTTTACGCTTGAATCGCACCCTGAAATGTTCGCCCAGATCTCGTGGAGCATGGGGCTTGCGGCAACTGTTGCTACAACCCTGCGGGAAGACCAAAACGATACTTCCATGCTTAGGGATGCGTACGCAAACGCGCTTAAGGTGTATACGGCCGAAGACATGCCTGTTGAATGGTTCCACGGGAATCTAAACATGGGGTTGTCGTATCTTGTCGATAACATAACCGAGCCGGATACTGACTCGTACCTCAACGCTCTGGCGTTGTTTGAGCGCTCATGGGCGGTTCCCAAGGACAGGGTAGACCCCAAGCTCAGGGCAAAGATTGCCCACCACTATGGAACGACTCTCATGTCAATAGGAGCGGATGAACGTCCGATTGATGCCCTGCAACGTGCAAAGGACATGGCTGCAGAAGCCGCTGCAGGCGTCACGGAAGAAAAAGACCTGCATTCCAAACTCATGGAACTTATCGAGACCCTTGGCTGCCAGTAACAGGCCATACGTCATTGTTTCGATTCAGATGTGCAATGCCCTTGTCCGTTATCTGTATAGTGAAAGAATGGGACATCCCGCCTACCAAACGGACAAGGCCCATATATGCCAGCTCCTCTACAGCCGTGCCTGCTTCGTGCTCAGTTAATTCCAAGTCACGGCAAATGCAGCGATGAGGCACATAATACGTGTCAGCACCGCTATCACGTGCTGCTTTCAGATATGCTAAAATCCGCAACTTCAGCGGTGTCTGGATGGTGCAATCACGTGTTATCTCCACCGTGCCGCACCGTGCGGCATCCTGCCCCTTTTTTGTGATTCGCACCATATATGTCGGTGACATGCCCTCAAGTTTTTCAACATACCCATTGAGCTCGAGCGTCTCTGCGTATGGCCGGAGCGCATAGGCGGGGGTGTTAAAATGAGACCGTAGCGTGCTGCACCCAACATACGTTAGTGGATTTTCCTCATAGTAAGAGAGGAGGAGCCTGAGTATTTCTACGTAAAGCGCATCTAAAGCCATGATCTAATCCTGCCTGCAAAGCAGGAGGGAAAGTGAATTTATGCAATATCGCGTTCCCGGCGGCGGCCCGTCGTCAAACACATGGCCTAGATGACCGTCACAACGTGCGCACAATACCTCGGTGCGACTCATCCCGAATTGCGCATCATTCTTTGTGTACACGGCTGACTCGCTTATGGGTACCGAAAAGCTCGGCCATCCACTACCGGAATCAAATTTGTCATCTGCATCAAAGAGAGGGTTGTTGCATCCTGCACAGACATAGATGCCCGGTTCAAACACAGACTCGTACACCCCAGAAAAAGGCGGTTCGGTCCCCCTGTTTCGAAGCACCTCGAACACATCGGGCGGCAGTATAGCCCGCCACTCCGCCCCTGATTTAACTACCCTTTGCATCTTTTCCCACCCGCAGTTGCCACCGTATTACATATTTTAGATTAGGCATATATATGTAGTTTTTGTCATAAGGAGGGAAGAGAAGGCCTTTTGTCCCGCGCTACAATGAAAAAGTATTCAAATGCATACATAAAATAAGCTGTATACACTCCGGTGGTATCATGACACTATTTGAAGAGCGCGACATGGGGTTTAGCGATTTTGAAAATGAGCGTAAGCGAATTATCTCGGTACGAGACAGATTTATTATCGAGTGCAGCCTGGAAGACGAAGATGCCGCCCAACTGAGCGAAGTCATCTTTTTTGACGAGCTGCTCAAGCTCTATAAACAATATTATGGCGTGTACCTTGTAAATTACACCACCATAATCGAGAACCATAATTACGATATTGACGAACACCGGTACCAGCGACTAAAACGCATGCTGGTAAGGAAATACCGCGAAGTCGTTGAAAATCTGGATCTTTCACAAAAGGAACAGTATATTAATGAGCACATCTTTCAGCGTGCACAGCTTGGATTAAGGATTCTGTACGAAGGAATGGAAATATTGTCATGTTATGAA
>CAYSZY010000115.1:0-4765 GCA_964435645.1 uncultured Thermococci archaeon | reverse complement strand
ATCATCATCAAGGACGAGGTCATCGATATACCCTACCCAATAGGCGACGATGCCGGGGCCAAAGAGGTCGACGTAATGCCGAAGCTGCTTTTCATAGTCGTGGCGCGCCTGGAACGGCGACCCGAAGCTGCCCTTGCTCTCAATCCAGTTGACGTCCGTATCGATAAGGGCGTGGGGCTCGTGAAACAGGAAGTCTGGTGTCTTTGTCCGGCCCATCTCCCGTGAGTCGTTTTCCGTCATATACGTGTACCCCTGCTCGTCGAGCCACTCCTTGATGCGGTCCTCACAGAAGATGCCGCGGTCCTTCTGGCACTCTATGCCCCGGGGCGAATATATAAAATCCTCCTCCATGACGGACTGCATCTCAGAACATATGCGCTTATCGGGGATGTCGTCCGGCGCAGAGGTATAGGCCCTCAAGACCTTTTTTGATATCCCCATCTCCCTGAAGACGAATCCAGCCGTGAGTATGGGTGGAAACTTCCGTTCCTCCGCTAACTGGAGAATGGTCTTGCCCCGCTTCCACTCGCG
The DNA here is from genome assembly GCA_964435645.1 of uncultured Thermococci archaeon. Classification (GTDB taxonomy): domain Archaea; phylum Methanobacteriota_B; class Thermococci; order Methanofastidiosales; family NM3; genus JAHKLV01. The sequence continues at coordinate 4,234 of CAYSZY010000115.1, read as the reverse complement.
GGCCATGGCATGCGCCTGGCGGGCGATAATGTAATAGTCCTTTTTAGTGTTGCGCACTATTTTTTGTGAAAGGATACTGTAAAGCACATCCTCTCCGTACCCATATTTTTCGGATACGTCGGGGACGTCATGGCGGGATTCGAGCCGCCGGTATATCTTGAAAAAAATATCTCTTCTCATCTACAACTCACCTCGACTCTCTTGGCTGAGCCGGTGGTAATACATCCGCATGAAGGCATCGCGATCCACAGCCATCCTACGCCCCTCTCCGGTAAGCATGCAATCCTTGAGCTTGGAGAGCTTGACGTAATACTCCTTGACAGGGGAGTGGGACGAATGGTCCACCGCTAGCCCGTAATAGTGTGTCTCGTCAAAGGGCGTCACTAGGGGCTGATTGTGCTCCCCCGCGTATGCATACGCACGGGCCACGCCGATGGCCCCGATGGCGTCGAGCTTGTCAGCGTCGAACAGCACCCGCGCCTCCAGGGAAGACGGTTCTTCCCCATCCCTGAAGCGGTGGGCCCTAACGCAGTGAACAACAGCATCTATTGATTCCGCATCCATGCCGATATCAGCAAGGATATCCCGTGTGATGGATGCGCCCTTTTTGGCATGGCATACACTGATGTCTGCCTCCTCATAGCGACGCCCGACATCATGGAGCAGTGCCGCATATGAAAGGATGTCAAGCCGGGCGCCCTCGACGCGCCCTATATGGAGCGCAAGGGCGTGTACGCGCTCGACATGCGCCCAGTCGTGTGTGGGGCGGGCATCTAAAAAATATGTTTTTGCCTTATCCGCAATCACAGATTTAATGTCTTTGCTCACAAAGAGAGATAAATCATGTTCTTTATAAGGTTTTTCTGGGTACGTTGGGGCCCTAATGCAAAAAACCTAAATATGAAGAGAAAAGGCGATTATATATGATGGCAGAGATTGGGATAATCCGGTGGAACGGCGACGCATCATCGGAAATGACGGATACCGTGGCACGGGAGCGGCAGGTGCGCATCCTGCACGGCGGCTATGCATTTATGACATACTGCAGCCCACAGGATTATGCAGACCTCGGCATCGGCCACGTTTTCAGCGAGGGCATGCCGACCCGCGGTGTGCCTGCGGTCAGCATCGAGCACGGGGAGGGCTGCGACACCATACTGGTAGGAGGGGCACCGGGGCATCGCGTCCGCGCATCCGCCACGGCAACGATACCGCTGGCACACCTGGACGTGCAGGGCATGGCCCGCCACATCACCGGCGCTTCGCCGCTCTTTGAAAAGACCGGCGCCTTCCATTATGCCTTTATCTTCGACGCCGTGGGCACGGCTATTGCCGGCAAGGGGGACATCGGGAGATTCAACGCCATCGACAAGGCGGTGGGACACTGCATACAAAACGGCATACCTCTTTCGGACAAGGTGCTCTTCACCACGGGAAGGATATCGGGACGGACCGTTTCAAAGGCAGCTGCACTGGGAATTCCTGCAATCATTTCCAAGGCGCCCCCATTTTACGATTCCGTACTCGCTGCGGCGTCTGCAGGCATTACCATCATCGGATTTGCCCGAAACGCATCGTTTAACGTGTATGCATCCGGCCGTGCGCAGGTGGTGTGATGAAGCTAAGCATCGCCATCCTCTGTGGAGGGAAGTCACGGCGATTCGGGGCAGACAAGTCGCTGCACACCATCAACGGCAAGCAGCTCTACCGGCATGTCTACGATGCGCTTTCCCCCCTTACCGACGACATATTCGTCCAGTGTGGAAGCAAGGATGCTCGGCTGTACGGCGTCGAGCGCAACAACGACGACTACCTAGACCTGGGGCCCATCAGCGGCATTTATTCCGCACTCAGGCACGGCAGGCACCAGCGGGTGGCAATGGTGGCATGCGACATGCCGAACATCAGCGCCAGGCTCATAAAGCACCTGTACTCGCATGAAGCAGACATCGTTGTTCCTGTTTGGCGCTCCGGTTACACCGAACCGCTGTGCGCAATCTATGACAAGCGGCTGGTGCCGCTGCTCGAATACCAGATCCTCAGCAACGATTTCAGGATTGCGTCGCTCTATGACACGTGCGACGTAAAAAAAGTAGGGATAGAACCCCTTATCGAACAGGGGCTCATCGATATTTCCGTTTTCAAGAACATAAACTACCAGGACGACGTATAGTGGCCCGGCGGCTTATGCCTCGCATATGTTCCTTCTGACCTCACGGTAGTGCTCGAGGATGTACTTGGTCAGCAGCACAGAGGTAAATCCTATTGTACCAAGCTTTCCGCCGCCCCCGGGAACCATATCCACGGTGACGGTAAAGAGTATACCTACAAAGACACCGGCCGATGCGAAGTGCGACGCCTTGTCGAAGATGACCGGGAATGAGGTCATGCCTGCAAAGGAGGCCGAGAACGCGACGAGTGACAGGGTCGTCCCATAGGTCGGTGTGAGCTCGGGAAGGATGATTCCCGCAAGCAGCCCCACAAGCGCGGAACCGAGCACGGCGTCGGAGCACTTATCCTCAAAGACGCGCATGAAAAGATCCCTGCGCACATAGAAGGTAAATATGGTGGCGAGTATGGCTGTAAGCATGACGAGCACAAACCATTCAACGGAGACTGCGGTGGATGCCGCGGCGTTGACCGCTGAGTAGTCCTTTCCGGCAAGGGAGAGGATGATAAGGCAGGCAAGCACGGACATGAATGCCGTCGTACCGAACTTTCCCCCATGGCCGTTGAGGTACCCTTTCCACGTGACGTAGATGAGGCCTGCAACGACACCAAAGAGTACCGTGTAGTAGATGCTCCCGATTACAAGCGTGGAACACATTCCAACGAAGGAACCACAGTAGATTTGCCCTGCGTACTTCTTGAACAGGAATCCGGCAACAAGCCCCACAATGGCGGAGGCTATGACCGCGTTGGATTTCGTGTCAAGGAATTCATTGTTGAGGTACCAGGTGGGTATGGTACCCGCCAGGACCGCCAGTATTGACATGATGTCTTCCTTTTCATATTTCATCTTACTCACCTTTCGCTTCTATGGCACACGCACATACCTTGTACTCGGGTATCTTCGCTATGGGGTCGAGTGCCGGATTCGTCAGGATGTTTGCCGCACATTCCTTGAAGTGGAATGGGATAAAGACGATCTTTTCAGGAACCTTTGTGGTCACGTAGGCAGGGATGTCGATGGTACCCCTGCGAGTTGAGACTTTTACCATGTCGCCGTCAGCGATGCCACGGTCCTGTGCGTCTTTCGGATTTATCTCTACATATCCCGTGGGGACCTCCTTGTCCAGCTTGGGGGAGCACCTGGTCATCGTTCCGGTATGGAAGTGGAACAGGAGCCGCCCTGTCGTCAGGATAAGGGGGTACTCGTCGTCGGGGAGCTCCGCGGGAGGCCTGAAGGGAACTGCAAAGAAGTGCCCGAGGCCGCGGGAGAACTTGCCGCTGTGGAGGAACGCCGTTCCGGGATGGTCCTTCGAGGGGCATGGCCAGTGGAGGAAGTCGTCCCTGTCAAGGCGCTCATAAGTGATGCCGCCGTAGATTGGCGTGAGCGCCGCAATCTCGTCCTGGATCTCCTTGGGCGACGCGTATTCGAACTCGTCGGACCCCATGAGCTTCGCGAGCTGGGAGATTATGACCCAGTCGGGGCGCGCATCCCCCATGGGCTCCACTGCCTGCCTGACCCGCTGGACCCTCCGGTCGGTGGCGGTAAACGTGCCATCCTTTTCTAGGAAGGTCGTTCCAGGCAGTACGACGTCTGCGTGCTCCGCGGTCTCGGTGAGGAATATGTCCTGCACCACGAGGAACTCGAGTGAGTCGAGCGCCTCGCGGACGTGATTGAGGTCCGGGTCGGACATCATGGGATTCTCACCCATGATGTATATGCACTTGAGCTTCTTGTCGTGCGCAGCGTTGAGCATCTCGACAATGGTGAGGCCGACATTATCCGGTATCTTCTCTTTCATGTGCCAGGCTTTTTTGAACTTCTCGCGATTTTCTGGGACGGTGACCGCCTGATAGCCTGAAAAGACATTAGGCAGCGCGCCGAGGTCGCATGCACCCTGCACGTTGTTCTGGCCCCGCAGGGGGTTGACGCCGGTGCTGGCCTTGCCGAGATTCCCGGTAAGCATGGCGAGGTTGGCACAGGACTTGACGTTGTCCACACCGGTGGTGTGCTGTGTTATGCCCATGCTGTAGATGATGGAGGCCGCCTCCGCGTTGGCGAACA
>CAYSZY010000114.1:0-4777 GCA_964435645.1 uncultured Thermococci archaeon | reverse complement strand
ACGCCGCTTTCAACATCGCGTTGGCACAGGACGTGAGTCGATCTGCCATAGAAAGAGATATGGCAGGGGGGGCACGGATACTCCTCAAATGGCAATGGCATAGGAAGCATGCCGACCATAGAAACCCACTACGTTAGTGATGGGAGTATGTCAGTCATCAATACACAGGGATTAATCATTGTATTTTTTTCCGTGTGTTGACAATCATAGGGCATACTGAAATTCTGGTACGGCGAAAAAGGTGGTGGACTCGTCGGGATTTGAACCCGAGGCCTCTGCCTTGCGAAGGCAGCGATCTTCCGAACTAATCTACGAGCCCACGAAGAAAACGGTGAATACTACCGCTTTTAAATGTTTCTCTTGACATGCTGTGTTGCACAATTCAATAGAATACTTTATATTTCCATAATACCATATGCCCAGAAACTGGAGCGCTTACAACAATCAGCTCGTCAAGAGGGGCGAGATCTATTTTAGCATGGACTTTCTCGATTCATGGGAGCGCGAGCTAGCATCCATGAACCGCGGACGTCAACACCGCCTACAACTTCATAAGAAAGGTATCCCTCATGCCTTTGCAAAGGGGATAGAGGCTGTGAGCTTGCATCCGTATAGAGATTTGTTTTCCGCATGCGAATGCACATAAAGATGAGATACTTTATGTGCAAAGCCTCTTGTCACAAGAATGGATTTTTATTATTGCACCACCATAAAATATACATGATGATTTCACATACAATGTACGAGTTGATCAAAGTGCGATTCTTCGAAGCCGCATCGGGTGAACTGAGATCCATAGCTGCTATCATGGGGGGGGATAATTCGGTATCAATTACGACTAATGAGGGCGATGTGCTGATGTTTGGCAGTGCGGGTGCAGTTTCATTCAACGGCATACCTATCGGTACCATCCGTCGGATATCATATGACATATCCCGATTGTCTGTGGAACTATATGGGGATGTCGATGGATTCGAGCAGCAAATGCCCATTAAGTGGCTCGTACGATTTTAAAGGTCAGTTCAATGGGTAGAGGCATGTCTCGCCGATATCTGAACCTAATCCCACACATTGAGTATGGCACCACCTATAACATGGAATTCCTTTTTACAATGTTTCGTATGATTGACGCCCAGTAGCCTATGGCCCTAACAACCGATGTGGCTTATACAGCGCTCCTTATCTGTAAACAATAAGGGGGCTAGCATTTGCTGCGAAGCGTCATGGAATGTCATCATCTTCGCTGATACCCCTACGTGATTATGCCGGATGGATAGGGCGTTGGGACAAAACTATTCTTCCTCATCCGTCAGGATGAGGACATATGCCTTCTTTCCCAAATAGCGCTTGGGTACATCCGTCTTGGCGCTGTTGCCAAACGCGGTTATAGTCTTCTCAAACACAATCTCTACCTCGTCCGTGAGCGTGAAGTCGCCTTTTACAACTGAAAGCTTACGCATGGTTAGTATATCCATAGAAATAATTATAAAGTTTGCGGTTAGACGGTTTCAATGCTGGTGACGGCCAGGAAGGCAGAAGAGGCATACGCGCTCCTCGAACGGTGCATAGATGACAGGGAGACGCTCCCTGTCAGGAGCAGCACCGCATGGGAGCGCGAGCGAAAGGATGTGGCGCGACGCCTCTCCCGGCTCTCGCGCCATCTGTCCGAGGCGGCGAGCGCCCTGCACATGCCAAAGCGCACGGGCAGGCCGGCAAAACTGTCGCTTGCGCAGCGCGCACACCTCCTTCTTCTGGCGATCATGACCGAAAAGAGCAATCGCGACATGGAGGCCATGCTTGGCCTCTTTGCGCCGGTATGCGGCGTTGAGGTATCCTACAAGACCATCGAGCGCCTCTACAGCGACGAGGCGGTGCGCCTCGTGCTGTGCAACGCGTTTGCGCTCCAGTTGCGCGAGCGCGGCTGCTCAGGCCACATGGCCGGCGACGGCACCGGCTACTCGCTTGCAGTCAAGCATCACTACGCCTCAAATCCTGAGAAGCGAAACAGGGCATATAGATACTCTTTTAGGTTATTGGACGTTGAATCTGGTCTTTAAGTGGCATACGGCTATTCTTCAAAATCAAAGATGGACGCGTACAAAAAGGCCATGGCGATGGTTGACGAGCTCGGCATCTCGATAAAGTCAATCCGACTGGACAAGTACTACAGCGCCCGAAGCGTGCTCTCGGCGCTTGAGGCAGGGACTGCATATGTGCTGCCCAAGCGCAGGCGGGCACGCTTCGGTCCTGAGTGGAGCAGGGTCTACCGGTGGATACTTGCAGACCCGTACGAGTACCTAAAAGAGTACTACAAGCGGAATCTGTGCGAAACGATGTACGCGTCTGACAAGGGGCGATTCGGGTGGACCATCCGCCAGCGGCGGGAGAGCCGCCAGGAAATGGCGATGGCAGGCATCGCCATCCTGCACAATGTGTTTACCACAAGGGTGCCACGTTAGTTTTGTCCCAACGCCGGATGGATAGTTTCCTTATAAATAGGACCGGCAGCTCCACACAATATTTTAGAATATTGTGGAGCATACCGAGTGTGGTAGCCCCCATTCTTACCGTAGAAATGCCCCATAAGGTTTATATGTTGGCAAATACACGGTTCGAATGGTGAATAAATGAGCATGTTTGACGGCATAAAGGTTATAGACCTTACCCAAGCTCTTTCTGGGCCTTTTGCAAGCACGATGCTTGCCGACCAAGGCGCAGAGGTCATCAAGGTCGAGGTTCCAAACATAGGGGACAACTCCCGTGCGTGGGGGCCGCCGTTTGTTAACGGCGTATCATCGTATTTCCTTAGTGTTAATCGCAATAAAAAGAGTATCACACTCAATCTTAAAAATGAGACGGCAAGAGAGATATTCTTTAAGCTTGTCCGGGATGCGGACGTGTTGATTGAAAATTTCAGGCCCGGCGTAACGGAGCGCCTGGGTATTGACTACGAGAGCGTCAAGAAGGTCAATCACCGCATCGTGTACGCTTCCATTTCAGGATTTGGGCAGACAGGGCCATACAAGAAGCGCCCGGGGTATGACCAGGTCATACAAGGCATGGGTGGCATCATGAGTGTCACTGGTGAAAAGGACGGCCCCCCCGTGAAGGTGGGGCTCCCGATTACTGATATTGCATCTGGCATGTATGCAGCGTTTGGCGTTGCTGGCGCACTATTTAAACGACAGCTTTCCGGCAAGGGTGACTATATCGATGTTTCAATGCTCGACTGCCAAGTATCCTGGTTGACATTCCAGGCCGGCCGATTCTTTGCAACGGGTGAAGTGGCGGAAAAGATGGGTTCAGCACACCCGACCATCGTGCCGTACCAGGCATTCAAAACGAAAGATATCTATATCAACATCGCCGCCGGTTCCGACAAGCTGTGGCAGATGATGTGCGATGCAATCGAAAAACCCGAATGGAAGCAAGATTCCCGAATGGCCACAAACGACGACCGCGTAAAGAATCGAGACGCAGTTGTCCCGATGATTGAGGAAGTCCTTAGGGCCCGTTCTGGCGATGAATGGATTGATGCACTTACTGAAGCTGGCGTGCCGTGCGGCCACATCTACACCATGGACCGTGTCCTTACCGATGAACATGTCCTCTTCAGGGACATGGTACAGGAGTTTGAACACCCGCAAATAGGGAAATTCAAACATACGGGCATTCCCGTCAAGGTGAAGGAGGAACCTGGTTCCCTGAGAATTCCTCCGCCGGTGCTTGGCGAGCACACAGCTGAGATTCTCGATGAGCTTGGGTACTCCGCAGAGGAGATTGCCAGCTTCGGGGAAGATGGCGTCATCTAGTCCTTTTTAAAGGACTCTTTTTTTACGTCATTGCTTCGCTCGTGGATAAGCGAGGCGATGACTATACCCATTCCACACACTGCCAAAAGTAAGCCTGCCGACACGACTGTTGGAAGATCGATAAGATTCGACGCTTTCCATAATGCCCACCCAAGTATCACAAATATCCCTAGTGAGGAAAGAATAGTACCTACATACTGGATGGTATTCATTCAATCACAAAAAAGAAAAGAAAATAGAGGGGTTAAATCTTGGCCTCTACCTTTTTTGCAAGGTCCTTGATGAGTGACTCGGTGTCTTCATCGCCTGCAATGATGAATACGACCATGATGTCTTTCTTTGTGAACACAAGCTCGTAGGCTTCAGCGCCAAAATCTTCATCCAAAAACTTGAGTCCAGCTGTCTTATCTCCAATGTTTCCGAAGTTGACTGACTCCCACTCGTCTTCGTATTCCTCGAGCTGCGCATCCTTGTATTCGTCCATGGCTTTTTCCATCTCATCGATGTCAAATCGTATTACAAGTTGCGCAAGGATGCCGAAGTTAAAATCATCATCAATGTACAAGGCGGAAAGTGCGTATGCATCTTCAAATCCAAGGTCGTTAGGAAGATTTTCGTCTGGGAATATTTCAGATGCCGGCATCGAGGTGCGCTCGGCCATTTCAGCATACTTTTCCGGTATTTCATCATTGGTCAGTAAAAGATCCTCTACTTCACCCTCATATGGGGTCGAGCTGTCATCCCCTCCGCCGATGCATCCTGCGAGCAGCGGCATTATGAGCAATATGATGGCAATATATACAAGAGTTCGTTTATTATTAATTATCATCTATTGTGCTAATACACATGACAATAAATATTTTTCCATCATACAGGCGTTGGGGCAAAACCAACGCTCATCAAACAATGAAAAATTATACTGTATAAGATGCATACGTATCATTCTATTCATATACTTTATTTTA
>CAYSZY010000113.1:0-4822 GCA_964435645.1 uncultured Thermococci archaeon | reverse complement strand
AACCAGCTCGCCGAGTCGTGTGATACATCACTTATGTCCCTTCTTCATTCACCGGTATCATATGTACTTTACCACATATCAAAGTATGCATTGAAAAAAACGAAAATAGGGCGCCTAGTCCTTGGCAACATGCGCGGACGTTGCCTTAAACGCAGCATAGAGCTCCATGCCCTCGCAAAGGCCCATGGAGTGGAGCGAGCGCTTCGTGACAAGGGAGACGATGCCGGTTGAGAGGGTCACACGGACCAGCGGCCCCAAATCCTGCAGCACTTCCACGCGCCCCCTAAGGCGATTCTGGGCGCTGCTGTCGCACTCTTCGGCTGAAAGCAGGATATCTTCGGGCCTGACGTACACCTTCACATCCCCCTGAGAAATGCCTGTCAGTGCGAAAATGCGCTGGCCATCCCCGGCGTGTATTTCCGCTACCCCTTCCTCAATTCCCACAATCGTTCCGTGGATGATGTTCTCCATGCCCACAAAGGAAGCCATCGCCTCGTTGACCGGCCTGTTGAATATCTCTTTAGAGTCACCTACCTGCATGAGCAGCCCATCCATCATGACACCGATGCGGTCTGCAAGGATTATCCCTTCCGTCTGGTCGTGGGTGACATGGACCATGGTGATCCCGTACTCCTTGTTCACTTTGGTAAGCCCATCCCGGAGCATGCTCTTTGTCTGGGAGTCCAGCGCGGAGAGCGGCTCGTCAAGCAGCAGCACCTTTGGCTCGATTGCGATGGCACGGGCCATGGCGACCTTCTGCTGCTCCCCCCCTGAAAGTGTCCCGGGGTACCGGTGCGCAAGGTGTGCGATGCCAAGGAACTCCTTGAGCTCTTCGACCTTGTTGCGGATATCCTCCTTGCCCATCCTGAGATTCTTGAGCCCGAACGCGATGTTGTCGTCGACGCTGAGGTACGGGAAGAGTGCATAGTCCTGGTAGACCATGCCGATGTTGCGCTCCCGCGAGGGAACGTTGGTGATGTCCTTCCCATCCATGAGGATACACCCCGTGTCGGGGGAGTAGATGCCCGCCATCGTCTCGAGAAGAATCGACTTTCCCGCGCCGGTAGGCCCGATAAAGACGAAGTACTCCCCATCGTAAATGTCCATTGTAACGCCCTGAAGATGGAATTCTCCCAGGTCTTTTGATATATTCTGCAATGATATCATGTTCACACCTCAAAACACCCTGGCAAATCCCCCGTACCGCTCGAAGATAAAGAGCGAGACGACAGAGATGACGATAAGTATCGTTGCGGACGCGATGGCCATGTCAAGCGCCCCGCAGGACATGTTGAGATAAAGCGAGATGGGAAGCGTCTCGGTCTTCATTCGCGTCGCGCCGGCGAGCATGAGGGCTGCGCCGAACTCACCGATCCCCTTGGACCACGTGATGACGGCACCTGCCAACAGCCCGTTTTTCGCCATTGGGATGGTAACGCGCCAGAACGTCTGGGCATCAGAGCACCCCAGCGTCTTTGCCACATGCTCGTAGCGCGGATTGATTCCCTGGAACGTGCCGCGGAGCACGCGGAACATGTAGGGGACGTTCACGAAGAACTGTGCTATGATGATCCCCAGTGGGGTAAAGACAAACACCAAACCGATATCCTCAAGAAACGCGCCAAACGACGTGGTCCCGAACAGAATGAGCAGCCCGACACCGGCCACAAGCGGGGGAAGTGCCAACGGTATGTCGAGAATAGTGTTTACGATATTTTTTCCGGGAAAGTCGTAGCGGGCGATGGCATACGCCGACGGAACCGATATCAGGACACAGAGAAGGGTGGACACTGCTGACGTCATGACGCTCAGCTCGATTGCAAATCGTATTTCGCCCGTAGTAATGCTTTCTAAGAGCGCCGATGGGGTGGTATGCGTGACCACGCACGCCATAAGGACTGCGATAAAAAGCGTCAATGACAAGCATAGGAATATGGAAATTCTTTTGAGTGTGAAGTAAGCATTGATTGGCATCTTATACCTCCAGAAATGAAATGAGGGGGGCAATCAGGGCCCCCCGTTATGTACTAATTCAGTTTTCGTACGCTGCGTTGGGGTACACGACAAATCCATGCCCTTCAAAGATGGACAATCCATCCTCGGAAGAGACAAAATCCACAAACTGCTGGGCTGCATCCGGGTACTCCGAAAACGTGAGCGTGCCGATGGGCACGATCTTGATTATGTTCTGCTCTTTCGGAATCTGGATAACTTCGATATCTTCCACATACTTCACGGTGTCCCACCAGTTGAGGGAGCCATCGGCCTGGCCCATGGCAATCTGCATCATGACCTCGTTCATGGTGGGGAGCGTGGCGACAACATTCGGCCATACCTCGTCGTAAAGCCCGTTCTTGTTGAGGATTGTGATGCCCGCGCTACCTATTGCGGCGACATCGGGGTCGCCCCACACGATGGTGACACCCTCGTTTCCCATGTCTGCAAGGCAGTGTATGTTACCGGGATTCCCGGAGGGTACCGTTATGACGGGGATATGGTAGCAGACGTTCTCGGTCGTTGCAATGAATCCCTTTTCCTGCGCCGCCTCGATATACTTGGTGGCGCCGGGCATATAGCAGTCCCCGCGCTCGGTAATTTCCATCTGGCTCAGAAGTGCGTTTGAACCGGCATAGTTGTATTCCACAGCAATGCCGCATGCGTCCTCGAATGCGGCCCCGATGTCATTCATCGGCTCACGCATGCCGGCTCCGCAGTAGACCATTATCGAATTCGGCACATCGGGAGAGTCATCACCGGAGATGCATCCGGAAAAGCATGGCGCAATAAGAATTATCGTAAAAATAGCTAGTGCGTATCTTTGGGATGTAGAAATATAATCACCAGCGAATTTGAATATAGATTCAATATAAATATTATTATCGCTACGATATATTATTGTCGACATATCCAATGAAACATAACTATATGACATGTGGCACAATGGGAACATCCCTCGAAAAACGGATCCCAATTGGGAAATATGGTAAGATTTGCTAACCTCCAGAGCAAAATATATAAATGGCCTTTATGCTACAACATACCGTCGCGATGCTAATATGACCATCCAGTTAACTGGGTAAACCAATCGTTAGCAGCGTGGTTGGTAGAAAAATTTAAAAAGCTTGCCCTAATTATGGGAAGCTACTCACGTTAGTTTAAGTTAGGAGGTTACTCAATGGCTAAAGAAAAACCACACATTAACGTAGCGTTCATAGGTCACGTCGACCACGGTAAATCTACAACTGTAGGACAGCTTCTTGTCATGCATGGCGAGATTAGAAACGCCACCATCAAGAAGTTCGAGGACATGGGAGAAAAAGGAAAGACCTTCAAGTTCGCTTGGGTAATGGACAATCTAAAGGAAGAGCGAGAGCGCGGTGTCACCATCGACCTCTCACACAAGAAGTTCGAGACCGACAGCAAGGAAGTCACCATCGTGGACTGCCCAGGTCACCGAGACTTCGTTAAGAACATGATCACCGGCGCATCACAGGCTGACGCAGCAGTGCTCGTCGTCGCAGCAAACGACGGTATCATGCCACAGACAAAGGAACACGTTTTCTTGGCACGAACACTTGGGATCACCCAGCTTGCGGTCGCCATCAACAAGATGGATGTCGTAAACTACAAGGAGGAGAAGTTCAACGAGATCAAGGATCAGATCTCAAAGCTTATCCGCGTAGTCGGCTTCAAGCCGGACAACACCGCAGTCATCCCGATTTCGGCGTTCAACGGAACAAACATCACCAGCAAGCCAGAAGCTGAGATGCCATGGTACAAGGGAAAAACGCTCCTTGAAACCGTCGACTCGTTCTCCGAACCATCAAAGCCTACGGACAAGCCGCTCAGGCTCCCCGTGCAGGACGTCTTCACCATCACCGGTGTCGGTACAGTCCCTGTGGGCAAGGTAGAAACGGGTATAATGAAGGTAGGAGACAAGGTCATCTTTGAGCCGGCATCAACGATCCTCGGAAAGCCGGTCACTGGCGAAGTCAAGACCATCGAGATGCACCACGTGCAGATGCAACAGGCAGAGCCGGGGGACAACATCGGATTCTCGGTTCGCGGTGTCGGAAAGAAGGACATCCGAAGGGGAGACGTGCTTGGGCACACCAGCAATCCGCCGACCGTCATCACGCCAAAGGACACGTTCAGAGCGCAGATCGCAGTGCTCACCCACCCAACGGCACTCACCGTGGGGTACACACCGGTGTTCCACTCGTACACGTCCCAGGTCGCATGCACCTTTGAGAAACTCGTCGCAAAGCTCGACAAGAAGACCGGCGGTATCGCAGAGGCGGACCCCAAGTTCCTCAAGTCCGGTGACGCAGCAATCGTCGAGATCAGGCCGACAAAGGCAATGGTTCTTGAGAACTACAAGGAACTCCCGGAAATGGGACGATTCGCCATCCGTGACATGGGGACCACTGTCGCTGCAGGAATGTGCATCGCTATCCACAAGGGCGGTCAGTACTAAGACCGATTCCCTTTAAAGGGAATACTTATTGGAGGCGATCGCAGTGCAACGAGCAAGAATCAGATTGGCAGGTACACAGCCTACGAAGCTCGATGAAGTCTGCGACCAGGTCAAGAAAATCGCAGAGCGGACCGGCGTGAATATGTCCGGCCCCATCCCGCTACCCACCAAAAAGCTCAAGGTGCCAGTCCGCAAATCGCCAGACGGCGAAGGGACGGCAACATGGGACCGGTGGGAAATGAGAATCCACAAGAGACTCATCGAAGTAGACGCAGAAGAGCGCGCTATGAAACAGGTTATGCGCGTCCGCGTACCAGAAGGTGTCAGCATCGAAATCGAATTAAT
>CAYSZY010000112.1:0-4904 GCA_964435645.1 uncultured Thermococci archaeon | reverse complement strand
GCCTGCATCAGGCGTGGAGGCCGTTTTTTGCCGACAATCGCTCGTAAGACGCCGATCCGCCACTATTATTGGGCAGGCCGCGCCCGCCACGGTACAAGGGCCGTGGCGGGGAGATGGCCATACACTTCCCGCACAATCACCTCTCGTACTGGGTGCGGATATCCTTCTCCCGAAGAAAGTGGGGCGCTACGCCATACGGCACGCGCTACCCCAGGGCGCCGACGTGCACATGATGCGCATCGTCCCGTCGGGTGGCCGATATGTCGCCGAGATAGTGTGCGAACGGGAGGTGCCCGTGACGATAGGGAGTACATGCGCTCTGTGCATATGGCCCATTGCACGATAGGAAAACCGTTAAAACAGGTAGATACATAGGGATATCATGATAGGCTCATTCCGGCAGAACGTATCACACATCAACAGGTATAGCCAGATTGTGCATGTAATGGCCAAAAACGGCCTTGGCCACTTCGTAGAGCAAATGGATCTTGGGGCCATGCTGCCACGCTCAAAACGCAAGGACATTGCGAGCCAGCGGCCGAAAAAGTCCATTGCAGTGACATACCGAATCATCCTCGAGGAGCTCGGCCCGACATTCATCAAGTTCGGTCAGATCCTTTCGACACGCCCGGACATAATATCCGAGGAATACGTGCAGGAGTTTTCAATGCTCCAAGACGATGTGACACCGCTTCCATTCACCATTATCAAGTCCCAAATCGAAAAAGAGCTCAATATGCCCATAGAAGACGTGTTCGACGCCGTTGACGAGACACCAGTGGCCAGTGCATCTATCGGGCAGGTGCACCGTGCGCGCCTCAAGGACGGCAGCGATGTTGCAATCAAGGTGCAAAAACCCGATATAGAGCAGACCGTGCGGTTGGACCTTGAGATCATGCATAATCTTGCCCGCAGGGTGGGAACGCTTGTCGCCCAGCGCTCGCCCTATGAGCCAGAAGAGATTGTGGAAGAGTTTTCCAAGGCAATACGAAAGGAACTCGACTACACGATGGAAGCGAGCAACGCGGAAAAGTTCTACCAGGAGTTCAAGGGGGATCGATCGGTACGCATACCGCGCATATATCGGGATTACTCGACCAAGCGGATATTGGTCATGGAATATATAGATGGAATAAAAGTGCTCGATACCCTCGAGGACGAAAACTATACGCAGGAGGACCGCGCAAGAATTGCAAAGATTGGCGCCGATGCCCTTTTCAAGATGATATTTTCGTACGGATTCTTCCATGCGGACCCACACCCGGCCAATATCTTTGTCATAGACGCACACACCATCTCATTCCTCGACTTTGGTATTACGGGGCGCATCAACAAGAAGATGAAGGGGCAGCTTGTGGACCTCATCCTCGCCGTCCTAGGCAAGGATTCAGAAAAAGTAGCTGACACGGTGATCTCGATCACCGGGGCGGATGATGTTAACAAGGACGACCTGGTATGGGAAATTGGGGACCTTATTGAAAACTATTATGGCCAGGCACTGGAAAACATCAATATGGGGACCTTCATCCAGGACCTTACCACGGTCGCTAAGCGCTACGGGATTAAGATGCCAAAATACTATACGCTCCTGGGCAAGTCCATCCTCATGATAGAAGGTATCGGGCGCCAGCTCGATCCCGACTTCAACGCTGTGGATTATACGAAACCCTATGTGACGGAAATAATAAAAGAGCGCATGAACCCTGTCAATATGGCTAAGAGGTGGTACGAGTCAGTGACCCAGGCCGGAGACCTTATTCTCGAGATGCCACGCCGCCTCGACTCTTTTTTGTCTCGCACCAGCAAACGGGGATTCAAGATAGGTGTTGACCGCGATACGACGGAATACCTGACACACAGCTTAGAGCGCTCAGTCAACAGGTTGTCCTTTGCCATCGTCTCAGCAAGCATGGTGATGGCATCATCAGTGCTGTTCCATACAGACATAGGGCCGAAATGGCAGGGGCTCCCGCTTTTTGGGCTTCTCCTGTTTTTGGTATCCTTTGTTTTCGGGATATCACTCATTCACGCCATATATAAAGGCGGAAAGCTGTGAGCAATCCTATTCCGAGATGAGCTCTATAGACGTGTTGACGCAGGTCCGCTGCGTGCCATCGAAGATGTCCTCGAGGATGTTGTATATCTCAAGCAGATTGTCGACATTGACATCTGCTATGCCCCTCAGGCACTCCTTGGCACGGTAGGCTACACCGAGGTCTGCCTCCTGTATCATGGGGATGTCGTTCGCCCCGTCGCCCACTGCTATGGCCATGGTGGCGGTTGAAGCAGCCTTGAACTTCGAGAGCCACTGCCCCTTGTTCCCGTCAACGTCGAGCAGGAAGTTGCCGGTAAGCATACCGTTTTGCACCTCGAGCTTGTTGCAGGCGACATAGTCGATCCCGAGACGCCGGGCGTGTCGGTAGGCGACAACATCAAAGCCACCCGTGATAATAGCAGTCTTGGCTCCATCGGCATGGAGCCTTCGTATAAGCGCCTCGGCACCGTCGGTCATGGCAGACTCATTGAAGACTTTGTCAAAATTGTTGATGTGAAGCCCCTTAAGCAGCTGAAGACGGGCACGAAGCGAGTCCTCAAACGTGATCTCGCCACACATGCCCCTCTCGGTAAGCCCCTGTACGGCATCAAAGCATCCCCGGACTTTTGCCACCTCGTCGAGGAATTCACAATCGATAAGCGTTTTATCCATATCGAAAGCAACGATAACCCTATCGTTACCTTTCCAAAATTTCCCATTCATTGCATACACTCCCTTTAATGCTAACCAGAACAATTGATACTCAAGGGAGTGCCCGTCGGGTTTCACACAAAATATTCATGAAAAATAATTTTTACCGCAATATATAAATGTATCGACTAAGTCGATTGACCTATGTATACGGATTCCAGACGGGGGCAGATGTGCACATCACGACAGCACACCTGTCGTTGGGTGGACAGCAATGGGGGCACAAGAAATGAACACAGCACTCATCTTTGACATGGACGGAACACTTATCGATGTGTCCAAAAGCTACAAGGAAGCCATCGTGCAGACCGTGCAGCATGTTGTGCCTAATGCCGGCAGGCAGCAGGTCTACGAAGAGATGGGACTTCTCGTGGGCAAAACGGGATTCAACAACGACTGGGACGCATCTGTGTATATCATAAACAAGCTTCTCGGCCAAAAGCGGCCCGTTGTTCGTGATGATGCGTGGGAAGAGGTGAAGGACATATTTCAAAGCTACTACCTTGGCGCAGGGTTGTACTGGAAGTCGTATGGGAAAGCACCGCCGATAGCGATTAAGCAGGGCCTCATCTCAAATGAGACAGTCCTAATCAGGGAAGACACCCTGCGTGCGCTTTCGGGGCATCCTCTGGCAATAGCCACGTCTCGCACGCGATTCGAAGCGCTCTTTGCACTGGGGGCGTCATACCTCGGAACATATTTTGACGCCTTGCACGTTACCACCCAGGATGACGTAAAGCATGAAAAGCCCCACCCCGAACCAATCCTTGCGGCAAAAAAGGCCATGGCGGCCGATGAGTGCATCTACATCGGAAACACCATAGACGACGCCACGGCGGCCAAGGCGGCCGGATGCAAAAGCATCATTGTGGGCGGCGACTGGGGCGACGTGCGTGTAGATGACATCAACGACGTTGCAGAGGCGCTCAGCTCATGCAGTAATACCGCCTCTGCTCAATGTCCACGGTGACTTCCTTGCCGAATCCGGGCTTTACGGCATCCTTAATCTTTGCTACGCTATGGCGCTCGAGCTGGACGCGGGCGGCCGTTATTTCGTACTCATCGTGATTGCCGTCATCCCGCCTGTTGCCGACGGAAAGATTACGCACCACGGCGATAATCCCTTCCGTCTCGCGAGTAATGTCTTCTTCTGCCTTGCAGGTTATAAAGACCGGTTCGCCGACGGTAACGTGGGCTATCGAGTTGATATTGTGTGCACTACGAAGTTCAATGGTCTTGATGCCCTCAAACAGAAGCTCCTTGAACACGCGTTGTGAAATACAGGTCAAAGCATACATAGTACCACCGTCACATATACATGGAATCAAATTCCTCTCGTTTGGATTGCTTTTCTACATCCTTGCTCAGATTTGAGAGTGTGGACTCCAGATGCGTGGCCTCTGTGATAAGCGAGCTGGTATCGACCTCACGGCCGATAAGGGCAGAGACGCGCTCGAGGAGCAATGATGCTGACCGCGGGTCGGGGCGATTGCCCACCGTTTCGGCCAGAAGCGCTATTGACGGAATCCCCTTCCCGAAGCATTCAAGCAGCAGGGCCCCACTTCCGCCGGATATGCTCCCCATGGGGAGGATATCGATACCGGCGCCCTCGATGCGCTGGACCATGTCGGAGGTGCTTCCCACACCAAAGACATTGCCCTTGGGCTCAGGAATGCCGATGCCCGCAAGGGACAGGGAGATGGAGATCTTGTTGGTGCTCATGAACTCCCCAAGGTGCTCTGCCATGTAAAAGGTCTTGTCATCGGAAAAGGCAATGTCAGAAATAAATACGATAAGCGTCTCATCACCGTATATTCGCATCGGCGCCATGACCTGCCCTTTAAATACCATCGCAATCTGGGGAATCAGGTCTGTCCTGATATACCCAATCTCGGGGAGGTTGAGCTGGCTTACCAGGTATGTGGCAGCGATATGCCCCACGAGCCCGACGCCGGGAAATCCCTCAACGACAACTGGATTGTCAAACGAAACATCCTTTGTCAGCATTATTTCTATCATGATATCACTAAACACATAATGGATGGAACCAATATTAACCTTTTGATATTCATTAGTTATAATACATAATTTTATATATCAAAATAATTAACATTGATGAGCAATAATATTTATAAAGTGTGATAATAATAGATAATTA
>CAYSZY010000111.1:0-4928 GCA_964435645.1 uncultured Thermococci archaeon | reverse complement strand
TTGAGCTTGCGCCATTGTCTCGTCGTAGAAAGTCTGTGCATATTTGGCATAGTCTTTTTCCGGTATCTGTTTCCTGAAATATGCTTCAAGCTCCATAAGTATGCGATCTTTTGAACCATACTTTCGCTTCAGTGCCCTGACTGCCTTGTTCCGCTCCTTCAGGATGCCCATAAATGCGAATCGGTGCTTGACAGATTCCCAAAAAGTCCATAAAAACACCAGTGCCACCACAAGCAGCGTCCCAACTATCCCAATGTATGAGAATATTTTCCGCTTGAGCAGTTCCGTTTCCACGTTTGATGAAAAAACATGTTCAAAGTATTCGATAACGGACGGTTCCCCCACCGTGTTCTGTACCATGGATACATACCGTGCCGAGTCCCACTCCGTGTTCTGGGATGCAAATGGTGCGGCATAGACGCGCTTCATCGTCTCAATCGTCGTTGTGGCATACAGATTTTCGTATATTAAAAAGGATTCCCATATGAGATATTGCGCTATGCCTCCATCATCTAGTGCGTCATCCGGCATGTGTATTTCAGAAAGGGATTGATTACCTTCATAGATTTCCCCCCCTTCCATGATGCCTGTGTAAAACGCCAGCGCAAGCGATTCAGGATGCAGCGTTTCTAGGGCACTGTATGCGGCGTAGGCCGCATGCCCCATTATCACCCACTCGGGGAGTTGGGTATCGGACCGCTGCATCCAAAGCATAGACAGCGCCCACGCGGTATCGTGGCGCCCGGCATCAACGGCCAGGTTAATGGTACTTGACCCCTTCTCAACGGCAAAGGGATAGTTGTTTAGCTTATCAAGCGTTGATGCAAATATGGAAATCGACCCGTGTGGGCATTGGTGGCCGTATATGCCTGCAAGTGGCTCGATGGACTCGGCTGCATCCGCCAGTACCTGGGCCGCCCACTCGTCTTGTCCTTCCATGAAGAGGACCTTGATGGTTACGGACGTGCCTTCGTACTCTAGGGTATCGCTTATGGTGGATAAATCGTCATCTTGGTATATATATGCCAAAATAGTCGACATCACGAGATACGCCATCACAAAGATGAGCAGTCGTTTTCCCAAATCTCGAGCCATCATTCTAACTAATGTAGCAACCTTATAAAGATTGCCGCATTGTATTTTTCTGTTTCAATCACCCTGCGTGCCACTGAGTCCACCTGAATCAGGGAAATGTATATATTGTGTTTCACACCTTTTTTTCTTGGTAATATGAAGCTTTTTGGAACATCTGGGATACGCGGGTTGTATGGCGACACTGTTACGGAGGGGCTTGCCCTCAATGTGGGAAAGGCGATGGGTGCGCTTTCCGGCGGCACCATTGCCGTGGGCATGGACTCAAGGACATCCGGACCCAGCCTCAAATCCGCCCTTGTGGCAGGTATTCTGTCACAGGGCGCAGATGTAATCGACGTGGGCGTTGCGCCGACCCCCACGGTTGGCGTCGCCATCCGTGACTTCGGGTGTGACGCGGGCGTCGTGATTACCGCGTCGCACAATCCGCCCCAATACAATGGCATCAAGATATGGGATTCCCGTGGGGTTGCATACCAGGCACTAGAGGAGCAGGTGGAGCGCATGGTATATGAGGAATCGTTTTCTGCGCCCTCCTGGAATCGGGTGGGCATTCTCCAAACAGCTTCATGCATAGAGCGCCATATCGAAGGCATCCTGGATTTGGTGCAGGTGTCTTCTTCATTTACCGTTGCTGTCGACTGCGGGTGCGGCGCTGGCAGTGCCATCACACCATATGTGCTCGAGCGCATGGGGATGCGCGTCATCTCGTTGAACTGCCAGCAGTCGGGATATTTTCCCCGGGGGCTGGAACCAAGCGCTGAAAATCTAAAAGGCCTTTGTGGTGCCGTTGGCGCCTACGGGTGCGATATCGGTGTGGCCAATGATGGTGATGCGGATCGGATAGGTGCCGTTGACGAAAAGGGGGAGTACCTCTCCTATGACGTCCTTCTTTCGCTTATAGCAGGATACGCGTGTGAGCGTTCCCCCTCTTCACACCCCACCATTGTCACAACGGTCGATGCCTCTATGTGCCTCGATGAATACGTGTCGGGATTCGGGGGCACTGTTATCCGTACGAAGGTGGGCGATGTCGCCATGGCACAGGATGTTGTGGCACACGGTGCCGTATTCGGGGGGGAACCAAGCGGGACATGGATATTCCCCGACCACTGGCTCACGCCCGATGGCGTCCTGGCCGCCGTAAAGCTCATAGAGATGAAGGATGCCGGCATCACGCTTAGCGAGCAGCGCACCAAGGTGCCTTCATTTGTCACGCTTCGGGACAAGATTCCTATCTGTGCCGTTGACAGGCGTGCATTCGAGGCGCGTATCGTCGAGGAGCTGGCATCAGAGCCCTACGAATCGCTGCTGGCCATTGATGGCATCCGGGTTGAATATGAGTCATCGTGGGCGCTGTACCGCTTCTCGGGGACAGAACCGCTCTTCCGCATAACAGTAGAGGCTGCCACGCAGGCGGAGGCAAAGGCGCGCCTTGCAAAGGCGCGACAGCACGTGGGGGTGGCGCTACGAAAGCAGTGATCCTCATGGCAGGAAAGGGCGAGCGGCTCCAGCCTCTTACAAATACGCGCCCCAAGGCGCTTATCCCCGTGGCAAACAGCATGCTGCTCGACCATGTCATCAGGGCTGTAGGCCCGTATGTGGACGGTTACGTCTTTGTGGTAAACTACCGCCAGGACGACATCAGGAAGTACATGGCTGAGGCGCATCCCCTTGTTGATGTGGCGTATGTTGAACAGGAAAGGATTTGCGGGACCGCCAATGCGGTAGGTGCCGCACATGGATTGGAAGAACCGTTTTTGTGCCTCAATGGAGATATCTTTGTCGAACAGTCATGCATACAGGAAGCGCTCGCGCTCCATGGTGCGACGGGAAAACAGGTGATATCCGTCAAACCGATGAAAAACGATGGCGGGTACGGGACGGTATGCACAACCGACGGCGCACTGGACGGCATAATGGAAAAGACCGCAAAGGACAACGCGCTTGTAAACATCGGGGTATACGTGTTTTCACCGCGCATATTTGAGGCCATAGCTGCCACGCCGCGTTCCCCCCGGGGCGAATACGAGCTTACTGACTCCATCATGCGCATGAGGGATGACTTTGCCGTATCCGTCTACGAAGGGTATTGGAATGATATTGGGTACCCCTGGTCACTCCTTGAGGTCAATGGGCATATCGTGTCAACCCAGGATTCGCGGATAGAGGGCATTGTCGAGGATGCTGCACATCTCTCCGGCAACGTCTGGGTAGGGGATGGGACCAGGGTGCGAAGCGGCGCATATATCGTCGGCCCCGTTCGCATCGGCAAAGGCTGCGACATCGGCCCCAATTGCTTCATACGGCCATACACCACCATTGGAGACAACTGCCATGTGGGCAATGCAACTGAAATTAAGAACTCAATCCTTTTTTCCCACACCAATGCAGCACACCTCACGTATGTGGGCGACTCGATTATTGGTGAACAGTGCAATCTCGGCGCCGGCACACTTATCGCAAATCTTCGGCATAAGAAGGATCCTGTCAAGATGGAGATAAAAGGAAAGTTGGTATCATCCAACAGGCGAAAGCTCGGGGTCGTGATAGGGGACTGTACGAAGACCGGAATCAATGTCAGTATCTTCGAGGGGCGAAAGATAGGCGACCACTGCGGCATAGGGCCGGGGGTCATTCTTGACAAAAACGTAGAGCCCCACACCATGGTGCTTGCCACCCAGGGGCAGCAGGTGTTACGTAGTCGGAAGGACTAGCGCCGCATGCGGTTCCACATACAGCTCTATTTCCTTGTTTTCTACACCCTCAACTGAAAGAGGGTCGGCATCTACCTTTATTCTCACGCCAAGGGCGTCTATAAAGAGCCTGGTCACCTTCCCGAAGTATTGGCTGTACTTGACGTTGCCAACAATCCTGTTACTTTCAGGAGTCTTTGGGGCAAGCTCTATGTTTTCAGGGCGTATGGCAACATATGCCTCGTCGCCCACCGTGTAGTGCCCGGCCATGCCTTTTTCTGCGACGCCGTTGATGACCACGCCGCCATCCGTTTTTAGGGATATCGCACCGTCGATGCTGGTGATGGTGCCCTTGATGATGTTACACTCGCCAATGAAGTCTGCAACAAAGAGATTGCTTGGAAGTGAGTATATTTCGTGGGGGGAACCGATCTGCTGGACAATCCCCTTGTCTATGACCGCAAGGCGGTCGGATATGGCCAGAGCCTCCTCCTGATCATGGGTGACGTAGATTGTCGTGATGTCAAGCCGCTTCTGGATGCGGGATATCTCGTTGCGCATCTCAATCCTGAGTTTTGCGTCAAGATTTGAGAGTGGCTCGTCGAGCAGAAGCACCTTCGGCTCTATCACCAGTGCCCTGGCAAGCGCGACACGCTGCTGCTGGCCACCGGAAAGCTGGTATGGGTACCGGTCTGCCATGCCCTGGAGCTGCACGAGGTCGAGTATCTCGTTGACTTTTTCCCTGATGGCAGATTTTCCCATTTTGCGTATTTTCAGCCCGTACCCTATGTTGTCGAATATGGACATATGCGGCCAGAGGGCGTAGTTCTGAAATACCATCCCTGTTTCCCTCAGATTCGGGGGAACGTTTGTTACTTCCATCTTATCAAAGAATATGCTGCCTTCGTCGGGCACGTAAAACCCCGCAATGGATCTTAGCAGTGTGGTCTTGCCACAGCCACTGGGGCCCAGAAGAGTGAACAGTTCACCATCCTCGATGTCAAACGTGGCGTCGTTAACGGCAATAACATCAGAAAATTTTTTTGTGACTCCCCTTAGGCTGACCGTAACCATGCAATCCCCCTATACCACGTCTGCTACGACAATATGGCTTATTTTCGTTGTTATTAAGGTTTTGGT
>CAYSZY010000110.1:0-4969 GCA_964435645.1 uncultured Thermococci archaeon | reverse complement strand
GTTGGAATCCCCGGAAATACATCCGGATGCAAAAGACAGTATGAGAACGAGAATCAATACCAATACGCCACTTTTTACATTCATAATAATCAGAGTTACTATAATATTTAACAATAAATAGGTATTGCCCCACAGGAGCGAATTGCAGGAAAATAAGAATATGATCGGGCAGGATAAGCGTACCAGGCGATCAAGTGGCATTCTTCCTTTGGCCAAAGTCCATGGGATTTCCGGTGAAGATGGCGTAAAGGCCATATTTAATGCCACAACACGTATATGTGCCGGTCCAATGACTTGTGTACACGATACGAATAGTGTGACTTGACCGCAAATCCGCACGAAGTAAAATCGTATGCCTCGGGAAGTACGACAACGGTGCTGCCTGAACAGTGCGTCCTCATTTGAACGAAGGCGCGCCGGTAGAGCTCATCGGTAGTCCCGCTGACCACTGTTGACTTTCCATACGGCACATCGGTAACGATTGATTGGAAATGGCGGGGAAACGTGCTAGTGATATCCGTAGCATCGCCCAGCCGAATAGTGCAGGGGATATGGTAATGCGCAAGATTGTCCAAGGCACCGGCAACCATTTTCTCCTCAATATCGATGCCGTATACATCCATCCCCATCAAACCCGCCTCAATAAGGATTCCGCCAGTCCCACAAAACGGGTCGAGCACCTCTGTTGTCGCACCCGCCAGATTCACAAGTGCGCGTGCAATGCGGGGGTCGATTGAGGACGGGTGAAAGTACGGCCGATGCTGGGGCTTTCGCTCATTGTACTCCTTCGCTTTCGATTGTGAAAGCACGATTCCGAGATGGATAAGACCCCCCACGTATACGCCTATTATCCCTGTGGACGGATCGGTGAGATTGACAGTTGCCGATATGGCAGAAAGGACCTGGTCTGACAATCTTCGCTCCTCCGCCATGCTATTTATGCCTTTGTCAATTTTTTTTATTCGGATGCAAAAAGACCCGGGTGGTATCTGCGATATCGCTTCGGCGCCCATGGTGCCGCTTGATGGCGCCACACTGCATAGGTAAGAGAGCGAATAGTGCGTCAGTGCAAGCCTGTCAAAAACTGATTTAGGGGTCCTGCTGCACTCCAATCGAAGAACCTGCGGCGCTTCCATCACTATGGCAGGGGAAGCGCCATGCGCTTCAAGAACAGCCAGTACCTCAGCACGCGCAAGGTCCTCATAAGCACCGTTGAGGTAGCAGAGTACGTCCACGGCTATCACCGGATAGGGCGAAGGAAATCCACATCGCCGGCTAGTATCTCCTCTATAATACCCTCTACATTGAGAAGCAGCGAACCCGTATCGCTGATGTCCTCCACGTACCCCGTGCGCTCTTTTCCGAATATGGATACGCGGACGAATCGCCCGATGGTATTGGATATAGACCGGGAGTATGACATGATGTCCTCAAACTTGTTTTGCTCAAACAGGGAATACTCTTCCTCAAAGTTGTTCAGGATCGTTGCAAGCAGCTCGTTGCGGTCCACCGATTGGCCGAGAATATGTTTTAGGGAGTCCGCAGGGACGCCTTCGGGCGGGTCGTTGTTGACGTTTATCCCTATGCCCACGACAAGATAGTGTATGAGGTCGATGTCGGAAGAAACCATAAAGGATACGCCGACAAGCTTGTTATTGCCAAAGAATATGTCATTTGGCCACTTCATCGCAACGCTGATTCCGTACAGGGACTTAAGCGCCTTGGCGATTGCATTGGATGCGACAAAATTGAGCATCGGCGCATTGGAAGGGGAACCCCTCGGTCGCATGATAAACGAAAACCACAATCCTCCCCGGGGGGATGACCACACGCGATTAAGCCTGCCTCTTCCAGCTTCCTGGGTCTCTGAGACGACTAAGGTGCGCTCAGGTGCGCCGTCAAGTGCAAACTTGCGGGCATACATGTTCGTGGAATCCACGACATCATAATGGTAAATGGTCTGAAAGTTTGTCTTCTGTGCTATGCACTCCGGCATGATGACATCTGGTGCAGATTCGAGACGGTATCCCCGATTCGTCTTTGAGGTTATAAAAAATCCCTGATCGCGAAGCGCAGAAATCTTCTTTGAGACGGCCATGCGAGATATGCCGAGCTTCTTAGCTATGTATTCCCCTGAAACATAGTCTTCCTGAGTCTTGATAAGAAATGAAAGCACATCGCCAGGCATTACATAAGAAGAACGGGGGAAATAATAAAAAGATTGCTATGGCGCCCCCGACCACGACAGCTCCCTAGGGTATGTCGATATCCTTTATAAGATCTGAAAGGATAGATATGTCCTTAGTTTTTTTGCGCTCAATGATGTCGTGGAGCCCAAGCAGGTCATAGAGCGAGTTTCCCTTGTCTATTTCCTTAAATATCGTGCGCTCCATCTCCTTTGTGTCCTCGGCCTTCCGTATGACGATGTCTATATGCTCCTGCGGGATAACCACAACGCCATCCCCATCGCCCATGATATAATCGCCCGGCTTGACGCAGGCTCCACCGCAGGTAATATTCAGCTCAACATCGCCCAGCGTCCGGATTGTGCCGTCACGAGGGGAAGATGATAAGGAAAAGATGGGCAATCCAAGATTGCGTATCGTTTCAGTGTCCCGTATCGCCCCATCGATGACTATGCCCCCAAGATTCCTGACCTTGGCCTGATATGTCATGAGGCTCCCCCAAATGGCCGCCTCAGTATATCCGCCGCCATCGATAACAAGCACCATCCCCTTTGGGCACTTTTCCAATGCAATATAGCATGACAGCATGTCGCCGGGCGGTGTTGTTACCGTGTATGCCCGGCCAAAAAGACGCATCCCCATAGTGAGGGGGAGTATGCGCGAATACATGGTCCCCGTACCCCCGAGAATGTCTGCAACTGACGCGGTATCAAGCCCCGAAAGTGCCTTAATCCTATCTGCAGTATCTCCCAATAATTCCACCTCTCACATATGTATGTAAGAGGAAATATATAACAGTTATCGAATATTAGCATATTTGGTGGACTGGCCGGGATTTGAACCCGGGGCCTCCTCCATGCCAAGGAGGCGCGCTTCCGAACTGCGCCACCAGCCCATGCCCTAAGAAAGAGTTTCTTTTACAGTCTGCAGAAAGTCTTCAACCGTCTTGAGACTCTGAGCAAATATAAAGTTATTGGATACGAAAACATCGTCTGAAAGCCGCGAGGCGACAAAGGCAATCTCTTCCGCATCAGGCATCTCGTCCACATAAAGCGACGACCAAACCTCTGGAAGGTCGTACCGTTCATATGAATCGATAAGCAACTCGTTTACCCTCCGCTCGAGCTCACCGACACGGGACTCGTAATTGCTGTTCTCAATCTCAAGTCGATTAATCTCAAAAAGAAGGTCGTCGGCATCGCTTGCCTGCTCGGGCAAGTTCTGATTTTCCAGCAGGTCCACGCCCGTAACGGTCGTCCCTTCATCCTCGTCCGAAGCCTCATCGGGGAGAGGAAATGGTTCCTCAATCTCGTATGAAGGTTTTGCAAATAATGAAAGGGCCTGTAATCCCGCGCGAACAACCGCCTTTTCCAAGGCATCGCGTATAAGGAAAACATCAGTATATTCGACATTCTGGCCAGGCGGCAGGCGCACATGCTCTACTGCGCCGCACGTACCGTCAAGTACGGCGTACATGCGCTCGGAAAGCTGATTTCCCGACGCATCGTTGTCAAGCGCGACGATCACGATGTCTGCGCCAAACGCGGCATTTCTGGCTATATCTGGATTGGTCGTCGGGATGATGGCTGTTACTGTCGCGCCGTAATCTCCCCCAAGGGATGCGTGGCGCAAGGCCTCTGAGACCTTAACAACGTCGCTGAGGCCTTCAACAATGATACGGACATCGGTGACCGAGCTAGTTCCAGTCATACTTTCTCATCCTGCTTGAGGCGCCAAATCCACATGAGCTGCACCTGTGCTGCCTAATGTGGTATGAGTGCCTTCCGCATCTCCTGCATCGAATATGGACTTTTCCATTTCTCTTGCCAAATGATGGCGTTCCTTTTCCCATTTATTTCACCTCAGGTCGGGTGATATGAGGACAACATTGTCTCCACGCACTACTGCATATCCAAGCTTCCTAATAAGTTGACCATCTTTTAGTTCCTCTGCGTTTTCAAGGACGAGATTCATGTGAATATCGTACCCCTTAAGGGTGCCGCGGAACTCACGTCCGCCCTTCAGCTCTACGAGCACATTCTTATCAACGGACTTGTGGATGATATCCAAGGGTCTTTCAGCCATAATATTTCACCTCAATTGACTCTATTCAATAAAATACACGCATATTTAAATGTATCTGCATGACATCGCAACCTTGGGATTCAGTCCACTAACAGGTCACAACATACGGTGAAAAGAAACAGCATTTATAAACCTTTCGGGATTTGTTGCTTTGTACATAAAACCCCGCCTGAACGTAAGGTTCCATCATATGCACATAAAGTGCCTAGTTCACGTTGCACGCGCCCTTTCTGGCCATGCATTTATGCCTTGTGCCCATACCTCATTCGATGCTTGTCATGCGAACATAGCAGGTGGCGCTCGAAGGTACTCATTTCCCATACTTGTGCCACACAGCAAAAAATGCCTATGATGCAAAAAATGCTGTTGCTACAATAAAGCACAACAACACTGCCAACGCCACGAGCATGCGCCCCACGACCCGCTTTGCTGCGGCACGCTCGCGGTCCCTCCTGGGGACGACCCGAAAGAGCAGCACGGCAACAAGGCCACCCATCATGAGCCCAAGGACGTTATAGCTTACCATATAAAGCGCCTCGCCCACAAGGTGGGGCGATACCACGACAAGTATTCCTGCCGCCGCGGCGGGCGGCAGGAGGGCAGCGGCAATCGCCACGCCCGCGATGCTTTCAGGAATCCCCTTAAGCGATGCGAGTATCGTGGCAAATCCCAAAAGCACGGCAATAACAAGATACAAG
>CAYSZY010000109.1:0-4976 GCA_964435645.1 uncultured Thermococci archaeon | reverse complement strand
TTATACATTCAATATGAATAAAATAGATGATATCTTCCATGTCGTGCACCTTACGGACGACAAGGCCAAGCTTCTAGCAATGGAATTGGCCAATGACAAGGGAAGACTTGTGCTCGAGAAAATATTCGAAGGCAGAAAATCATCTTCAGAACTGGCAAAGGAGCTTAATATGGGGCTCCCTACGGTCTTATTCCATGTTGAGCGGCTGCTTGAAACCGGCCTTATCAAAGTCATCGACACCAATCTCTCAAAAAAGTTCAGGGAAATAAAATACTATGGTCCTTCAAAACAGGCCATACTCATCATCCCCTCCTCCGTTAATCAGGAAGATATGACCGCCCCCCTACTAAGCAGGGCGACGGCAAGGATAGCTGGGGCGACATCGGTAATTGGTGCATGCCTTTCCGCCGTGCTGCTCAACGTGTTTTCCAAAGAGGTAACAATCTCCGGCGACAGGACTTTTACCGAGCCACTCTTCACAGGGCAGGAAACCGTATCAGAGGCCACAAAAATCCCTACGGAAGCAGTCGGGGAGATGATAAGAACGCTTCCGTCCATTGAAGCAACCGTAGGCATAATACTTGTCTCTGTCGCTGTTTCAGTGATGGTCGTGTGGGGAATCGGGAGACTATGCCACAGAAATAGGGCACGCGCCACTTATTCTGAATCACTGCCATAAGAAAAATAGTTGCCGTTCATCTTTTTGACAATCCGGCCATAATGCCCAATAACGTCACAATGAATCCGACGCCAAGGCCGACGAGAAGGAGATAGTTTTTGGACGCTGGTACGGGGCAGGGCGGTGGCGTAAGGTCTTCCTCTATTGCATCAAAACACGCGCTGATGTATTCATCGCACGATTCCTCTTCTGTCGTTAGATTGAGGAGATGGTAATATCCTTTAGCCTGGGCAAAGTACTCTATGGCTTGCTGATACGAATCCCCCTCATAGGCACCCATGCCCAGATCATATGCATCATTGCCAAAATCTTCCAGCGTTGCCTCATCTGACGTGAAAATGGAGAACGATACACTTTTTTTCTGTGTGTATAACTGGGATTTGGCATCTTTGTATGAAACGGTCAGCTCCCCTGAAAAATCCCCCACGTCAAGCGAGGAGCTAATAATTGCCACCGTGCCGCTCAGCGTCTCACCCGGTTCAAGAATCGTTTTGTTGTCCTGGATGTTTGTTTGGCTAACCATGCTTGGATAAGAGCTTGAAAACACTGCACCAATCTGGGAAGCATTGGCGGAACCAAGATTCTTCACGGTAAAACCTACTAAGACCGTATCCCCGTACACGGCATGATTGTCACTAGATACAGAAAGGCTCAGGGCAGGTATGCCGTGGATAACGTTAAGCGATACATATGTTGGATTGCTTGTACGGTAAGGATCGCATCCCAGATTGCAGTGCCCCCTCCGTCCCGTAAGGGTGACTGGTATAAGATAAGTTCCCCCCGGTGCGTCACCATGTATGGTAAACGAAAGCGATACGGTGGTGACCTCCCCAGGATAGAGCTGCGAGTTGCTGTGGCCGCCCCCCACATATGTGACGGGAACACCGCCAGGCTCAAGAATTGTTATATATGATGCTATTGACGTTGAAAGAATCTCCTCATCGATAAACAAGATGCCATCCCATAGCTTTTCTTCCTCATCCTCAGAGGCATTCTCAATTGTAAACTCCATCGAAACGGTATCACCGACATTTATGCGGGTAGGGTATACGCCCGTATTTGTGATCTCCAATTCGAACTCATCCGCGCTGGCTCCCACCGCAACAGGACAGAGCAGAAGCAGAGCAAATAGAAGGATACATGCCTTTTTCATAAATGGGACACCTTATGTACACTTTCATGTGCTGTTAAAAAGGTTTTCTAAAAAAATGGTAATTTATATGTCTTATTGCCCAAGATTTCTGCAGGAATATGGTAAAACGGTATCAATGAGTGCCACAACGTTTAAATGATTACGGTATACACTATGAAAAGGTGATTTGATGGTTTCCACGCAAAAAAATAACAAGACTATTTCGCATGCCCCCACAAAAAATAAAAAACGGAAAATAGAGAAGCATCTTCGAAAACAACGTGAGAAAAAATTCATCTATCGCAATAAGAGCAAAATATATTCCATAGCGGTCGTATGTGTTATTGCACTTGTCGCCATCGGTGGCATCTATGCATATCAGGCACAAAAATCATCATCCTCAACAGTTGCGTGGGGGGATGAGGTTAAGTTCAATTTTATCAGTTATTTTGACAACGGGGATGTCATACAGCACACCATTGCTATGACCTCAGCCACTGTTACACCCGAAACGGCGCTTGATGACGGAAAGCTCACAATCCCCCAACGTATTACTACAGGTGGGTTTTCGCAGGTTGAGGGGATCCTTACGCCCCTCTACTGGAATGACGACCTGTTTATAGACATGAAGAAGGGCAATACGTACACCGTGTCCATCCCCGCAGAGTTTGCACTAAGCGAGGAATACGCATTGCTTGCCCCAGGGGAGGACCGGGCATATACCGTTCCACGCACCACGGAATTTAGTTCAGGAACCACCATAGACATCGCCACATTTACCGCCGAGTACGGCGAACCGAGCAGTGGGATGGAATTTGAATTAGAAGGGAAAAGAGCCATCGTGACGGAGATAAGCGAAGAGGGAGTAACATACCGCTTCAACTATGAAGTTAGCGACAGCGTTGACCTTGAATACGGCACGGCAACGGTGACTGGGATTGATGATGATACCATAGCGGCCATGTACGATGGCAATACGGACGAAACGCTCTACGTTCTTTTTGAGCGGGCATACCTGCCAGTCCACATAACGGAAACGACAGAGGACGAACTAACAGTTGAGATTGAACACTACAATTTCAAGATACACGTTGCAGATGTGAAAAAAAAGGTGGTCGACACCAATGACTGGACCATCTCCGACGGGGATTACGCACTTGTCCGCTACATCGGGTACTTCGAAGATGGGGAAGTGTTCGACTCATCCATATTAAGTGATGTCGATATCTCTGCTGATATACCGCTTGACAACACTTACCGCCACAACGAACTGCAGGTAACCGTGACCCCGGGAACTACCTTGCCAGGTACGAGGACGCTCGTAACGGGATTTAACGATGCACTTAAGGGCATGATTGCTGGAGAGGAAAAAGTCATTACGGTAACGCCCGAAGAAGGATACGGGGAATGGGATCAAGAAAAGGTCAAAACTATCGAATACGCCATCGGCACCTACCAGCTTGAAGAAACACTAAGCAAGTCGATTACGATGACCTTGGAAGACTTTACCGTTAAATACGCACAGCAACCGCTTGAGAACAATAGTGTGGGGCTTGACTATGGCATCGGGATTATCTCGTCGGTCACAGAGGACATGGTGGGCATTGACGTCGTTTCGCTCGAGGAGGGTGAGTTCCATATGGGCTACTTTACCACCATCGTAGCAAGTGAGGATGACGAGACGTTCACTATCCAGCGGATAGTTGAAGACGGAGATATAATACCAATACCGGAACAGGGCGGAATCGCAATTGCATCGGTTACGGATTACACGGTCTCCATCGCATACGATCCGGAGGACATTGCACTGGACGCCACTATGGGATCGGGAACGATAACGAGGGTAGGCGACACATCGTTCGATGTTGACTACAACCATGGCATGGCAGGAAAAACGCTTATGTTCAAGCTTCGCGTCATAGCGTTCAAGAAGGGATAGTTATGGTAAACAAAAAGGATATAATCACAACGGTTGAGGCATTCGCCCCGCTCGAATGTGCGGAGCCATGGGACAACTGCGGCATCCTTGTCGACGGGAAAAGCGATGTGGGATCTATTACGATAATACTGGACCCCACGGTACGCGAACTCAACGGGATTGATGCAGACTTCATACTCAGCCACCACCCCCTTATATTCAGCCCGCTCAAACGAATTGAATTGGACATTAAGGACAAAGTAAGCTCGCTGCTGCGTAAAAATCAGACATTTTACGCAGCGCACACCAATCTGGATTATGCCCCAGAAGGCATATCCTGGGCACTTTCCAAAGCGTTGGGGCTTGAGGAAGACCAGGATACGACCCCTGCAATGAGAACGGGCACGGTACCGTATGCAACGATCAAAGCCTTTAGTGAGGGCATCCAGAAGGCCCTGGGCACCAAGGTCATCAAGGTGGTGGGGGATGCCGAGGCCGTTGGACGCGTCGCCGTAATGCCGGGATCAGGATTCCACGAGAAGGTCATAGAGGCATGCTACAACAGCGGAATATCCACTATCGTTTCGGGGGACCTCAAGCACCATGCCGCACTCAAGGGCCTCGACCTAGGGGTAACGCTCATCGATGCAGGACACAGGGAAACGGAGCTGCCGGGCCTTCGCCATCTCGAGGCGCACCTTAAGGATATGCACCCAAGTGTAGACATATCCATTGTCATCCCAAAAGAACCATGGCATTATATTGTCGAGCACGACGACATGTGTTAATCCTTCGCACCCGGATATCTGGTGCAGAACGAATCAGTGCCGAAGGGGTGCACACGAAGGTCCGTGGTTCCAGTTCCCCGCCTGCACCACCACACCTATTTTTGGCATTTGTTTAGCTCGCCTGAATATAAATTACGCTTCCGACGGCGTAGGGCAGCTGTCGCCATGGGATGATTCGGATTATTATATTGGGCTAACCACAATCCCCTTATGCGCATTTGCATATATCATGAATAATATGGCGCCCCATCGCGCAAAGCACCCAAATCCCGGCGATTTGCAGAAACTTTACTGTTGAATTTATCTTCAATGATAAGAAAGGTGCCGGGGGCGGGATTTGAACCCGCGGCCTCTCGATTTCTCAGCTTGCGCCCATGGGCCTTTCTGCCTGAATCCAAACACATACTAACTTATGAGTCGAGCGCTATAACCAATCTAAGCCACCCCGGCATGCTAGTA
>CAYSZY010000108.1:0-5073 GCA_964435645.1 uncultured Thermococci archaeon | reverse complement strand
AAGAAATGTGATAATAAGTTTATGCGATAACCTGAAGAAAATACGCATCATCTAGGAGCTTTCTTTTATTTAATTAAACCTTTCGGTTTTTTCTCTCCGCTGCGGACGACGAACATTAATAAGCGCACCATGCTGAGGCATGGCATGCACCTTTTGCTTCTGGCATGTTCGCAGTCGAAGGCAGATGGGGATGGGCTGTGTCCCGCCATGTACCGCTATACCGGCCCTTCGTACAGGATTCTCCATAAAATGGCGAGGGAGCGGGGAATCCCCTCTCGGCTCCACATTTTCATCGTGTCAGGGAAATTCGGCCTCGTGCGGGCAGAGGACCCGTTGCCGTACTATGACCAGCGGATATCAAGGGAACATGCGGAGGCTTCCGGCGCCCCCGAAGCGGTGTACCTGCTTTTCAACGAACCGTATGAATCCATCTTCGTTAACATGGGCGCAGAGTACCGAAAATTGTTCGATTTGTCCGATCCTCGCATCATCCTGGCAACGGGGCGGATAGGCGAAAAAAATGGAAAAATGAAAAAGTGGCTCGAAAGCCTTTATTGATTCAGTCGTCTGTGCCCGTCCTTCGCTCCTCAAGCTCCTTGTTGTAGAGGCAGACAACCTCGTATGCCGCTTTGAGCGCAATGCCGGAGCACGAGGCGCACCCGAAGAGGGAACCGATTGCTGCGCCGACGGCGATGGTACCGTATATCGCGATAGACAGCTCCTCGTCGTCATCCTTGTCGAGTCCGCTTTGGCCGACTGAAGGGTCAAGGGGCTTATGGTCGGGAAGGTCCCCTATGCCGTCGCCGTCCGAATCCCATCTAAGAGGGTCGGTACCAAGCATCACTTCTTGGTAATCGGTCAGGCCGTCGCCGTCCGTGTCCTGAAGCATGACGTTGGTGCCTATCGCACGTTCCTCCCTGTCAGATAATCCGTCTTCGTCCATGTCATGTGAATCATCGTAGAACGGATTGTCCGCAAGCGGCGTTTTCGGGGAAGCATCCCTGCCGTCAGGCAATCCGTCGCCGTCCGTATCGGCTGAAAGCGGGTTTGTGCCGGTCTGCTTCACCTCTGCCCCGTCCTTCACGCCGTCGCCGTCCGTATCGGCTGAAAGCGGGTCTGTGCCGTTACGGCGCTCCTCAAGGTCGGACAACCCGTCGCCGTCGCTGTCGATGTAACCGCCCGTAGGTGCAGATATGACCCTTGCGCTGATACTCCTCGGCGCTATAATCCCCGTGCATGGCGGCAGAAGCACCGAGCAGCCCCATGTAATGGTCACCCCTGCGTCGGTGCCCCCTAACACATAAGGCAGGCCGGCACCCTCTTCAGGGGGCGTCCCAGTCACGGCGCACCATTTGTTGTATATTTCGGGTGCGGTCGCGATCATATCATTGCAAATCGATTCCACTGCCTTGTTTGTGGACCGTATGGATTCTGCGAGTGTCAATGGATTTGGCATGAAAGGCGTAGCAACCTGTCCGATTGGCGTTTTTTCCATTTCAGCCATTATCCGTTCAATATATGCTGAAAGGGAGGCTATATTTTCTGGAATTTCGATGCTTTTGAGCAATGCATTGCCTATCCGGAGGGCATACGCCCCGTGAAGCACGCATGATTCAATACTTTCGAGCCTGTTTTCCAACGGGATATCGGAATGTTCGAGCCATCGTACCTCCCCTTGGAACACTGCCAACCCCTGCGCATACGCCACATACTTCGAGAGCGCGTCGTACCCTGTTACTGAGGGGGGGCGTGCGTACGTTTTCGGGCGGGCCTGCAACGTGCCCACACTTGCCGTCATGACAAGCAGCACGAGCAGGATCGCTATTATGGATTTTCTCATAGTACCACCACCGTACCTGTAATCGCAGAGGTCATAACGAATAGCCGTGTGCTTGCGTCTATGGATGCAAGTCACAAGGTGGGAAATGGCGTGCCACGCATATGGGTGGGGCAACGATGCCAGAACCCTTATTGCGGGGCTTCTGATGCGGTATCCGGCTGTCCGGCCAGGGCGTGTGGCGCTTAACAGCATTTGTGCGGTGCATATCCCCCAAGAACCGGAGCCACGCAGCACCGCCTGTCGCGGCACCGCGTGGCACATGCCATCAGGTGCAATAGCATGAAAACACAAAGATTTATATTAGTCCTGCAAATAGGCGAAGCAGTATGGCATCTTCCTTCTCATTGCTCCATCCGTCCCTGCAGTCGGCGCTAGCGGAGCGTGGGTTTGTCGAGGAGACCCTGCCGCAGAATCGCGGTATACCTCCAATTATGAAGGGCAAGAACGTGGTTATTGTCGCCCGTACTGGTTCCGGCAAGACCGAAAGCTCGATGCTTCCCGTTTTTTCAAAAATACTGTCAGGCAACGAGAAGTCCCCCATATCCGGCATCAAGACACTCTACATCGCACCGCTTCGCGCCCTCAACAGGGATCTCCTCCTACGCCTCCAGTGGTGGGCTGATAACCTTGGGCTGACAATCGATGTGCGCCATGGGGACACGACCCAGTACCAGCGGAGGAAACAGGCGCTTTCCCCTCCCGATGTGCTTATCACGACCCCTGAGACGCTCCAGTCGATGATGATGGGCCGTGTTCTTCGTGTGCATCTTGCCTCCGTATCGACGGTTATCATAGATGAGATACACGAATTGTTTGCAGATAAGCGCGGCATGCAGCTTGTTGTCGGGCTCGAGCGCCTGGTCAATATTGCGGGGGAGTTCCAGCGCATAGGGCTTTCAGCCACCGTGGGGGACCCGAAAGACATCGGGACGTACCTATGTGGTACACGTCCCGTCACGCTCGTCGACGCCACGGCCGCCAAGGACTTCGATATTAATGTAGAGTACCCGGTCCCTGGCCCAGAAGACGAGGAATTGGCAAAGCGGCTCTCGACCGTACCGCAGACCGCCGCACGAATACGGCGCATCCGCGAGCTTATCGACGAAAACGAAAGCGTCCTCACCTTTGTCAATACGCGGGAAACAGCCGAGGCGCTCTCATCAAGATTTAACCTGCTGACAGACGATGTCGACGTCCACCACTCCTCCCTGTCGAAAAAGGTCAGGGTGGAAACCGAAAGCAAGTTCAAGTCACAGGAGATAAAAAGCATCATCTGCACGTCCTCAATGGAGCTGGGCATAGATGTCGGCTCGGTATCGCTGGTGATACAGTACATGTCCCCTCGGCAGGTGTCTCGCCTTATACAGCG
The DNA here is from genome assembly GCA_964435645.1 of uncultured Thermococci archaeon. Classification (GTDB taxonomy): domain Archaea; phylum Methanobacteriota_B; class Thermococci; order Methanofastidiosales; family NM3; genus JAHKLV01. The sequence continues at coordinate 1,864 of CAYSZY010000108.1, read as the reverse complement.
TGTGGGGCGGTCCGGCCACAAGTACGATGAGACGCCTAAGGGAGTGCTTATAACAGTCGACGCGGATGACATCCTTGAGGCGGCGGTGATTGCCAGGCGGGCCAAGGCCCAGGAGCTTGAGCGGCCTACCATGTACGACGCGCCGCTGGACGTGCTTGCACACCAGCTTATCGGCATGTCCATGGACGCAGGCGATGTCTCAGTGGACGCCGCCTATGCCACGGTTATCCGGGCTGCCCCGTACCTGTCACTTTCGCGTGACGCTTTTGACCGCGTCCTGGAGACGCTTTCGCGCCTGCGGCTCATATGGGTGGAGGAGGGTTTTTACCACAAGTCGCGCCACGGGCTTCCCTACTATTATGGCAATCTTTCGATGATCCCCGATGTCAAGAAGTATCGTGTGGTGGAGATTGGCACAAATAGGACCATTGGGGTCCTCGATGAGGAGTTTGTGGTCGAGCGCGCCAATATCGGCATGACTTTTGTCATGAAAGGCCGCTCCTGGAACGTTCTTGACAGCAGCGATGAACAGATTCTCGTTGAGGAGGTGGAGAGCATGTCGACAGCCCCCGCATGGGAGGGGGAGCTTATCCCCATACCCTATGATATTGCTCAAGAGGTGTTCACGCTCCGGAAAAGGATTTCCGCCCATACAGGTGAGATAGCGTATGCTGAGAGGCTCAGGGCCGAATATCCCATGGACGATGCTGCGTTTGAGGAGCTTGAGCGGTATGTGCTTTCACAAGAGGACTTCGGCATACCGGAGCCCGGTTCGATCACCATCGAGTTTCTTCCCTCGCTTGCCGTTTTCCATACAGGGTTTGGCTCTATAGCCAACGAGACGCTGGGAAGAATACTTGCCGCGCTCTACTCGACGAAGCTTGGGACAAGCGTCGCCATGAAGTCGGATGCGTACCGTATCGGATTCAAGTTTCCCGCCTCGGTGGTCGCGGATGACGTGACCGAGGTACTGCATGGCATCAGGCCTGAGGACGTGCGGACAATCCTTGAGCTGTCCCTCAAGCGTACCCAACTGTTCTTTTGGAAGTTTTCACACGTCGCCACCCGATTTGGCGTCCTCTCAAAGGACGCAGAGAAATTCAAGGTCAAGTATATCATCAATGCGTATGAGGACACGCCGGTATATGATGAGACATACAAGGAGCTCTTTAGCGACAAGCTTGACGTGGGGGCCGTCGAGCGCATCATGTCGGAGTACCGGGAGGGCGCAGTCCCCCTCGTGGTGCATGAGCGAAAGCAGGCGTCCCCCTTCTCAGCCGGCCTTTTGTCCAAGTTCGGCTACGGGGAGCTTATCGGGCCAAAGCGCCCTGAAAAGGAGATACTGCGCCTGCTCAAAAAGCGCCTCGGGGACCGGCGGGTCAAGCTTTTTTGTGTGCATTGCGGGCGCTGGTACGCGTCATACAAGATAAGTACGCTCGACGAGACACCAAAGTGCCTCCTCTGCGGCGCGCGATTTATAGCCATCATCGACAAGAAGGAGGACATGACCAGAAAGGCGCTTATCAAACGCATGAAGCGCAAGGACATCACGCCCGAGGAAGAAGAGCTGGTCATACGTGCTAAGCGCTCAGCCGACCTTATGCTGGTATACGGCAAGAAGGCTGCTATCACCCTCTCCGGGAGGGGGATCGGGGCTACCACTGCTGCACGTATCCTTGCAAAGATGCATCCCGACGAGGATTCACTCCTCAGGGACATACTCGCGGCGGAAAAGACGTATGCGCGGACAAAGCGATTCTGGGACTGAACAGCCCGTAATCGGAGGTGCGCCTGTTTTTTATAGAGGATTATGATTAAGTAGCTTTTCTCTCGTATCCCTTGCCATAATCCCCTATAATGCTTT
>CAYSZY010000107.1:0-5173 GCA_964435645.1 uncultured Thermococci archaeon | reverse complement strand
GAATCAATTCACCCCATGGCTGAAGACCGTGGGCTTTCTGGGAAACGAGGCGTAAAGATTCTGCAATTATATATCCGAAATGCGATCACGATATCCAAAGCATTGGGTATGTATCTGGTGCATCCCGTGCCCCGGGTGCAGTGGAGCTGCCATAACGACCCGAAAACTGAAAAAAAAGAAGAAAGCAGCCATTACCGGTCGCAATGATAGTTATCCCATGCAAAGGAGGGCGTCAAGCTGCTGCATTGCCGCAATTGCCTTTTTGAGTTGTCCCGATACGTAGATGGGATTCGTAAGCTGCGCTGCGTTTTCCACATGCCCCTGGACCTTTATGATGATCAAGGCCATCTCGTCGGTCAGCTCATCCGGCAGCCTGCAGGAGAGGCACTCCCAGAGCACAAGGACTGATTCTAGCTGCGTTCGCGCAAGCGGCTGGATTATGACCGGAGACCAGGATGCGCTGATGAACTCGTAGGCGCCCATGTCGTAGCCCCTACGCTGGGGGCGGGGCGTGCCGAGGATGTCGTCGATGACGGTGCCATACTGGGCGGCGCTCGTGTCTGTTCCGGAGTCGATACAAGGTGAAGCCGAACGAATTGAGACGTCTGCGGGGGCGTTCACGAAGAGCGGGTCGGCGTCGATGTTGCCGGCTCCGGGCCATCCGCCTTGCACGTTCGAGTAGGTCACGATGGTGCCGCTGTTAAAATCTATGATCTCTCCGCCATTTCCCCAGAGTATGCAGTTTGTCACGGTAAGCCGCGTGGCACGACTGCGTATCGCGCCGCCATGATCGGACGTGTTGCCGGTGAAGGTGCAGTTTGACACTGTTGCAAGCGTTTGTTGGCCGATTTCCATGGCTCCCCCGTAGTCTGCCTCATTTTCCAGGAAATTGCTGTTTACGGCCGTTAAGGACTGTGACTGCGTAACATATATCGCGCCACCGTAGGTGGCCTCGTTGCCCGAAAAGGCGCATGAGCGCACGGTAACAAAGTCCACGCCGTTATTATACATCCCAGCACCGTACTGTGCTACGTTATCCATGAAGACGCAGGATTGCACCGTGGCATCGGTGTGGGATATGCTGTACATGGCGCCCCCGAATTCCGTGGCCTCGTTGCCGTCAAAGACGCACCGGTAAACGGTAAGGTCTGTGTCTTCCTGGCTCCGTATACCCGCCCCATAAGTTGCCCTGTTGCCCGTAAAGGTGCACTCGGCGATGTAAGGGGACGAACTAGTATTGAAGATGGCGCCGCCGTAGTTGGCCTCGTTGCCCGTAAAGGTACAGGTACTTATAGTGGGTGCAGCGTTGTAGTTGTCAATGGCACCTCCAGAGATCGTAGAGGAATCCCCATTCCCAACAAAGGTGCATCCGGAAATCACCGGTATGTCGGATTCCTCATCGGGAGGGGTCAGATTGTAGATGGCGCCGCCCCGGCTATCAGCAGTATTTGAAATAAAGGAGCAGTCGGTGATGACCGGTTCGCTTCCGTACCCGTTGATTATGGCGCCGCCGAAGAAGGCCTCGTTGCCCGTAAAGGTGCAGCCGGTGACCACAGGGCTGGCACCGTAGTTGTAGATAGCACCGCCAGACCCTGCAAAAGCCGAATTCCCTGTGAAGGTGCAATCGGTAATGTCGCCTGTGCTAAACTGGATGTACATGCCACCGCCTTGCCTCGTGGTATTGTCCGCTATGGTGCAGTCCGAAACGGCAATGTTGGAGTTATTGGTTTGTATGCCCCCCCCGAAACCCGTTGATGCGGATGTGTCGCCATGTTGGATGGTAAATCCCCGTATGGTGACGGTCGTTGGCTTCGAATCAAATATCTGTATGACGCTTCCCGCGCTATTTCCGTCCAGGATGGATATCCCTTTCCCTGACCCAACAAGTGCGAAGGACTGGGCCGGACTGTTGACAACAATGTTAACGGTATATGTCCCCGGGGCAAAATGTACCGTACCGCCGTTGGCGGCTGCAGCATCAACGGCCGCTTGGACATTATCCCCAGGACCGATACGGATGTCAGAGGATACGGCCTCTGAGGGAATGATTGAAACAGGGGAAAGTGCCAAGAATGCGATGAATGATATTACAATAATAGCATGAATTCTATTGTCCATTACTTTGTATATTCCACTAATAACATATTAAAGTATTCTTTCATCTTGGCACATAAGTACATAATTGACCAGTTAATGACGGTGCAACCGGTTATAGGCGGCAAGAGCACGGCAATAAGCACGGCGGCAAGGAGGGGGAAGTGATGTCCGCATGCCTTACTAAAGGCGTGATAGTATTTTATCCCGCCCGCTTATTCCTTAATCCGCCTGAGCATGGCCTCATAGACCCTTTTTTCATCGCCGCTGGACTTGCGGTAGAGCTTTTCCACGATAAGCTCCGGCGTGCTGCGCCCGATGGTACCGAATGTGGGCTGCCGCTCGACGATGAGATTGAGGTCGTCGTCAAGCCCCTTTGCCTCGATACCGTCAATGCGGACCGTGCACAGCTCGGATATCTCCTCGCCAAGGTGCGTCACGATGATGGCAAAGGCGTCCGACTCCTCCTGCATGGTCTCGATAAGCGATGCGATGATTCGCGCCGCGCTCCCCGGTTCGGTGATGGACTCGAGCTCGTCGATGAGGATAAGGCGCCTCCCCTGCTCGGTGGCAAGTGGTACGAGCCGCGAGAGGGTGGTCTCAAAGGCACCAGCGTTTTGGCTTTTCGCCTTGGCTTGGTAGCGGATCTTGTCAAAGCAGCATGTGTGCATGGATTCTGCAGGCACGTGCATGCCCATCTGGGCGAGGATCTGGCAGGCAAGCACGGTCTCGAGGAGCGTCGTCTTCCCACCGGAGTTCGCCCCGGTAAGCACGGCGATGTTGTCCGATGTGGCCAAGTCATGGGGCGTGTCCCCTATCTTGTACGATACGGGCACCGCATTCGGGAAGAAGATGCTTTCAACGCCGATCAGTGAGACGCCGTTGCTGCCCATGGTGGGGCGCGTACAGGCGCGCTCGCTGATGAATCTCCCCATCCCCAGCGAGAAGTCGTACTCCACAACATCCTGGAGCAGGCTGTTGATATCTTTCCAGTGCCGGGCATAGCAGGCAATCTTTTTCTTGAGCTGGTACTGCGCCTTAAAGTCGCTTGAGGCAAGCTCGGCGCGCAGTTCGTAGAGCTTGTCACTGTCGAGTGAGACAGGGTAGGCGAAGTTCTGCGGAAAAAGCGTCGATGCGTCGAGGCCGGTCTGTTCCTGGACCGTTGCAAGGGTCTCGCGCACCAGCTTCTGGTACATCTCGTCAAATTCCGCCGGAAGGCTGCGCTTGAGCGCCTCCTCGGGGTCGTCGCATGACCCCAGTGACGATATGAGCTCTAAGAAGTGGGATGAGGTGATGCCGATTTTCCCGTCCGTGATGGTCTGGCTGATCCTCTTGTTGAGCTCCTGCTCCTTTTCCCGAAGCAGGGTAACAAATGCGTCGGGGTCGATCTTCTTCTCCGATACGGCATCCTTATTTCGGTAGAGGACCAGCAGCTCGCACAGCTCGTGCAAAAACGCTTCCCCCTTGCCGAGCAGCCCCAGCATGCGGTCAAGGGCCTGGAGCGTCTTTTCGTTGCCCACAAACGCCTCGACGGCGGCGTCGGGCACGAGACTTTCCGGGTCGAAGTCATCGGACTGGATGACACGGTCGGCGTACTGCTCGCCGTACTCGCTGAGGCGGGAGTCGGGGCCGACGACATAGATGACAAATGAGTATGACGACTTCGCGTACTCTGCCTCCTCCGGGCTGCCCATAAAGATGACGTCGCAGTAGGGATTCTTGAGTGACGGCATGGCGTCCTCCGAGTCGGTGATGACGACATACTCGTAGTACCGTTTCTTTTGTGGCATGACGATGCGCCCGATGCCCTTGAGGAGGCGCACGATTTCGGGATAGTGGCCCTGAACAGATTCGTAGGCGCTGCGCGCCGTGTCAAAATAGCCCTGGCGGGCGCATATGACCGATTCGCTTCGTACGGGGAAGTATGCATAGAGCTTGGTCCGTGCGCCCTCTGTGATAAGGTAAGCTTTGAGGACATCGAGCACCTTTTCGTATATCTCGTGCGCCGTGCCCGTTACCAGCGTCTCGACATTCTCGCCGTGTTCCGCGGCATACGCCTTGTACACCAGGGATATGGCCTTCTTTTTTCCGAGGCCCGGTATCTGCACGAGCGCAGGTATGTTACATGTAGTAAGCACCCCATAGGCGCCGGGGCCCAGGTGCTCATGCAGCAGCGTGGCGGTCTTTTCACCGCATAGTCCGGCCAGGTCATGTGCCATGGTGGCACCCGCTTCCGTTCTTGATGTCGATGATTGCCGTTCCCTCCAAGGCATCAAGCCCCTCGACTATCAGGGTCGCGCCATCTCGTGAGACGAGCCGCACACCGGTAACGCCAACGGTATTGGGGCGAACAGGGCTGCGCGTTGAAAACACCCCGCGCATCGGGCGGGCCATGTCCCCACGGGGGTGGACCTGCAGCACGTCCCGGGAAAGCGGTATCCAAAAGAGGATGTCAAGGTAGTCCATGTGCTCGATTCCCAGCAGTGCGTCCACGTATTCCGTATCGATGATGATGGTCGAGCGGCCCCCTTCAACGGAGACCACCTCGCCGACCTTGTAGAGGGTGGCAATCACTTCTGGCATGACATCGAGTCTGCGCCTATCGTTTTAATACTTATTCTTTTGTGCCTGTGCATCATTGCCAATAGCGGTATCCATCTCTTTCTGCCCAAAATGGCACCATATTCCGCACCAAAAAAGGATAGGGGCAGGATATCGTATCCCCTAATCGAAGCTAAATGTCCGCAGCTGGCAACAAAATGACATCACTTGTGAATAATGCCCCGAAATCCCTGAAAAAATCACCTGCCGCACAGGGGGGCGCCACTACAAATATTTATATACTCACGGCATTTGTTCAATACGATGGATGATGATATCGACAGCGTCTGATTAATGATGAGAGATGGGCGGTCTGACATCACTTGTGAATAATAGGGATTTATTTACAAAATAATGACTATTTTTCACAAAAAAATAATACAATAATCACTATGACGTATGCATAGGGAAAATCTTTATATAATGGATATCTTTCCTATCGAAATACTCATCAGTGGAGTATTTATATATATAAAGG
>CAYSZY010000106.1:0-5260 GCA_964435645.1 uncultured Thermococci archaeon | reverse complement strand
CTCTTTGTTTGCCACGCCATACATGTTCTGGCTGACAATATTCTTATTTTATTGTGATGCATCCATACTGAGCATTCCAGAATATGGAACCGAACGTCGACTGTGGTCTTTAGCATCGGGTATCACCTTCTATGGTGCCCGAAGTACCGGAAAGGGTACCGATAAAGGATGCGACGCATGCCCTGGATGGAAGAAACGCACAGCGCACCGTCCGTGGCACCAATCATAGGATAGGCAGAAAGATCGTCGGGATTGCGAATAAACAGCATGCCGTAATAAAATTGGAGAATCTGTCAGTTTCGACAGTTCATAGGATACGAGGATAGGCTACAGGGGGCGGAAAGGAGGTTTCGTGCCCCTCATGCGGGCACACCGGCCCAACGCCGCCTTTAACATCGCGTTGGCACGGGACGTGAGCCAATCTGCCATAGAAAGGGATATGGCAGAGGGGTGCACTGATGCCCCACATGGAAGTACATAGGAAGCATGCCCCACTATAGAAACCAACTGTTTTAGTGGTGGAAATACGTCAATGCTCTAACAATCGGGTTACCATCCATTCGGGGTCGAAGGGTATGAGGTCATCATATCCCTGTCCCACACCTATAAAGAGTATGGGGCTTTTCGTTGCGTATGCAATAGAGAGGGCCGCGCCCCCGCGCGCATCTGCATCGACCTTGGTAAGAATTGAGCAGTCGACACCAATCTCGTTGAATTTTTCGGCTTGTTCTACAACGGCATTCCCGCCGAGGGCGTCTCCGACAAAAATCTTGAGGTCTGGAGAAGCAACACGCACAATCTTCCGCATTTCATCCATTAGGTTCTTGTTTGTCTCCGCCCTTCCCGCTGTGTCTACGAGCACGACATCAATTCCACGTGCCTTTGCATGCTGAATAGCGTCAAACGCTACTGCTGCGGGGTCAGCGCCGTACCCTTGCTTAATGACACGAACGCCAACGGCATCGGCATGTCGCTCCAGCTGTTCTATCGAACCAGCGCGAAACGTATCGGCTGCAGCAATGACACAAGAATATTTTTTCTCCCTCAAAATATGGGCCAGTTTTGCAATCGAGGTTGTCTTGCCGGTTCCATTGAATCCAAAAAACATAAGCACGGTTGGCGCCCCGGCAGACCTTTTTTGTCCTATTAGGTCATAGAGATCCATAGGTTCGGACTGGAGCACGGAAAGTACTGATTCCCGCAAGGCATTGCGCAAAACGGTCTTTTTCTTTTCAGCTAATGATACCTGCGTTCCACTCAGCTGACCCCTGAGGCCTTCGCCGAGCTTTTCAGAAACCTTTACCGAAACATCGTTCTCTAGGAGGACAAGTTGAAAGTCCCACAAAATATCCTCGATGTCCTTATCTGAGATAGTTTTTTGTGAGACGTTGTCAATAAAGGATGAAAACTTTGTCTTAAGTGATCCGAACATACTATCTGCACTCACGATAACATAGTGGGACTATTGCTTCTGACCATCAGTCTTCTGCATCATTTCCCTGCCTCGCTTATCGAGTTCCTGCATACGCATCTGAAGATTGCGGTATGCTTTTGTCGAATCTCCAAGAAGCTTATTGGTGTCCTCTATCCGTTTTTCGATAACCAAAAGTGCCTTTTCAGGCGTAGCATCCCGGGCTATGCTGGAACCGATACTGACGATGAGCTTTTCCTTGTCCTCGACTGAGGCAAAAACATAGCATCCGCCCCCAATGGGAAACAGAACCTGTTGTCCGTCCTCTGCATCCTTGAGGCTGGTTATTGTTTCCTTTGATACCAAGAGCTCGTGCAGATGTGACTGAAGCATTTCTATATTTTGTTTGAGCGCATCGCCCTGGCGTTCTATGAAAGCCATCTGTGCAGATAGCTGTTGTACGTCTTCCATGTTACTCAACAGCCTTAATGTGCTCAATGATAATATTTTTCCGCTTCACGCCGTGTTTTGAACCTAGGTCCAAAAATACTTTCTCAACTGCATTGTCCTCCTTCACGGCACTGATTTCCTTTTCAAATTTCTGAAATGATGAACCCATAAGGAACTTACCCTTTACTGTAAAAACTGATACCATCTTTATCCCTCCATCAACATATCGTCTATCCTGCCCAATTCAGGGCCTGTAGACATATCTCCAACGACGACACCCTTGCTGTTTGCTATCATGCACCCACCGATATATCCAACACCCCTGTTAGCAGTTGAATGATTAACGGGGACTCCAAGCACATCGCGTAACCATTCCATTTTATCGGGTGTTGTGTCCGGGTGGACAAGACACCCTTTGTTGGTAGCGATAGCGATACTGCCGACATTTTTGAATCCGGCAATGATGCCTTCCTCAACATCGACATTAAGGAACGATGAGATTTGCTCCTTGTACCCAGAAAGCTCAGGGCTGATAACACAGCCGTTGTCATTGGCGAGTACGAGATTGCCCAAGGCAGTATATTTCGTATTGATAGTAAGTATATCTACGTCAAGAGCGGAAGTTAAATTTTTCAATTCAAACTCCTCTAAAACATACGGCACAAGAATGCCACTAGAGTTACCAGCCAAGAAGATGCCTGCAAGGTCTGTTCTCGCCACTGAAGATTCCACTATCGGCGCATCCATTACGGATGCGATCATTTCAACCTTTTTTTTCGGTATTCCAGTCCTAACTATGGTAGCATTCTCCGTAGAAAACGCCACTATACCGATAAACGGTGTACCCCCAAGAGACATCCTCTCGATCATGGTATCACTCAGCTAGGAAGGCATTCACGCGCTGGATCTTGCTGCCCTCATCACCATCAATCTCTTCCTTGACGACACGAACACGCACCCTTGACGGCGGTTTCTCGATGCCACGAGCCCATACGTGCTCATTGACGGATTGGTCGATAATAATAACGGCTGTCTTAGTATGCTTGGTTAAGAATGCCCGTACTTCACGCATGGCGCGCGGGGCACGCTTTCCCCGGGGTACAGCCTTGACCTTTCTCAACGGAACAACATAAATTCTCTCTTCTCCAATATCCATATTCTCACCCCTATAAATGCAGACGTACACGCCTGCCCTGGCGCCTCTTTGTGTGGAATCGTACGCCAAGTCTCGTCTTGCTCCATACCCATACGGGAACACGCCTTGTTTGTTTCTGGGCCCTTCCCAGCCTCAATTTCTTTGCTAATGGTTTATTCCTGCTCATAAATGCCATCTCCTCTCGCATTACTTCCTTATAATATTGAAGTCTCTTTTCTCGCCCTTTACTTGGCGCAGCAATGACAATAACATCTCTTCGGACAATTTTTGTGTTATTCGTCCCTGTTGTGCAAGCTGCATAATGATGGTTTCAACCTGTGCGCCAAAGTCAGCCCGAGCCATCTTAACGCGAACGAGCCGTTCTCGTGCCTCGGGGGTAAGAAGGGTTCGCATAATTGCCTCTTTCTGGAGCTCCTCGGCATGCCTGGCCTGTGCATCGTCAGCAGCCTGATGCTGCTGTGTAGCTTCAGCTTGGCGGCGTTGAAGCTCTTCAAGTTTTTTCTTCTTAATCGCTTCGGCATCGTCCACGTTATCGAAACCCCTAATAAATACTCAATCCGGGAACAGATTCGTTCGCTGCGTCCTTTACGGTATTGCTAATATTATCAAGGAACGAGGCACCCTTTGATGATATGGTCCGCCCCCTGGGAGTAGACTCAAGATACCCTTCTTCCTGAAGCTGGTGGAGTATCGTTCGAATGATAGCACCGCCGCCTGGCATCGTCTTTCCGGGCCTGTGGCCCCGATTTTTCTTTCCGCCATAATATGTCCTCAATCTCATGACGCCAACAGGCCCTTCGATGTATATTCTGCGCATGATGGATGCAGCGCGGATATACCACCAGTTGGACTGTTCGGGAGGTCGCTCGTTGTGGACGCCAGTCTTAACAAATATGGCCCATGAGGGTGGAGCCACAGACTGAATACCTTCCAATTCCTCGGCAAGCTTCATAATCAAAGCCTCTGCCGGAACATCATAAACTGTTGTCATTGTCTCACCTGTTTAACAAATATCTCTCTTGATTTTTACGCCTGTATAAATATATTTCGCCATGGCAAAATGATGCATGGCGCCGTACTGGAGCATGCGCTCGTAGGGCTCAATACCTATAATGGAATACTGTATTCTGTTGTTCAACAATTTAAAAAACTTGTGGTACATTACGGAAAAAAATCATACTAGGACCCTGTTGTTTTATTCACGGTATAATATTGCTTTTCTTCCTCGTAAGTCGATGCATATCGCATTTGCATAATCACATATTTCCCTTACAAAGGCATCTTTGTCCACTATTTGTGCCGGCAAGGAAATTTTAATCGCCTTTTTGGACTTAAGCTGGGCAAGGATCTCCCCCTTGACTGAATCAGTCAACCCGCTTTTGCCCACTGTCACGCTCGGCGCCTGTTGGCCCAGCAGTGTCAGCAATTCCTTCTTCTTCTCTTTTGTTATCATCTGATTCACGCTCCAACCATGCATACATCCCTGGCAAGTGCCCAGCTCCAACGACGACCACGACAAAGGACTGCTCGCCAACACGGTTTATCAACTCCATGACAGCGCGCCCCATATATATATTTCGCTCTGTGATGAGCACCTGGTAGGCAGTGGGAGAATATTTTTTAAAATCGTCGAGCAGCGACGCGATAAATCGCTCGTCGAACTGGGATGGGGATATAGTGCGCTTAAATGGCAGCAAAGATAAAAATGCACCTCCAAAAAGCCTGAACTTTTCCCGAAACGGCATTCCCTTTACCAATCTGTTGATAGTAATGCTGACATCACGATCAATAAAGTACACGGGGATTCCAGCAGACTGGGCAGAGTCGACCGCCGCTATCATGTCCGCCCCCGGCATTACTCCGAAGTCTTGGCCAATCTCCCCTTGGATGCTTGACATGATGCTGCTAAAAAGTGCAAATCCTATGCCACGCGCCCGTACCATTTCCCAAAACGTTGCGCGCTCGCCGCTTTTTAACGCCATGTACCTGTTATAGTCAAGTTCCACGCAGACCGCCGCCGGTTGCGTTGTACAAATAGTATCACGCACCTCATTGACGCTAGATGTAAAAACGTGCCCCGTGCCAACCAATATAACAGTGCGGTCATGGAGTGGTAGTATCTTTCTCATAATAATCACAATGAAGGGTACGGGACCAGATATACACCCTCCACGCTAGACAACAATAAATATCTTTCCACACATGGCAGATACATCCCGATTACAATAGATTTAAATCATTAT
>CAYSZY010000105.1:0-5363 GCA_964435645.1 uncultured Thermococci archaeon | reverse complement strand
GTGGGCCGTAACGGGGACCCCCGCGGACTGCGTCGTATTGGGTATGCTCAAGCTTGGGCGCCCAGACATTGTGATTTCAGGCATCAATCCCGGGGCAAATCTGGGCGATGATGTCACGTATTCCGGTACGGTAGGGGGCGCGTTTGAGGCGGCCTTATACGGGATTAACTCCATTGCCATCTCCGTGACCGATGCGGAAAATCCGAATTACAATGATGCGGCACAGGCAGTGGGGATGATATTTGAGCGTATGGATAAGATCGAGCCCCCATTCTTGCTCAATGTCAATGTGCCCCCCTCCCCTAACGGGACGGTACGGATTACAAAGATGGGGCGCCGCCTCTGGTCAAGCAACGTGCATCAGCGCATCGACCCGAGAAACAAGCCGTATTACTGGATATCCGGCATACCCCGCGAGGTCGGCGGCGAGGGCACAGACGTGCATGCCATCAAGGGCGGGTGCGTTAGCATCACGCCGCTCAAGCTCGATTTGACCGACTATGTGCGCATGGCATCGCTTTCCGCCCTCTTCGGGGCACCGAAAGACTTATAATTTTTTCAATGATTGAATGGGCATAGGTGATTACATGCTTGATATTCGTCTTTTGAGGGAACAGCCGGACGTGGTACGGGAGAATCTCGTAAAGCGGGGAATGGACGTATCCGCGGTACAGGAAATACTTGACACGGACACGGCCCGCAGAAATGCGATAACCGAGGTCAATGCTCTTAAGAAAGAGCGCAACGATGTGGCAATCAACATCCGGAATGCAAAGTCTGAGGGAATTGACGTGCAGCCGGAGATTGAGCGAATGCGGAATATTAACGATACAATCGCTTCCCTGGACGAACATGTCAAGACATTGCACCAGACGGTAAGCGCCCAGCTTATGCGCATGCCGAACATTCTGCACGAGTCAGTGCCCGTCGGTGAGGAGAACATCCTCATTAGGACATGGGGCACCATGGACCATCTCGGATTCGCCCCGCAAAGCCACGTCGACGTCATAGAGCGGCTTGGCATCGTCGACATGGAGCGGGCGGCAAAGATATCCGGATCCCGATTCTATTTTCTGAAAAAGGAGCTTGTGCTCCTAGATTATGCACTCATGCAGTTTGCGCTCGATTTGCTGCATAACAAGGGGTACACCCTTATCGAACCCCCATACATGATGAAGCGCAAGCCGTATGAGGGCGTCACAGACCTTGCCGATTTTGAGGATGTCATGTATAAGATTGACGATGAGGACCTGTATCTTATCGCAACATCCGAGCATCCCATGGCTGCCATGCACATGGACGAGCTCTTAGGCGCAGATGACCTCCCTATCAAGTACGCTGGCATCAGCCCCTGTTTCAGGAAAGAGGCCGGCAGCCATGGAAAAGACACGAAAGGCATCTTTCGCGTGCACCAGTTCAACAAGGTCGAACAGTTCATCTACTGTCGCCAGGAGGACTCGTGGGGTTATATCGAGGAGCTTATCGCAAATGCCGAGGAAATATACCAAAAGCTTGGGATCCCCTACCGCGTGGTCAACATCTGCACCGGTGACATAGGGACCGTGGCCGCAAAGAAGTACGACCTCGAGGCGTGGATGCCTGCACAGGACACGTTTAGGGAGCTTGTCTCATGCTCCAACTGTACCGACTACCAAGCGCGCCGGCTCAACATCCGCTACCGCACGAAAGACGGGAATCTCATGTGCCACACGCTTAACTCCACCGCTATAGCCACGACTAGGACCCTGGTGGGCATCATAGAGAACTATCAGCAGGAGGACGGTTCGCTGCGCATACCAGAAGCCCTGCGGAAGTATCTGGGAAACAAAAAGGAGATTGTGGCGGAATAATGTGGGACGGCCCCCTTTTTGACAATCATATGCATATAGACCCGCTGCATGGGCGTGGCCTTGATGCTGTCCGTGACTTTACCGCCGCGGGCGGCACCCACTTGGTGCTTGTGGGAAAAACGGCCATGGACTGGGGCATCGACGCCTCTACGGCAGCTGATTTTTCAGTGGCGTACGAGCATACCATCGCCTTGGCAAAGAGCATTTCCCATGGGACTGACGCCACTGCATATCCCGCTGTAGGGTATCATCCTGCTGAATTTGCCGGCATAGCCACGGTGCATGGCGTCACTCGTGCAATTGAGCTTGGAATAGAACTCATGGAGCTATGGGAGCGCCTCTACGCAGACCGGCGTATCATCGCCGTGGGGGAGGTCGGGCGCCCCCATTATCAGGTGGAACCAGACGTATGGGGCGGCGCAAATCTCCTGCTTGCCGAATTTCTTAGATTTTCCCGCAGGACCGGATGCCCCATGCAGCTCCATACGGAACATTTTGATCATGTACAGTTTGAAGAGCTTGGGGGCATGATACGTGCAGCCGGGGCCCCCGATAAGATCATAAAGCATTTTTGCCCCCCTGTGCCCGATGAGGCAAAAGCCAACGGGATGATAGCATCCATTGTCGCGTCAAAGGATGCGTTAGTCAGGGCGCTTGGGGCGTCAAGTCCGTTTTTCATGGAAACGGACTATATAGATGACCTGTCCCGACCTGGTGCCGTTCTTGGCCCAAAGACCGTGCCCAAGCGCACCAAGGCGCTGTATGATGCGGGCGTAATGCCATACGAAGCGTGCTGGAGCACCCATGTCGAGCTTCCTGAGCGGGTGTATGGCATCACGCTGCAGCAGGGGCAGTAACCGTCTGGGGGCGGCAGGTGCACCACCCTGCGCACAAAACCTTAATAATGGTGCAACGGAAGTTAGACAGTGATATTGTGGCTGCGCACAAACTGAGAATAAAGGATATCCACGCCGGCACGTTTTCATTACAGGAACGTCCGCCCCATACCATCAAGACCAATTTCGGGACGTTTACCGAGGTACGGGTATGCGGTACGGTGGTATCGACCTATGTGAACGATACCCAGTCCTACGGAACAATCGCCGTTGACGATGGCACAGACACCATATCGCTCAAGTTCTGGCGCGAGCGTGTTTCCGCTGTGGACTCGGTGCAGCTTGGCGAGATTATTGATGTTATCGGTACAGTAAGTGAGTATAACGGCGAGCTGTACATATCCCCCATTTCATTTTACCGCAAGGACATGCCGTCATGGATAGCGTTCCATCTCGACCTGGCATCTAAGATCCAGGCGCTTGATGCGGCAGGCGAGTGGTTGGCCGTAACGGCCGCGAGGGATGTTTCGCCCTCCGAGGCGAGCTCATACGGTACGGCCGGGCATACCCAAGGCAGTACAAAACCCGACGAATCCGGGGAATCATCCGGTGCTTCCGAATATGAGGAGGAGAATCTGATTTTTGATGATGACGAGATTGCCCGCGCCGTGCTCGATTCCATCGATGAGGAGGGTATCACAAAGGATGGCATCATGGCCAAGACCGGCCTCGATGATATCGATGTCATGCTTTCAATCAAGGAATTGCTGGAAACAGGGGACATATTCGAGGTAGACGGCACCTACAAGCGCCTTTAGCTGCGATTGCGCCGGTCGAGCTCGTTTAACAGAAGCGTAATGCACTGGGATGCATGAAGGATCTTTGGAGATACGCTTACCACTGCCGGTGCATTGCGTAGTACTGTTTCCTCATCAACTGTAAATCCCACATGGTCCCCAAGGACGAAGCATATGTCGCCTTCTGGGAATGCCGTTTCCCGTATGTCGTCCCCGTTCTCATCAAGGAGCACAATGGCACCCATCTTCTCCGCTATGATGTCCATAAAAGCCTTGTCCGACACGAATATGCCTGGCGTGGACTCTACTTCTTCCCCTGTAACGTGCGCTTTTAGCGCTTTTTGGAGCAGTATTGCGGTGCTGCGCTCATCTGGTGAGAGGTACTTGACGGCATCGCCGCGAATACGTATGCACCGGGGGGGAGTCGGCGGGCCTTCAAGGCAGAGCAGCACCTCTACCGATTCCCGTATGCCGTGGGAGAGCAGCAGCGATGCATCGAGGCACCGGCACATGATGTCCATCCTTCCCCCTGATCCCGGCAGGTCCTTGAGCAGAAAGTCCGGAGCCGTGCGTGCCTTGTTTCCCTTGACAATAATCGTTATCATGGGTACCACTCATCCGATGAGTTTATAGCATTTTCTTTGTGTCGCTGGGATTCCGGCAATGTTTATATATCCGGCACGCAAGTGGTCATGTATGAGGGCACTCTATGTGGGGCGATTCCAGCCATTCCATAACGGCCATCTAGAAGTGGTGCGACATATTCTCGAGGCAATGGATGAGCTTATTATCGTCATTGGGAGTGCCCAGGAATCCCATTCCCCCCATAACCCCTTTACCGCAGGGGAACGGTTTGAGATGATTCGCGCTACCATGGTGGAGGCGGGCTTTGACCTATCGAAGATATATATCGTGCCGGTGGAGGACGTCAAGCGCAATTCGATATGGGTTACCCATGTGCGCAGCCTCGTTCCCCAGTTCGAGGTGGTGTACACCAACGAGCCCCTGGCAAATCTCCTGTTTGAAGAGGCTGGATTCGATGTGCGAAAAACACCCCTCTTTTCCCGGAGCGACTATTCGTCAACTAATGTCCGTGAGGCCATCTTACATGGTGCCCCATGGGACCATCTTGTTCCTGAACCGGTACGATCGTCTATCGGATCTATTGGCGGAATCAGTAGGATACTGCGTATATATAGTAGTGATAATCTATAGGAATACTAACAGAAACCTTTATATTATACCATTATTAATATGTATTAAGTTGGAGTGATGTTGATGAACAACATTGTTAAGAACGGTATTGAGCGCGCCACTGATTCGTATGAGGTCTCTGTGTATGTGGACAATGACAGGGATATACTCGAAGTGCTCACGTTGCCTGAAGGGGTCTCGATGGATATCGTGCAATGCAGCACGTGCCTGTATGTGACCTTCAGGGGCAACGCGGAACAGGTAATGGACACCGAGCAGATGCTCTACGACCTTGCTACACTGGCCCATACGTCATGCATATCCCGCCAAGGGATGGCAGAAGCACACTTGTGAAGGGATTCCCTCACATTTTCCCTTATTTTATTTCGCTGAATTATTCTTCTTAGTTAATACCCACTATTTTTTATCCTCTCCCTCGTACCTGTTATATGGATGACAGGCACAAGGCGCTGGGTATGGTCATGTTCATGTCCTTTTTCTGGGCAACACAAATCACCATGTCAAAAATAGCGCTCAATGCGGGAGCGCGCCCGATGCCATTCTTGTTCCAGATGCTTGCTGTCGCGGCAGTGATAATATCGATAATAACACTTTCGACACGGCGCCATGCCCTAACAGGGCTGAGGCGACATTATCTGGTGCCGCTGCTCTCAATCGCGCTTGTC
>CAYSZY010000104.1:0-5373 GCA_964435645.1 uncultured Thermococci archaeon | reverse complement strand
CGGCATTATTTGTGGTATTCATCCAGTTCTGGTGTGTTCTATTATGGCTCCAGAGCAATCTATAGCGATATCCTCGAACACAGTGGAGTATACCGTGTTCGAAACGAAGACGTTGCCTTCGAAGGCATCACGTATCTTTTTGAGATTGTCCTCCCCCCCATATACCGGCATTGCGTGGGTTATTGCCGCACCGATGGACCGTGCCCCCAGCTCCTTGAGTTTTTCACGTGTCTTTCGGAGAGTCCCTCCTGAGAGAACCATGTCATCGACTATGATTACATCGCAATCCTTGACATCGAAGGATCCGGTTATTGTCGACTTGACCGAAGATATGCGTGTCTTTGAGAAGGACTGGATGCCGAGGCGTGCCGCAGACCCCTCATCGGGACCGAGTATGACGGCATTCGGCATAGCGTCCTGTGCACGATCCAATATCGATTCGACAAGCGAGATTAGTTCGATTTTCCCCTGTTCGACAAGTGCCCCGAACCAGTCAAGGGAGGTAGGGGGGTGCGGGTCGATGATATATACCTTGTCGCACAGGTCCAGGGTTAGGTCTAATGCGAGCTTTGCGGAATTGACCTCCCCTGTAAGACAGGCATGGTCCTGCTTGGCACAAGGCATGCAGGTGTACACGACAACGACTGAGCGAGGGGCTTCAAGCTGCTCGTAGGCGTAGGTCTTTTGCCCGACAACGGACACGGCCTGCGGATTTTTGAGAATAGAGAGAAACTCCAACAGCTCGAATACGCGATCCTGTGTCGTGTACATCTCCCCTCCGGCAGAGGAAAGCGTGGCGCTTTGGACAACGACGACATCCATGCCACCCAAATCCTCCACGGGTAACCTGCTGTAAACGTCCGAATTCATGAAGAATCGCTTGCCATCGTAATTGGGCTCAGAACAGTAAACGGGGACGCCCGCCGCTTCAAAATACGATTTAAGGTGCACCGCACCCGAACATAACAAAAAGTGATTCATGGTAATCCCTCTGTAAATTACCACCATACTATGGAAATAGTATAAAAAAGATGTGGTTATATCGATATCATCGTAGACGTCATCTGGATTTCCTTGATAGACCTGATGCGCTCAGTTATGAACTTGTCAAGTAGCTTAAGCTCATTGACATTGACCTTAGTGATAACATCGTATTCGCCGTATACAACATACGCCTCGTCGACTTCCTCAAACTGGATAAGCTTGTCGACGACGGTACGTTCCATACCGGCATCAGTAACACAGAGTACGAAAGCTACAACCATAATAACTCAACCTTACCATTACTACGTGAAGAAATTATAAAAAGATATCGTGCATTATGCACGGTACCCCCTTCAATGCGCCACCTTTTTCCATCCTGCGCAATCGGCATTCCACAATCCAAAGGAATATTAAAGAAGATGCTTCATGCGGGAAATGCGCGCCCTGACCTCTTTTTCGGTAACGGGGAATCGCGGCCCCACGTTCTCGACGACGATTGATGATGTGCATGTGGCAAAAAGCCCGACATCGTGAAGGTCCTTTGTGTTGAGGTACTCGAAGATGAATCCCCCCATAAACGTGTCACCCGCCCCAGTGGGATCCTTGGCAAATGTTTCGTATGCGGGAAGCCGGATAAATTCGCTGCCGTCATAAATCATGGATCCTGCATCACCTAGGGTGACGATGGCGATGGATGCGCCCCATGAGTAAAGGGTCTCACACACCTGCTTTGTCTGGGTATGTGCGTCATAGCCGGTAATGATTTTGGCCTCAACCTCATTGGGTTTCACGATGTCTACTGTTGAGATTACCTCTTCGATGTCGCTGCCACGAACGTGTACTGCCTTGCGATCCTGGATTTGCCTTACAAATCCCTGCGGATCCAAAAATAACAGGCCTTTGGAACGTTCACGTATGTCCTTAAGGAGATCGAGTGAAACCTCGCCCAGGATGGGGCCTATAATTATCACTTCTGCATCTATGAACTGCGCGGGGAAGGAGCGTATTGGATCCGCCACGCCGAGAAGATTGAGGATACGGTCCCCCCGTGCATCGTACTCTAGATGGAATCCGCCCGTCTCAGCAGACGGCTGGATTATGTAATCGATATTGAACTCCTTAAGGTCGTGCTCAAACTGGGCACGGAAGTCATTGCCCACGCTCCCTGTCAGAGCGCATTCCAATCCAAGAAACGAATCGATGATACAAGCGTTAGTAGAACATCCCGACAACACGCGGCCGCCTGTTGTGAGGTAGGGTGTAATTATCGTGTCATATACTGGATTACCTATTGCTGCAATCATGGCAAATCCTCCAATTGGGGTTTGGCATAAAGCGCACGCTGCACCACAGTGATATGTGAAAGTGCGCCGATGATAATAAGAATAAATTCCAAGGATTGGTCATACCAGGCAAATGCGATGCACCCAACCATGATGAGCAGAAGCTTTTCGGCCCGGTCCATAAGCCCAACATCACATCCCCTCGCACCCTCTGATTCCGCTTTGGCACGGATGAAGGACGCCATGATCATCCCGGATATGGCAATAAATCCGGCAAAGGGGGACGCAAGGCCACCCATAACGATACCGCCGATGAAAATAAACTCAACATACCGGTCAACGGTATGGTCCAATACTTTTCCGTAAACGCTGGCGCGCCCCGTGGCACGCGCAACATTGCCATCAATCACATCAACGAAGGAGGTAATGACGATGAAAAGCAGGCCATACCACACATCCCCTCGGTAGAGAAAGTATCCTGAAGCAAACGCTGGAACTAATGAAAGCATGGTAAATGCATTAGGAGACAGGCCTGTTTTGGCCATGACCCGCCCAACCCCTGAAAACAGGGACTGGTATGTGCCCCGGTACCGTGCAAGCATGATGAAACAATCCTAGTATTTTATATTCATAAAATACCCAGAACCTTTTATAAGCCTTTTGCCCTGCGCAATAATCTCACTGTGGTCAAAGGCAATTGCATCTGGCAGATTGTCCAAATCAAACACTTTTACCTCCATTGCGTCACTTCCCGCTTTGTAATGCTCAAACGTGTGATTGCACAGAAAAGCGCATGACACCACATGACCACGAGGATCGCGATCGGGGGATGAAAATACGCCGATGAGGATAGGTGCATGCACCAGTGCGCCCGTTTCTTCACGAAGCTCGCGCTTGACAGCCGCCTCAACGGTCTCGCCCAATTCAACAAATCCACCGGGAAGGGCCCAATAGGATTTATAAGGAGGATTTTTTCGGAAGATAAGAAGAACGCTCTGTCCATCGCTCAGCATCCCATCCACCGCAAGCATGGGATGTCCGTGCTTACGCATCGTTGCCAAAAAGCCCCCTAACCCACAGCGTGATGTTACCGACATTCGGAATGACGCTGCGCACTTTACCTATGACACGTGATTCGCCTATGCCAAGGTACGAATCAGAATGATAATTGTCAGCCACGATGTTAAAATCCCCCTTCGTGAGGAAGTATCGTGTGCCGTCGTGCTCGAATATCTCGACAACGCGATGAACCACAGGTATTTGGTCAAAATCCCTAGAAAATACGATAACGTCACCGATGATTATGTCATCCGTGGTTACACCCGTTACTAAGAGTATATCACCGCGCTCAAACCCGTCAACATGAGGATACGTAGAAAATTCAACCTTGCTGATGCCGAAAGGAAGGTATTCGTCAGACTTCTCTGCCCACCAGTCATCAAACATCATTCCATGGTGGTCCATGCTCCCCGAAATTACAACAGATATTGGGCTGTCAACACCCGTTGCAACGGTGAGAGAGATTTGTATGACAAAGTAAAGGAGTATGGCCATAAGGACACCCCTTAGAACTTCCTTTACTTCCTTTTTTGTATCAGACATGCACTATAGGGAATCATTCGGACCCATTAAAATGTTTCGGTTTGTGTGGTGATGGGCCAAAAGCGAGTGGAACAACAATGGGCAACATTAAGTCCATATTTTAAGCCAAATGCACGAGAGGGGTACCTATTCGCCCTGTTTCGCTTTTTCGGATTCGAGGCATAGTGATGATTTACATAGGGCGATTAGCCAGTGCCGCCACCCGCCATGTTCTTTATGCTCCCATGCAGACCCAATAAGCGCGTATGCGCACTTATCTGTGGGTAGACTCGCCACGGGTAACACCCGATGCGATCATGTGGCTTACACGCAGCGGTTCGGGTATACGGGAATGCGTGCATGTCTTGCGGATAAGTATCTGCGCCACTTCAGGCTCCATCCCGCAAACCTGGAAGAAAATACCGTTTACAGCCTCGTGTATCTTACCTGCAAGAGACATGACCCTTCTCCGTTCCTCGGGATATGAAACATTTTTCAACGCATTCGTTATGGCACCATAATCGGGCATACGGGTCATGATAGCAATGACGGGAAGGCCTGTTTGATTATTAAGTGCTGTGATGTCTATCGTGTTGAAACCGGCCACTGTTATTCCTGATAGCAGTATCACCCTCAAATCATCATAACGGGATGACGATACCATTCCAATGATTTTTTCTGTTGCATCCATCCCGTCAACTGAGACGTAGGTAGACAAGACACCGTCAAGCCAAAATCCCCCCCTAAACACTACCCCAACGAGAAGCGTGTCCTTGTCGCCTTTTAGGAAAAATCCATCATCTATGCCCAAAATCCGTATTTCCGGCTTGATACGCATAGAAGACCATAGGTGCCGGGCAATAAATATGTAATGAAAGTGTTTATATGGGTACAGAAATATACTGGCACCGTGTACAACAAAAAGGATGCATCATATCGAGAGGCCAAATCCCTGGGATATAGGGCTCGCTCAGCATTAAAACTTAAACAGATACATAACAAGTTCACGATTATTAAAAAGGGGACAACAGTTATCGACATCGGTGCATCACCCGGGGGATGGACACAGGTAGCAGCAGAAAAAGTTGGCCCAGAGGGGAGGGTCATAGCCGTAGACATTGTAGAGATGGAACCGCTGGACATACCAAATGTAATTTTTATCCAAGGTGACATCACGGAAGAAAAGACGATTGAAGAAGTGATACAAAAAGCAGGACGGACAGGAAGCGTGATATCGGACATTGCCCCAAAGACAACTGGCATAACTGACCTCGACAGGTCCAGATCCGCAATTCTTTCGTCTATGGCCTTTGACGTCGCAAAAAAAACGCTTGCGCCGGGCGGCATATTCCTGACCAAAATATTCCAGAGCCCCGAAAGTGAAGAGCTTTTTTTGGAAATGAAAAAACAGTTCTCATATGTGAAACGATACAGACCCCCGTCTACACGAAAAAGAAGTATGGAAATATACCTTATTGGGAAGGGATATCGCCCCCAAGTAACCTCGCTATATCTAGAAGAGGAG
>CAYSZY010000103.1:0-5381 GCA_964435645.1 uncultured Thermococci archaeon | reverse complement strand
AAGTTTTTGCCGGGGTTGCCGAGCCTGGAACGGCGCAAGCCTGGAAAGCTTGTTCTGCTTGACAGAACCAGGGTTCAAATCCCTGCCCCGGCGCTTAAACGTATTATATCTTGATCATTCAATGATTATGGGGTGAAAGTTAATGGCTGAATTTAGACATATCGTCCGCGTCGCTGGAACCGACTTGAAAGGCAACGAGACGATAGCATTGGCACTTACTGGAATGAAGGGCGTCGGACAGATGCTTGCACGTTCCATCATTCTCTCAATCGATGGGAATCCAAATGCAAAAATGGGTGAAATCGAGGACGAGGATGTTGCAAAGATTGAAAAAATCTTGGAGAACCCGTTGGAATACGGTATCCCAGAATGGATGCTTAACAGGCGAAAAGATGTAGACACAGGCTCTGATATCCATGTCGTGGGTTCCAAGCTTGCCATCGCATTGAGGGAAGATGTTAACGCATTGCGTAAGATTCGTGCATACAGGGGCATCAGGCATGAGTCTGGATTACCTGTACGCGGTCAGAGGACCAAATCCTCTTTCAGGTCCGGAACCTCTCTCGGTGTGAGAAGAAAAATGAAAATTGAGAAGTAAGGTGATTTGAATGGGCGATCCAAGAAAGAGAAAGAAAAAGTATGAGACCCCTACTCATCCATGGCAGAAGGACCGTATTGATGATGAGCGGGAATTGAAGCGCAAGTATGGCCTTAAGAACAAGAAGGAAATATGGAAGGCTCAGTCTATGCTTCGTAATATCCGCGGTCAGGCCAGGGCACTTCTCAGTGTTTCTACCGAACAGTCGAAGAAGGAAACCAGTGACCTTATGCTCCGCCTCAGGAAGCTATCCATCCTCCGGGAGGATGCGGATATCGACCACGTTTTGGGTCTTTCAATCCAGGATGTGCTTGACAGGCGATTCCAATCCCTTGTTGTTCGAAAAGGGCTTGCAGTAAATGCAAATCAGGCGCGCCAGATGATTGTTCATGGGCATATCACGATAGATGGGCGACGAGTCTCTGCTCCAAGCTACCTCGTCACTGCTGATGAGGAGGGACTTATTGCCTATGATGCAAAATCCCCCTTCGTAGGGCGTATGCTTAAGGCCGGTTCTCCGGTTGTAGATTCCAAGGCGCGATTTGCCAATGCCGAGGCAGAACCCGCGGCGCCAGTAGAAGAACCGGCGCCTGCCGAACCTTCCGCAGAACCTAAGGAGGTAGTTAAGAATGGCGAGTAAGGAACCTAAATGGGGCGTTGCCCATATATTCGCATCGTTCAACGATACTATCATACACATTACAGATCTTTCCGGTGCCGAAACAATTACTCGATGGTCCGGCGGGATGATCGTCAAGGCGGATAGGGAGGAATCATCCCCCTATGCAGCCATGAAGGCTGCTGCCAAGGCTGCTGAAGAAGCTCTTGACCGTGGTATCGTCGGCGTCCACATCCTTGTTCGTGCCCCAGGTGGAAATCGTTCCAAAAACCCCGGTCCCGGTGCGCAGGCAGCTATCCGTGCGCTTTCCAGGGCCAGGCTGAGAATTGGAAGGATTGAAGATGTGACTCCTATCCCCCACGACGGTACCCGTCCAAAGGGTGGAAGGAGAGGAAGAAGGGTATAATTATGAATATCCAATACATATCCGATAGCGATACATCTGTTAGGATTGTCATTGAGGGCGTTAACGCCCCCTTTGCCAACGCCTTGCGACGGGTGCTGATGTCTGAAATTCCGGTATATGCCTGCAAGGAGCTTATCGTCTACGATAATTCCGGACCCCTTTTCGACGAAGTTATAGGGCACAGGGTGGGTCTTGTGCCGCTCACGACACCTCGTGATGTGGATGAGACCAGCCGTATGGTTACAATCAGCATCGAATCCACCGGTCCGACAGTGGTGACATCAGCAAGTTTCGTCTCTGATTATCCAGATGTAGTTCCGACATCAGAGGACTTCCCAATCGTCAAGCTTGGCAATGGCCAGCGCCTGATGTGCAATGCTGAATGCGTTGTTGGATATGGAAAGGATCATATTCGTTGGCAACCGGGTCTTGCCTCGTATAAAAATTACCCTGTAATTACCATAGACCATGAAAAGTGTAATCGCTGTAAATCGTGCATTAAGGCATGCCCACAATCCATTTTGAATCTTGAGCAAGACGCTGTTGTGGTGACTGACCCCACGCTGTGCACATTCTGCCGTTCCTGTGAGGAGGCATGCGCCAACTCAAATGAATCATCGCTTATCACGGTCACTCCGTGTGAGGATAAATTCATTTTTGTGTTGGAGTCCTATGGTAACATGCCTGCAAAAGATTTATTAAGCGCTGCCTTTATGGTCATTGACAGCAAGGTAAAAAGCTTAGACCAAGCTTTGTCCGGCTCATGAGCGGGGGTTGCCGAGTTTGGTCAAAGGCGCAGGGCTTAGGACCCTGTCTTGTAGAAGTCCGTGGGTTCAAATCCCATCCCCCGCACTAGTGTGTTCACACTGGGCGAGCGGCTTTCAGCCGCTATCGTAGTTCGGAAGTGATCGTATGAAAAAAATGAGAAAGACAAATCCGTCACTTGTCACCCTTATTGGGCTTTTGCGCTTAAAAGGGTATGAACAAAAAGTTGGCTTGTGGATTGCACTTGCTAAGAAGCTTTCCAAGCCTACCCGACGACAATGTGAAGTCAATGTGGCTAAGCTAAATCGCTGTACATCAGAAGGGGATGTAGTAGTTGTCCCTGGAAAGGTACTCGGTTCAGGTGCCCTTGACCATGCCGTTACCGTGGCAGCGTACAAGTTTTCAATGTCTGCCCGCGATAAGATTAATGCCAGTGGCTCTACCATGTCGCTTGAGGAACTTATGGAGAAGTATCCTTCTGGTTCCAATATTAGGATTTTTGGGGGTTAAGTCGTATGTTCATTGATGGAGATTATCAGATTCTCGGCAGGATGGCAAACGAAGTTGCACAGCATTTGCTTGCTGGTGAGCATGTTGTTATCATAAATGCCGAGAATGTTATTATCACTGGCAGCAGGGAAGATATCTACAAGCGATTTAAGCACCGCACTGATCTTGCTGATCGTGCTAACCCTCGCAGGGGGCCCTTTTTCCCAAAGACGTCTGCAAGGATTGTCAGACGGACAATCCGGGGAATGCTTCCATGGAAAAAGGCTTCAGGGCGAGAGGCGTACCGTCTATTGACTGTATATGACCGTGTTCCTGCAGATTTAAAAGATAAGGAATTCGTTAAGATCGAAAATGCAGATGGTGCCCGCCTTGGCACTCACAAGATTGTGACCGTCAGCGAGCTATCGCAATACCTCAGGGGTGAATAAATGAAGATAGTGCAGTCATCAGGTAAACGTAAGATGGCTATTGCCAGGGCAGTTGTAACTGAAGGCCAGGGTCGTGTCCGCATCAATAAAAAGCCTGTGATTCTTATGGAACCAGAAATGGCACGATTTAAGATGATGGAGCCGCTTTGGATTTCCGGTGCGGATGTTTCCTCTACCGTTGACATCGATATAACTGTCAGTGGTGGCGGTGTCATGGGCCAGGCAGATGCATGTCGCATGGCCATAGCTAAGGGAATCGTGGAATTCACGGGAGACCTGAACATTAGGGATAAGTTCTTGGCAACAGACCGTTCCATGCTTAAGGGAGATACTCGGAGGACCGAACCCCATAAGCCGAACAAGTCTTCAAACGGACCTCGAACAAAGAGGCAGAAATCATACAGGTAGATACTATGATAATACCCATACGCTGCTTTACTTGCGGAAAACCAATTGGGCATCTGTATAAGGAGTATGCCGAACGCGTAGCCAACGATGGAGATTCCAAGGTTGTCCTTGACGACCTCGGCCTTGATCGCTACTGCTGCCGGCGCATGTTCCTGACACATGTGAATCTGATTGATGAAGTCCTTGAGTTTAGCGTGTAACCGTTACGTGGGGCCGTAGGGTAGCTTGGACCATCCTCTCACCTTGGGGTGGTGGACACCCGAGTTCAAATCTCGGCGGCCCCACCATTACGTGGTTGGGCAGTTGTGTATGTGGTACACGAACATCTGGCTTTGGAGCTGAGTTTTATGAGCGTTGTGGAGGATATCGCCGTACGGAATCTATATTTCGAATCCAGGAATGTATTGGAAATCGATTTGATTACTGTTAATTCCTTTGGCCGTGTCCAGATAAAAAGCAATGGTGATATTGAGGATCTCAATGCCGTTGTTGCCCCTGAGCTCATAGGTCTTAATGTACTCGAGCAGTCGCTGTTTGACGATATCCTTTCCGATGTTGTCGATGAGGGCAGGGTTAAGTTTGGATTTTCCCTTGCTTGCGCAAAAGCTGCGTCGACTTTTGTGGGCCTTCCGCTCTACCAGTATATAGGAGGTATTTTCTCAACAAGCATACCCAGAATTATTTTCGGTGATGCCGTTGTCGACGAGTCATTTGCCCCATTGGGTAAGCCCCCTTCATTCGAGTACCAATCACTTGATACGCTTTCCTCCATGATTGCAGCTAGGACATCACCCGCATGCCTGCCGTTTAGCGACGAAGGCTCATGGCATATTGCGTGTGGACTATCTTATGATTTTATTGAAATTTATAAAAAAGAAGATATTAACGAATTATTACGTATAAAAGAACATATGTTGGAGATGTAAAGATGACAGACGATATGTTAATTCCCCTTGACCAGTACTTAGCTTCCGGTATTCACATCGGAACCCAGCAAAAGACCAAAGATATGGAGCGATACATATACCGTGTGAGGCAGGATGGGCTGTATGTGTTGGATATCAAGACGACAGACCTTAGAATCCGCTCTATAGCCAAGTTTTTGGCAAAATATGATGCGAAAAATATCCTTGTTGTTTCGACAAGGGTGTACGGGCACAAACCGGTCCGGATGTTTTCTCACTTTTCCGGATGCAGTGCCGTAGCAGGTAGGTTCGTACCAGGTATGCTGACAAATCCAAAAAGCAGAACCTTCCTAGAACCAGACTTGCTTATCATTACCGACCCGCGTGCTGATTATCAGGCACTTAGGGAGGGGGCGGCTATTGGCATACCCATTGTGGCATTGTGCGACTCTGAGAATATGCTTTCAAACGTTGATTTGACCATACCTACAAATAACAAAGGTCGCAAGGCACTTTCACTTATTTACTATCTCTTGGCCCGTGAAATGCTTCGTGCGAATGGCTCACTCCCTGAAGATGGTGACATTGACTTTCAGCTTGACGATTTCAAGCAGCAATAATGTAGGTATTCCTACATTTTTATAATTTGTTGGCTTCAATGCCATAATCTTTTTTACGCTTCGTTTACCAGAAAGCCCACAGTCTTCAGCCGCGGAATGAATTGATTCTGCTTACGTTATTA
>CAYSZY010000102.1:0-5385 GCA_964435645.1 uncultured Thermococci archaeon | reverse complement strand
ATAATTAATGCGAGAGTGGGTATCTGTAATAAAATAAATTCATCCCGCGGCTGAATGCAATGGGCTTTCTGGTAAACGAGGCGTAAAGTCCATACCCGCATATGATGGGTCCTACCGCAGCTTGCTGAGCATCTCCTTTGCACGCATGCCCCTTATTGGGTAATAATACTATATCATAATGTACTATATCATAATGTCGATTGTGCCGTCCTGGGCGTCTGTGCGACACGAATCTGCCTCTCGAGCCATAGCGAAAACCTTTTAAGCGACCATTAAAATCATAGATTGATTTTTGTATGCCGGGGTCGCCTAGCGGTTTGGCAGTGGACTGCAGATCCTCGCACGGGAGTTCGAATCTCTCCCCCGGCTCCAATGCTTTTTTATATGCCTTCCAGACTATTGATATCGGTGATGTTATGAGTGAGCGTTCTGTGACCAATACCTATAATGCCATGTTTGGCCTTATCGACATCCAGGAACTCTGGCGGAAGACTCGGCCGGCGCATGCCTTGTCCGACACTGAGAAGGGGGAGCTTGTAGCACTTCTGCAGTCTGTCAGGAAATCACTTGACGCCATAGAGGAGGAGGTCTTGTGACCTTTTCGTGCGGCGTTCCCGAGCGTATGGTGGAAGAGCTCTACATTAACATCAATCCGCTCCAGACTGCGGGAAAGACCCATGCGGAAACTAGGAAGGCCATCTTTTCATGGATAGACGGGTATGCTGTCTGCGATGCGTGCAAGGGGTCGCTTCGGACAACGGACAAGCCCCCGATACGCCAGTTCCTCTCCGATGTCTCATCCTTCCTCGGCATGGAAGATGCCATGCTTACCAACGGGGCGCGAGAAGCAAAGTATGCGGTCATCCATTCAATCGCGTCACCCGGGGACTGGATTGTTGTTGACGG
Source organism: uncultured Thermococci archaeon (assembly GCA_964435645.1). Taxonomy (GTDB): domain Archaea; phylum Methanobacteriota_B; class Thermococci; order Methanofastidiosales; family NM3; genus JAHKLV01. The sequence continues at coordinate 4,479 of CAYSZY010000102.1, read as the reverse complement.
GAATGCGCATTATTCCACTCTCGTGGCAGCGGAGCGCAATCGCGTTGATATCTTTAAGACCGAAACGTGCGGGCCGCCCACCTATGAGGTCTTGCCTGAGCATTTTGCGGCAGCGATAGATGAGGAGGCCGATCGCAGGGGCATGCCCCCTACACTTGCCGTGGTCACCCATGTGGATGGAAATTACGGCAATGTAGTCGATGCAAAGGCGATAGCGCGCATTTGCCATGACCGCGGTGTGCCCGTCCTTCTCAACACCGCCTACTCGACGGGCAGGATGCCGGTGAACGGGTCTGACCTCGGCGTCGACTTCATGGCGTGCTCGGCACACAAGTCGTGGGCTACGGGGGGCGGCAACGCCGGCATTCTTGCACTCGGCGGCGAATACCGTGACAAAGTGCTCCGATTTTCCGTGGAAAATCCCATAAAACCGCTTGAGAATCTGGGATGCTCTACACGTGGGTCTGCAATCGTCGCCCTTATCTCAGCGTTTCCGTACATTCGCGAGCGTGTTGCACGATGGGACGATGAGGTACGCCATGCGCAAATGTTTGTTGACACCCTCCTCTCGTCGGGGGGATTTTCCCTTATGGGAACCGCCCCAAAGCTGCACGACCTCATCGCGCTTGAGACGCCCTGCTTTGATGCGATTGCAAAGACGCATAAGAAGAGAGGGTACTTCCTTGCTAAAGGCCTCAAGAAAAAAGGCATTGTTGGCATCAAACCGGGGCGGACGAAGCGATTCAAGCTATCAACATTTGGGCTCACCGACGAGCAGGTACGCTACCTTGCAGAAACCTTTATAGGGATAAAAGAACAATATGAGTAATAGGTGAATGTTTGGCTAATAAGGCAATCGTGCTTCTCTCAGACGGTATCGACAGCCCTGTCGCGTGCCACCTTGCCATCAAGCAGGGATATGATGTCGTAGCCCTGACCTATGACAATGAATCTTTTTCAGCCCCTGAGAATCTGGAGATAACAAAATCAATTCTCATGCGAATCTCCGAGCTGCACAACGTGCCCATCAAGCTGTATGTCGCAAAAAACGGGAAAAATCTTGAATCTATTATCGAAACGCTCTCACCTTCGTCCCGCTCATACGTCTGTGTCCTATGCAAGCGGGCTATGATCAAGCTTGCAAACGACCTTGCTACCCGTGAGCATGCGGACTACCTCGTAACAGGTGAGAATCTCGGCCAGGTGGCGTCTCAGACCCTCGATAACATGATAGTCATATCAAAGGCCAGCAAGCGCCATATCATCCGTCCCCTGCTCTGCATGGACAAGCTTGAGATAGAGAAGATTGCAAAGGACATTGGTACCTACGAGTTTTCCGTCCAACCCAAGGACGGCTGCGGGGCGGTGCCGAAATATCCCCAGACCCATGCAGACAGCGCATATGTCGAGGGACTGGAAAAAGACATAGAGCTCGTTCTCGAGCTCGTCTGATTACCTCTTTTTTCCTTGCATCATATTGACGATATACACGCCGACATACATGATAAGCGAAACCAGTGCCAGCTGGTATACGAACCCGAACAGGATGTCTACAAGCGTCACGCCTTCGGCTGGAAAGAGGGATATCGTCATTGCAAAGACAATCGCTATGAGTGCAGCCAGCTTGATACATAATCTGAAGTCCCAGCGTACAATGCTTCGTGTAATGAGGGGGAATATCACAACAAGTATCACCAAGGGGCCAAGCAGCGAAAGCAGCCCGCCTGCCGCAACCAGCGCTATGAGCGCCAGCGGCGGGAAGTCAGGGCGCACTTCCCTGCCCTCCAGCTTTGCCTTGTAATGCTCGCGCTTTTCACGTTGCCGCTCAAGTCCCTTGAATTTGGAATTTATTTTCATTGGAACGAGGATGGAAAGTAAACAATAAAAATATATTGTTTTTATATGTGGATAGCATATTGTGCGTTTCGATACCAAAACTCTTAAAAACGATGCCCATATCAGCTCTTATGCAGGCATCCATTGTCGTAATTCCACCTCCCACGCAACGGAGTCTGCATTTTTTACATCAACATTTTTATTGCAGCCATGCCTGGTAGTACCATGCAGGCAGTAATAGCATCTGATGAGAACGGATTTGTTACCGAATGGTCCCCTGAAGCACAGGAAATCTTTGGGTACAGTGAACAGGAAGTCACCGGGTGGTCGCTTGGCGCCTTTGTTCATTCGCTTGAGAAGCTGGATCCGGAAAAGAAGCGCATTATGATTCTCGACAATATCCTCGAAGCCGTGGAGAGCGGTGAGACCGTCACGTTTTCAACAGTCAATCTCCGTGCCGACCTCAAGGCGTTTTCCAATACTGTCGTCATTACCAGGAAGGAGGGCGGCGGGACGCAGGGTGTTATCACGAAAAACGAGGACACGCCAGTGATTAAGGCATACAACAAGCTGGTAGACAGGGAGCACGAGAAGCCCATGGCTGTAACCACCTATGACGGAAGGGTCCTGGCAGCAAACGGCAAGTTTACCCTGCTTGCGAAGACAAATAGGATGCAACTCCTTAACAGGTATGTCGGGCGCCTTGAAAATGCAGCTTTGCACGACCTCGCCGAGTTTGAGGGATTTCAAGGCATTCTCATGGTCCTGTGATGACCCGGGCTACCATGGCCGACCTTGGTTGCACCTCCTTGTCCGATGTGCGGTACCACATGGCGTGCTTTTCCGTAGGGCGCGTGTGCCCACTCTGAGGTGATTCCCCACGTATGGATTCGTACCTGATTAGGGAAAACGATGCCACATTTGGCGCATTCATAAGCTTCTTGGCGTCACTCTGGCGCACAATATCCCTGCAGCTTGATCCATCCTTTCCCCCATACTAGGGCGTGCGACCCTGAAACGTCAAAAGAGAAGCTTGCGTCGTATTATGGGGAAGCACACAGGCGCGGCTTTCCATACGCGTATATTTCTGATATTTACGATATGGCGTACGGGCGAACCTGCCGCCCTGCCTGCGGGGAACCGGTAATCGCAAGGGATATCGCTGATAGGGCATTTTGGCTCATGCCACTGTGCGCTGGACGCCGTTACTGAATGCCGCATAGGGCCTGATGGCACGTGCCCATCATGTGGGGCAGACATCCTGTGGATTGGCACCGCTACACGGCAAGATTGATTGTAATCTCAGCTATGTTGGAGCAGTGCCGAAGTATGCGAAGGTAATAGTCAAGCATTTTTGCATGTGCCGATACCCGCTGGATTGATGAGCTGTCGAAGTCAGCTACATCGGGAAGATTCTTTTCCTCCACCTTCAATTCGTCAAGTGACCTGTTTGCCCTGATAAGATCCTTTGAGTAGATGTTGCTAGCAACATCCTTGAATATGCTGAAGCTGTGCTCCGCATATGCGATTATCTCTTGCGGCACCTCTTTTCCGTCGGATATGAAGAGCTCGAGAATGTCGATGAGGTAATCAGCGATTCGCTCGATGGACTTGACAACAGAATGGTACGACAGGATGTCGGTGCTCCGCTTGATGCCCATGCCACTGAGAAGCTGCGGTGTGCGTGTCGCCTCTGACAGTTCACGCAGCGCATGGAAGTAGAACTTGTCCACCTCGTCTTCCCTCGGCATAATCTCTTGTGCAAATTCCTTGTTGTTTTCCTTTAGTGCCGTAATGGATTCGTCATAGATGGAATCTGTGATAATGATTATCCTTCTGAGAATCTTTTCTATTTTTATGGAACCAAAGTCAATGAGCGATGATATGGTAAACTTGTTGGACGTCTCCTCAAAAATCTCTAGTCCGATAAGATTGCGTACAGTGCTTATTATCTCTTTGCGCGCTATTTTTGGAATACGCTCCTTTGAAACGACCTCTATGACATCATACCCTTCTAGGTATTTCGAGATGATGAGCCTGTTGTTAAGCGAGGGCGTTTGAGTCAGCTCAATGGTAAACATCCTTTTTTTCCGGATGATGGATTTGGGGTAGATGGTAATCGTTCCATCCTCGTTGGCTTCCACTCCCACATAGTCCCCCTTACTGATATGTGATGAGGATATCCATCCTCTCGGAAGGGAGACGATATACGAGTTTCCACCTGTAATCTGCACTTTTCTTTGTTCCATGTTACTCACTACGGCTGATGGTAGTATATTGTATTTATCTATATAATATATATTTTATGTATATTTAAACCATTATATTGTATAAATTGGCAACGTATTTATTCTATTTTTGTTTATGCCAAAATACCGTGCATGGCAATGGTGCAGATGGGCCTAGTGGCGTTTGGTACGCATGATGCCTCGCTTGCTGTGGGGCGCTGTGCATGATGGCGAGGGCGGGGAGCTGTTCCCAAGGACTATTGGGGCCTTTTGGGCCTGTGTCGAGTATCCGGCCAGTATCGGGCAGACGTCCAATTTGACACATATTGCTCGCCATATCGGGCACATAGCTGGGCCCCATTATCTCTGGTAGGATTGTGTCTACTGCGTATGAACAACTGTCATTAATGGGTAT
>CAYSZY010000101.1:0-5390 GCA_964435645.1 uncultured Thermococci archaeon | reverse complement strand
ATATAATAAAAAAAAACTGGTGCAATAATATTCATATTTCATGTGGGTGAAAAGGGGAAAATACGAAATCATATTATACTTTCCCGTTGAATATAGTAGTGGTGGTAACATGGACGTAGCAGAAGCTATTAAGAAAAGATGGAGCGTACGCTCCTACAAATCAGAACTAGTATCGGATGAGGATCTGTATCGCATCCTTGAGGCGGCGCGCTTATCCCCGTCAGCGAGAAATAGGCAGCACCGCAAGTATGTTGTTGTAACCCCTGACGAGGCATTCATCCAAGCGTGCAACGGCCAGTCTTGGATTGGAAATGCGCCTGTGGCCATAGCCGGAATCGTCGACCCGTCCCTGACAGCATGGGCGGTGGCCGACCTCTCAATCGCGTTTGACCACATGGTTCTTCAGGCGACAGAGCTCGGGCTCGGGACCTGTTGGGTAGGAGCTTTCGACGAAAAAAAAGTGAAATCACTGCTTGGTGTCCCTGATGGCAAGGAGGTTGTGGCAATCCTCACGGTAGGGTACCCAGACGAAGAGGAGTCCCACAAAAAAAAGGATGCCCTTGAAACCATTTGGGCCAGGGACAAATACGCGTGGTAGACCTAGTGGGACGAGCCCCTCGGCCTGAAGTCATGGCCGCACAGGGGGCATGAGGTGAGCACGTTAAGCTCACCATTTTCCATGTTCACAGGGTCTTTCGACTCATTGAGGTCGGTGTCAGGCACAAAGCTGTGCTGGCATCGCGGGCAGATTACATTTTCTTCAGATGGGTCGCAGCTTTTTGATTCCTCTTTCATGGAATCACCTATCGTTATTCTCTTTTTTTTCTATTTATATCCTTGCCTCCGTGTGTAGGTGACTAATTATTATATGTGTCATGACATGTAGTACTAGTGAGGTGGAATAGTGGTATTTTCAGATATTGTTGACAAATCACCCAAGAAAGCGTTCATGCTTGCCAACGAGGCGGTGGCAAGGGCGCTTCTTGAGGAAGGGGTGGCCGTGGCTTCATTTTATCCCGGGTCCCCCACAAGTGAGATACTTGACACCATGTACAAGGCGGCTGCATCGTACGACGGCCTCGTCGTTGAGATCGCCTCAAACGAGAAGGTCGCATTTGAGACTGCCGCAGGGGCATCGTTTGCCGGTGTTCGCTCGTTCACGTCCATGAAGAGTGTCGGCCTCAACGTGGCAAGCGATGCCTTTTTCAGTGTCGGGTATACCGGCGTAAAGGGCGGCATGGTACTTCTTATAGCAGACGACCCCCATGCCCACTCCTCCCAGAGCGAGCAGGACGGCAGGTTGTATGCGCCTGCCGCTCATGTCCCCATGCTTGAGCCGGCAACGGCTCAGGAGGCACACGATATGGTGGCGCATGCGTACAAGCTTTCTGAAAAATACGGCATGCTTGTAATGATACGCACCACTACACGGGTCAATCACCAGAGCGCATTGGTGTCTGTCGGAGCCGTGGACCGCATACCCGCTAAGAATCTATCATGGGGTGATGTCGGTACCCCCCGCTACACCCTTGCTGCCACGGCGCGGAGGCTTAAGGGGGAAGCGCTGACAAAACTCGCCGATATCGAGTCCGAGGCCGCGTCGTATCCGCTTAACAAGGTCCTCGATGGTGATCCAGAGGTCGGCATCATTACGTCGGGCGTCTGCTACCTCCACACCATGGAGGCGGTGGGGGAGCTTGGAATATCGCCCAGTGTTCTCAAGCTCGGCATGACGCACCCGCTCTCACGAAAGCAGATAGGTTCGTTCCTTTCGGGAAAAAAGGCTGTTGTCATCGTCGAGGAGCTGTTACCGTACCTGGAAAAGGAGGTCCGATCCATCGCGCAAGAGGCAGCGGCGTCCGTGCGGATATGCGGCAAGCTCACCGGCGACTTTCCGTTTGTGGGCGAATATTCCATACCCGTTGTAGCCGCCGGATTGGCATCTGCACTCGGCATCGACTACCTGTCGCCGTACGAGGTGTACACCGAGCGCGCAGAAGAGCTTACGCGCGGCATGCCTGACAGGTCCCCTATATTCTGCCCCGGTTGCCCACACCGGGCAACCTACTGGTCGGTACAGCAGGCGCTCAAGGGAACGCCCTACGTGCTCAACAACGACATCGGGTGCTACTCAATGTTTCTCATGGAACCGTACCTGGTGACCGACTCGCTGCTTTGCATGGGGGCATCACTCGGCGTATCATCTGGCATGCAACATGTCCTCAAGGATACAGTGGTGGCATTTGTCGGTGACTCGACATTCTTCCATGCGGCGATGCCGGGCCTGGTAAACGCCGTGCACAACGAGCACAATCTGCTGTTGATAATATTCAACAACAGCGTCACGGCAATGACCGGCCAGCAGCCGAATCCCGGCTCTGACTTCGGCCCGCTTCCCGTTCGTAAGCTTGACATCGAGCAGGTCGTCCGTGGCCTAGGCGTCGAGCACGTCTACCCCATAGAAGCCTTCGACCCGAAGGGAAACGTGCCCATAATCAAGGAGGCGTACGGGCAGTCCGGCGTTCGTGTGGTGATATCCAACGGACCCTGCGCACTGTACAGCGACCGGAAGAAGCGTACGGCGGGAACGCCGATACCGCGCAACGATGTCTCGCCGGAAACGTGCCAGTCCATCTACGCCTGTATCCGCAACGTCTACTGCCCGGCGATACAGCTCGACACCGTCACGAAAAAAAGCGTGGTATCCCAGGACCTCTGCAACGGGTGCGGTGTCTGCAAGGCCATGTGCCCGACAGGGGCGATTGGTGCTACAAAGGAGGAATCCACATGAGCGACAAGTACAATATCGTGCTCACCGGGGTGGGGGGACAGGGGCTTATGCTCCTCTCATCAGTCTTTGGTGCGGCCTGCGCGAGCCTTGACAAGTCCATCATTACAGGGGAGCAGCACGGCCTTTCCCAGAGGAGTGGCTCTATTTCCGTGCATGTCCGCATGGGCACAGAGGCCCATTCGCCTCTCATACCCCCAGGGGGTGCGGACGTCATCATCGCGATGGAGGCCACCGAGGCGCTGCGGTATATTGGATTTCTCCGCGAGGGGGGGACGGTCATCATGAGCGATAGGGTCATCCACCCGCCGCTGGAGACGGCTTACCTGGTGAAGGGTGAGGGCACCGGAAAAGATTACTTCGCCTTGCCGGAGATACTGGTGCGCATCAAGAAGGCGACAGCTTCCGTTGTCGTACTCGATGCGCTGGCACTGGCAAGGCAATCAGGAAATGCGCGTGCGGAGAATGTGGTCCTTCTCGGGGCTGCATGCGGCATTGGCGGATTCCCGATCCCCGCGGACCTGGTGCGAACGGCTGTGGCGTCAATCGTTCCCCCATCAACAGTCGAGGCAAACCTGATAGCATTTGACAAGGGGTACGACGCCTGCTGCACCACACTCGGGTAACGTCGCCAGCGCTAGCCAAGTATGAACGCCACCGCGGCGTCGATGTGCAGGGTCAGCGTGTCGTACAGTGGCACCTGCACATCCTTTTGCTTCAGGAGAAGGGGCAGCTCGGTGCATCCGACGATGACGCCCTGCGCGCCTCCCTCCACAAGCCCGCGTACCGATGCGAGGACAGCATTTCGCGCAGCATCGGTGATGATGTCCTTTGCAAGCTGATTGTAGATGATGCCGCTAATTCGTTCCCGCTCTTTTTTTGGTGGCGTGATGACCTTTATGCCGTAGCCTTTCTCGAGCAGGGATGCGTAGAACGTTCCCTCCATGGTAAACTTAGTGCCCAGCAGTCCCACCGTTTTCGCCTTTGTGGTGGAAATGGCATCCCCTACGGCATCAGCCACGTGAAGGAGAGGAACCGTGAGTGCCGAATCGACCTCGCCGGCTACGGTATGCATGGTGTTTGAACAGAGCATGACGCCTTGCGCACCAGCCTGTTCCAGTCTCTTGGCGTTATCTGCCATTATAGTCGCAACATCTTCCCATTTTCCCGCGCCCTGCATCTGGAGGATGGGCGCAAACTCCACCGACGAGAGCAGGAGCGGCGCAGAGTGGAACTGGCCCCTTTTCTTCTCAACAGCCCTGTTGATACGCGAATAATAACCTATGGTGGACTGCCACCCGAGTCCACCTATCATGCCGAGCGTCTGCATGATGCATATATCGTACCGAACAATATAATGGTTATTAGCATAAATGTATAATGAAATAATCGTAAGGGTACAATGGGGGCACGTGCCACGAGCAGTGCATTTTGAGCTTGCAGCAGGCGATATTGGCTGTGCGGCCAGATTTTATGAAGGTGTGTCCGGGTGGAAGGCCGAACGGTGGGAGGGGCAGGAAGACTTTATGCTTGTTTCCACCGGTCAACGACCAACGGCTAAAGCCAGTTGGCTTCCTGTGCCAACGGATTGTGAACACCATCGATGTGCCGTCGGTGGAGATGTATACCAAAAAAATCGTTTGATCCCAGCGGGTCGGCGGTCATGCCGAAGATGCCCATTTCCGGCGTGGGGTACCTTGCATACCACAGGGACACGGAAGGCAACGTCTTCGGAATCATGCACAGCGGCGTGGCCGCAAAGTAGAAGGGGGTTACAGGGGGGACGCAAGGTCACACAGCGCCGTAATCGTCTTGTACCCCTTCTCCGTTATCATATAGTCACCGCGTTCGTGGCGCTGTATGATCATCTCGTTGTCGATGAGTTTGCTGATGTGAAAGAGGAGATTTCCGCCGCGAAGCCCGGTCAATTCCGAAAGCGCGCTAAAGGTCATCGTACCTGCTGATACTGCCTGGAGCATCTGGAGCCGGGCCTTGTTTGCCACAGGTTCGAGGGTGCCTTTGACAAAGTCCCCCACCGGAATGACATCTATCTCCCGTTTTTTCTGCGAAGGGGTCTTGTAGAGGCGCATGGAGCGCATAAGGCGCACCTGCCGTTCGTACAGCTCGATTGCCTTGACAAAGCATGTACAGCATTGTTCCGAGGGGGCGGACTCCGAAAGCGCCCTGAACTTCGACCTGCGGGTGGCGACGGTCTCCTCGCTGGCGTTGCTGCTGGCCAGCTCGTCCATGCTTTCCCGAAGCATCTTTTCAAACGTGCCCTTGCATCGCCCGTACTGCTCGCACGACGGGGGCATGCACTGCCCCAGGAGCGCGCTGTTGTCATCCTGCACGTGCGATATTACCGACGAGATCATCGATGCGCGGGTGCCTTCAACCAGCGCACCCACATACAGCGATGATGTCGCCTCGATGGACCTGCGGAGCGTCTGCTCAAGATGTGCGATGCGCTTTGCCAGCTCCGCGAGCTGTGTTTCTACGGAATCAGGGCCGTTCATAGTGATTACCAGAGGTATAATCCTATACTTTGTATATTTTAATAACGATTAAATATATAAATATAACTATCATATATTATCCGGTG
>CAYSZY010000100.1:0-5409 GCA_964435645.1 uncultured Thermococci archaeon | reverse complement strand
CCATGGGCTAAAAAATGCTAACTTTTATATCACATGCAATTTTCCGATTATTATTTAGCATCGGCTTTACGCCCACAAGATAATATTTTCAGATATGTGCATATAATTACAATTAGTAGGGGGCGAGCCGACCTACCCTTTCGCGCCCTGCAGCAACGAGGGGCACGGGCATGTGCGCACTTCTGAAATCAGCGGGATGACGGCAAGTATAAGCTTTTTTATTGAGGTGATATGCTGCCCCATAATCCCGAGCACCTCGCTGTGAGTAAGCTTTGTAGAGGAGATACCAGCTGCATAGTTGGTTACCATGGCCACGGAGGCGTAGCACATCTCGAGCTCGCGCGCCAAGACGACTTCGGGCACGTTGGTCATGCCCACGACATCGCCCCCGATTATCGAGAACATGCCAATCTCAGACGATGTTTCAAATCGGGGCCCCTCCGTGCAGACATAGACCCCCCTCGCCACCATGGGCAATCCAAGGGACCGGCCAGCGTCATAGAGCACATCGCGCAAATGGGGGCAATAAGGCTCTGTGACATCTATGTGCACGACATCACAGTCCTCGATGGCAGATGCGACGCCCTCATAAAACGTTGAAGGGCGATTTTTGGTGAAATCAATAAAGTTTGACAGCACCACAAAGCTTCCCGGCGCTATCGAATGCTTAAGTGACCCGACCGCGGAGGTAGAGATAACCCGTGTGACTCCGACTGCCTTGAGCGCCCAGATGTTGGCGCGATAATTGACAAGATGGGGTGGTACCCCATGCCCAGCGCCATGGCGCGGGAGAAACGCCACCTGCTGGCCACCAATCATCCCCACTGTCACACGCACATCCCCATACGGGGTCTGCACGGTACGCATTTCCGGATAGTCCATCATGGTGGGGTCGTACACGCCGGAACCCCCTATTATGCCATACATCATACATCACCTATCAATCTGTCAACTAAAGATTCAAGTTCCTTAAATCGCTTTTGGGTTGTGCCTTCTATGATAATCCTAAGCTTGGGCTCAGTGCCGGACGACCTGACAAGCACCCATGAGCCATCATGAAAGTTTACGCGCACGCCGGAAGTTTCGTCAATCGACCCGACACCGGGCAATCCCCCTATCTTTTTACGCACCTGCAGCATTATGGCGCACATATCCTCGTGGCTGGGAAGCCGCACAGCGAGCTTGCGGTAGGGATAAGAAGGTATGGATCCGAAAAAAGAGTCCCATCCGCCCCCCGCTATCGCATGTGAAAGGACTAGGCCGGACACGATGCCGTCAATCCAGGGCCCGTTCTTGATGTGGATATGCTTCCATGGTTCTCCTGCAAATGCCGGTGCATGGGCACATATGCCATCATGGAGATAACCGAGAGGCACACGGTAAACAGGGATACGCCCCGAGGCAAGCACCTGGTCGGTACGAAACGACGTATCTATAGACAGTACGACGCAGTCACCGGTTCTTGCATAAAATCGGGAAAACGCCGCAAGCAGCGTGTCTTCGGGGACAACATGCCCATCGCGGCCGAAAACAACCAGCCGGTCAGCATCACCGTCCTGTGCAAACACCATATCGGCACCGACTGATTGCGCCATGCCAAGAGTCTGTACGAGATTTTCGGGAGAGGGTTCAGATGGCCGCCCCGGAAAGCTGCCGCTCGCATGAGAGTTGCATGTATGCACCGTCGCGCCCGAACGGCCCAACAGTGTTGACAGCACTGGCGTGCCCACGCCGTTTCCCCCGTCAAGAAGCACCGTTAGCCCATTAAGGGAAGAATCGGGAAAAAGCGATTGTGCATATGCCATGGCATAGCGGACATACGATGGGGCCACGTCTAGGGAAGACCAAGAACCGGGGATAAGGGGGCCGCGGCGTATCGGCGGAGACGCGACATGCGCCTCAATCGATATCTCAACGCCTCGCCCAATCTCGTACCCGGAATCGAACACCTTTATGCCGTTGTCTTCAGGGGGATTGTGGGAAGCCGTCACCATAATACCGGGGATGCGGTATGCGCAGGTGGCGTATGCCAGGACGGGGGACGGCACGATGCCGGCATCAAGGACGGAAACGCCGTTGCGCATCAGGGATGCGCACAGCGCGGAGGAGAGGTACGGGCTTGATGTGCGGGAGTCCCTGCCGCATATTACGCGCCGAGGGCCGAATTGTGCTGCGATGGCGCCCCCCAAGGCATCCATGAGGGAAGGCGTGACCCGTGATGCGGTGTCACCCCGAATACCGGAAGTGCCAAACAAACAGGGGGGCATCAGCGCTCACCACATACCTTCGATGGGACAAGGTGGCCAAGGCCCAACTCCGTTCTTCGCTTGTCCCACGCACCCAAAAGTGAACAGGCGCAGAGTGCGGCGCGTATGGCGTTATCCTCCCCTTTTTCTGCGAAAGTGTCATTCGACCGATTGGCATATGTGGCGCAGACGCTGCCGGCCCTGAGCCCGTAGAGGGAACAAAGCGTGAAGAGCGCAGACGCCTCCATCTCGAAGTTGAGAACATTCATGGCGGCCAGATCCTCGTAGGAGGAGAATGAAGGAAGGTATCCGCCATGGCCGGTCCGGCCCTGCCCGATGTAGAATGAGTCGGTAGACGCGCCCACGCCGATATGGGCACGGTAGGAAAGCGAGTCACACGCCTCTACAAGTGCCATGACAACGCCGTAGTGCGCATGGGCAGGGTATCCGGGCATGACATAATGGGCAGATGTCCCCTCGAGCCGCACCGATGCCGAGTTGATGATAAGGTCACCCAGCCCTATGTGGCCCTGCAGCGCACCTGTGCTGCCCACACGGATATATGTATCACACCCTATCGATGCAAGCTCCTCTAGTGCGATGGCGGTAGAGGGTGAACCGATGCCAGTGGAGCATACCCCCACCTCGACGCCGCCATACCAACCCTTGCCCGAAACAAATTCCCTGTGCCGGGAAAGCATGACGGGCGACCTTAGCTGGGACACTATGCGCTCAACCCGCCCGGGGTCACCGGGAAGCAGGACAAATCGGGGCATATCCCCTTCCTTGAGCCCAATGTGGTATGCCCGCCCATCGGCCGTTGGGTGTATAGCAGACGACATTTTCATACAATACATAACAAACAAATTTATATAAGCCTTTCCAATTGTCTAAAAATGTCGTGATATAATGAGAATACTTGTTGCTGGAACGTTCGATATCATCCACCCGGGGCACATATATCTACTGACGGAGGCCAGCAGGCTTGGGGACGTTACGGCAATCATCGCACGCGACGAAAACGTGAAACGAATCAAGGGTAAGCAGACGGTCTTTAACGAAGAGGAACGAAAGCTTATTGTTGGAAGCCTCAGAATGGTTGAACAGGCTGTGCTAGGGGACCCCCATGACTTTTTTGCTAGGGTCAGGGAAATTCTGCCAGCCATAATACTGCTAGGCCCCGACCAAGGGGATTCCTGGTTGCGAGAAAAAATCGAAAATGAAAATCTTGACATAGAAATACGGCGGCTGCCAAACAGGATAGACTATTCCTCAACGTGGGCCCGGGAGCTTGTCAAGAGAGTATATAAACGTGAGGAGATTTGAATGAAAGCGTCGTACCGCTCTGAAGGCGTGGAGTATGCCATACGGGACGTAGTTGTCCCTGCCATGGAACTTATACGCAAAGGTGCCACAATTACCAATTTCAACATTGGCGACCCGAACAAGTATGACTTCAAGACGCCAGCACATATGCTTGACGCGTTGTGTAGCGCGGCAAAGCATGGTGACATGGGCTACGCGCCATCCGAAGGCATACCCGAGCTTCGTGAAGAAATCCTCGCATATGAGCACAATCACAAGGGGCTTGATACCACCATAGACGACATCATCGTGTCTGACGGAGTTTCCGAAGGCATCCAGATGCTTATGGGGGCGACGATAAACAAGGGCGACGAGGTACTCATACCGGGGCCCGCATACTCCCCGTATACGTCCCAGACAAAGTACTTTGACGGGACACCGGTGATCTACAACACCATAGAAGAGGAGAACTGGGCATTTGATGTAGAGGATATCCGCAAAAAGATAACTGACAGGACCAAGTCGCTTGTGCTTATCAATCCTAACAATCCCACAGGTGCCATGCTCAAAAAGGGTGATATCAAGGAGATTATCGATATCTGTGGTGAACACGACATCTATGTCATATCAGACGAGATATACGACCGAATAATCTATGACGGCGAGCACCATTCTCCAACGACGTACAGCAAGGATGTACCGGTGGTGCTCATAAACGGATTTTCCAAAGTCTACCTCGTCCCGGGGTGGCGTATCGGATACCTCGCGTTTCAGGATCCCGAGCAGCGCATGAGCGAAATCATAGGCGGCGTAAAAAAATACTCGCGGCTAAGGATATGCTCTAATACGCCCTGCCAGATGGCGTGCATAGAGGCTCTGCGCGGCCCGCAGGGGCACATAGATGAGATGGTATCAAAGCTAAGGGGGCGCAGGGACTACATGCACAAGCGATTCAACGAGATAGAGGGGATAGAATGCCAGAAGCCCCAAGGCGCGTTTTACATGTTCCCCAAGCTCACCCACCCCGCATGGAAGAGCGACAAGGAATTTGTCCTTGATATCCTACACCAGTGCCATATACTCTTTGTGCACGGTTCGGGATTTTCCATTGAACATGGGAGTGGGCACTTTAGGGCGGTCTTCCTCCCTCCAAATGACATGACTGAAGAAGCGCTCGGAGCCCTTGAAAGATATATGGACAAAAAATGGTAGAAAAACGGGGTATGCCCCGTTCATATTTTTTTCTTATAAATAAAGACACCGCAGACAAGTATCAGGCCGCCTCCGGCGGCCTGGACCACGGTAAATGGCTCTCTGAGGAACACAATGCCAAGCACCGCCACGATGACAGGCGTCATCATGGACATCATGCTCAGGTAGCTGACGCTTGTTATCCTGAGTGCCCGGTACATGGTCATCTGCATGCAGGCCAAGATGATTCCGGTAATGGCAACATGGTCGTAGCGCACCACATCAAACAACGGTTCGCCGGCAAGCGCAAGCGCGGCGCCAAGGAGCACGACCCCCCCGAATGTCCTGAAAAATGCCACGATTTGCGGATCGATGTCAACGAGCACCGACTTGGCTATTGTATTGGATAATGCATAGAAAAAGGCGCTTAGTATTATCAGGATGTCGTAACGGGATGGCACAATCCCCCTACCCTGTGTGGTTACCAGGTAAACGCCGGCAATAAGCCCGGTTAGAAGCACGAGCTTGTGGCGGGAAATATGCTCGTCGAGGAACAGATATGCGAGTACGACGGTAAAAACGACTGCTGATTTTATGAGGAATCCGTAATTTATGGAACTTGACTGCTCAAGCCCGATGTACCCCGTTATATTTGCAAGCACGGACC
>CAYSZY010000099.1:0-5441 GCA_964435645.1 uncultured Thermococci archaeon | reverse complement strand
ATATATGGTGTGCAACAACTATGTATGGCAGAAAAGGGTTCGCCACGCTATTACGAGGAACGGCTCGATACCGTATTCCGCTTTTTCCTCTAATCGTATATCCTAGCCCTGTCTGGCGGCTGGCTTGTATGGATTTTTTCCCGCCATGCCCACGGTGTGTTGTGGTATATTCTGCTTATGTGGGGCATTGTCCTGATGGGCGGGTACGTACTGGTGTATTATACCCGGCCCCCTGATAGCCTCTCCCAACGGTACGATGCCGGTGAGCGCCCCTAGCGCGCCATAATCACCGGGCATGGTGCATGTCCGAATACTATTCCAATAACATGCCCCTTCAGCTTGTTACGGTCTGCCTTGTCGTCTCCCGTTCCCATAACATCGGGTCAAAGCGTATCTGGCGGCGGCGTCCACTAAGGCCATCGGTACGTCGCCTGCGGCTATCATGCGTGTAGGTCCAACGTTAAACCTGTGCGATTTCCAAAGAGCTGGCAAGGATGCCACATGCTTCCTTATGCGGGGATGTGCTTGAAGCAACTTTATCGTGGCATCGCTAAGTACCGTTCCTTCCAGAACTCTGATCTGATCATAATTTTCTACACGGCAGTCAATCACAAAAAGAAGTGATACCGTTGCATTGGTACTTGTTGCATGGGTTGTCTCATAGCCCATTGTTTTACATGAGTTTTTTTTGAGCCGGCAACGGGCACAAGGATCGAGATGAGTATTTCTTCTTCCATATGGGTGCCTATATGACGTATTCCATTCCAACATACCCTTTTTCGTACGTATCGGGCATTGCGGCCCGAAGCTCGAAAGAGGCCCTGTCCCCTGTACAGTGGTATCCATGGAGCGTGATGCCGTTTTCCTTGAGGTATCGTATCGTCTCTTTCATTCGTGTACTGTCCGCCGCCACAAGGTGCGTTCCACCAAATACCATGGCAATTGGAGATACGGCTATCGTCCTGCAGTGCTCAATCGTGTTGATGAGTCCAGCGTGATTGCATCCTAGCACAACGTATGCCGCCTCCCCCGTATCGATGACGAGGGACTGGTCATCAAGGATGTCATCCTTGGTGATTATGCCCCCTACCTTTTTCTGAAATACGTCCGGAACCGCTTCCGATGGTGTTATCCGGGGTATTTCACCCGTAAGCGTCACGCCATCAAGAATTTTTTGTGGTGGCGATGACAACAGCAAATTCGAAAACACCTCAATCTCTTCCCGCTGGAACGGTATCCCTATGGGGCTAGGCTCCTTCCCCATAGGGGACTTGTACTTTTCTTCAAAGATACCAGGATGTGCATACACTGGTGCGTGGGACAGGTCGCTGGCGCCTTTGAGGCCCCCCGTATGGTCATAGTGGCCGTGGCTAAGCATAAGGGACGTAATCGACGAAAGGTCCTTTTCCATAACCATCGCATTGTGCGAAAGCACCCCAAAGGATTGTCCCGTATCAAAGAGCAATGATGCGGTGCCGCGCTCAATGAGGAAGGATATGCCGTGTTCACCGCGCAATCTTGAGGAGAGCATGACATTGTTGTCGCATAGGCAGGTAATTGTCGTGTCTTTCATGGTATCACAGCGGTTTGCAGACTATTTCTTTTATATGGGTTTCAAAGACGTGGTTCGAGTGCGCCGGGGTGATGATACAGGCGGTATCGGCCCCCTTGCCTGTTCCCCCTATGGCCATTATGTCCTCGCTCATGGGAATCATCCCAGCATCAGCTGCCATCACTGTTATTTCAATCGTTACCTTCACGCCCTGGCCGAAAAGCCGGAGTGTCGCAGCCATCAGTTCCTGCGGGGAAAGGTATCCGAATTTGTTTGTTATGCCGCGCCCAACACCCGATAGCGCATGTCCAGTGGTAAGAACGGCAATGCCGGACGCCTGCAGGTCCTTTCGCTGCTCTGGCGTCATGGGGTCAATACCTTTTTCGCGGAAGCCCACTTGGTGCGATACCGCCACGATACGCTCTGTCGCCGGATTGATGTGCTCATACAGCCTAAGGGCGCTCATGCCCGATGTCGTTGCGATGACAAAGGTGTTTATCCCGCGTTTACGCGCCCTCTCAACTGCTTTGCCCACACAGGCGGCCGTGTTGCCGATTCCGGGTTTAGAAAAGTAAAGTATATCCTCAATGTTGTTTTTAGGATCCATACTATTGCTCTTTGTGGTAGTATAAAATCATTATGCATCCTCTGAGCATACTTTTTTTAGTCTTGGCTGCAAGCTGTCCGTATGGATCTCAATCTTGATCTCCATTCTCATTCGGGATATGCCGGTGGCGTGGGAAAAACGTCGTTTGATGATATAGAGCGCAATATGCCCCGTAAGGGCATACATGTCGTCGGTACGGGCGACTGTTTACACCCCTTATGGCGGGCCACGCTTGCGTCATCGCTTCAGGATATGGGCAACGGGCTGTTTGCCTATGCAGAAGGCAGCACGATTTCTTATATGCTGCAGACAGAGGTTATCTTCACATCTGACATAGGCACACGGCGCAAGGGGGTGCATACACTCATGCTGTTCCCCTCGTTTGAGGCAGCTGATGCCGTTGTGGGGCTCCTCGACACATGGGATGTGAAAAACACGGTGGGCAGGCCATTTATCAAATGCCGTGATGCCGCTGATGTGTCGGACAAGGTATGCGCGCTGCTCGATGCGGACGAAGGCATCGAGGTCATACCGGCACACGTCATGACGCCAGAAGGGATTTTCGGGTCCAAGGCGCCTATCTCTTCCATTTATGACTTTTACGGCGAGTCAAGCGACCGCCTTTCAATAGTCGAGACGGGGCTGTCTGCCGACCCGTATATCCTTTCACTCGTCCCCGAGCTCGATAGATTCGCATTCATCTCCAACAGCGATGCCCATTCTCCCGCACTTAATAGGATGGGGCGGGAGTTTACGTCCGTCTCATCTACCTTGTCATATGAAGGCATACTCTCCCGATTACGGAAGAATCGGATTGATGCTACTGCGGAGTTCAATCCGATGGAGGGCAGGTACTTCCTCACGGGCCACCGGGGCTCACGCAAGGGGCACGACGGCCGTTACTGCGTATACGGGCCCGGGCTCATGCCAGAAGGGGGGCTTTGCCCGATATGCGGCAAGCCGCTTACTGTGGGTGTGCTCGAGCGTGCCCTGCAGTTGTCAGGGATACAAGGGGCGCCCCGAACTACTGCCGACATGCGGGCGGAAAATCCCGTCACGCATATGGTGCCCCTTGTCGAAGTCATCGCATGTGCACGGTCCGTCTCCTCGCTCTCATCAAGGAAGGTGCTTTCCGTGTATGATGCCATCACCGGTGTTACAAATGAATGTGACATCTGGCTCAAGCCGCGCGCGTGGGTGGAGCGCCACCTTTCAGGCATAGTTGACGATGCAATCCTCTCTGCGATACTTGCCGTAAAAGATGAAAAATTCTGTTTTGACCCCGCGGGATACGATGGGGAATATGGCTCACTCGTAATCGGTGAGCGAAAGGAATGTAGCTCGGTTTGCGTCTGTACTTAAAATAATGACATGATACCCGATATCCCGAACGCTATGATGGTGCAGCCAATAATACTCCCTATTGTCAAGAGGATGTATGCCTGCAATCGCTCCAGATTGAGTGCGTGCGCCAGCAGCACGCCGCTCCACATGCCGCCCCCCTGTATCGGCATGGCGGCAATCACGATGGTCCCATACTTGCCCCACCTTTGTGCCCATCGCATCAACCTTGACGATGATATGCTCTCTTTCTTCTTTCCTATGCGCCCTGCTATCCATGAGAAAAATCCAATTTTTGTGGAATGGGAGTAAACGTACAGGAAAAAAGGTATTTGTATTATATCCAGGGCGATGCCTAACACGAGCAACGTATACACATCCCCACCTAACGCAATGGCAGAGGGAAGTGAAAGTTTCCTCCCAAGGACGATGTGTGTTACCACAAATGATATGTACAGGTATTCTGTCGCCATGAGTCCACCACTAAAACATGCCAATATACAGTGTTATCATGCCGATAATAATTATTGCCTTAAGTATGCTTTTAACCGATGTGGCAGTGGATATCGTGGGGGATGTCATGAGCTTGGCGATGCAATACGCTGCAATTACATCGATGAGGGACACCATCCCCAAATAGTATATATTATAGAGGCCTGTCGCATACGGCACTGCGGACACGGAGATAAGTGCAATGAGGGGGATTGTGGCCACACGCGATGCTGTGATGATGCCGTACCGTATGGCGAGGGTCCTGGCGCCCCCTGCCTTGTCCCCTTCGTAATCCTCAATGTCCTTTACTATTTCTCTACTAAGATTGACCAAAAAGGCAAACAGGGCGACAAACATGATCTGTTCTATGCCCGCAACGGAAAGGCCACCGTAAATGATGGCAATGCCCGTAAGCGCTGCAATAGTAAGGTTGCCTATAAATCCTGCATTTTTCAATATTTTTGCATAATAATAAAGCACAATGGATGCACTGCATGCTATAACCGCGCACAGGGGGGATATGATAAATGATATGGCGCTCCCTACCGTAAACATAGCCAGTGAAAACCCATATGCGTTCCTCTTTTGTATTTTTCCAGCAGGAAGTGGTCTCAGTGGCTTGTTTATGATATCAATATCATAGTCATAGTAATCATTTATTGCATTGCCCGCGGCTGTTATGCATGCCACGGATGCGATGGCGTATACGATGGAAAAAGACATCTCATGTGTCATGCCAGCAGCAAGGACAACAGCTACGGAAGCGACAACGATGTTAATCGGCCGTGACAGAATTGCATACGCCCTGAGCTCCATACGTGAAGAGTGTGGGTAGTCTGTATAAAAAGATTTGTGATTCCATAACCCTTTGCATCGGTATGAATGAAATTAAAGAGATTTTTGATTAACTCCTTTTCCTATTGTTTAATTTCATATATTTTGGTTTTTATAGGGTTGCATGGTAACATTCGAGCCATATATCCCTACGCGGCAATACCAAAAGGCAGCTGCACTCGGCGATGCGGAAGAGCTTAACTGGCACCCGTTTAGAAAGATCGTTTTCGGCATCTACGACAACAGGTTACCCAGGGGCGAAAGACAAACACCGACCCGATTCTCATGATCAAGCTCCTGCTCCTGCAGGCCTGGTATGGCCTGTCCGACCAGGAGATAGGGTAACAATCAACAAATCGCATCGACTCCACACGATTCCTTAATTTTTCAGATGAAGTTCCCAACTACTCGACGGTCTGGCTGTTCCGTGAGCGGCTTGCCAGGACGGGAACGGGCCTTAAGATATGAGGCAAGATGCAGCGCACGCCCGTCGAGCGACACTGCGCCGCCATCAAGACGCACTACGGCCGGGCCACATGCACGTGGCGACGCTTGCTCGCACTCGTGTCAAGAACACGTTTGCGTGCTTTGGATTTAATCTCGACCAATTGGCTA
>CAYSZY010000098.1:0-5483 GCA_964435645.1 uncultured Thermococci archaeon | reverse complement strand
AAATCTTATTCCCAACATACCTCTTTGCCGTGATGCCATATTCGTAATACCCACTTCCCCTGCGGATACAATCTTCTCCGGATTGTTTTCGGGCGTCAGCGTGCCAGCAAGCTTGTCATTGCCAGTGAAGAGTACCATATCAAGGTCTTCATGTGCGAAAAAGACAGAAAGCCTACCCAATGCCCGAGTTTTCAATCCTGATATCATTTTAAAGTATGCCACCGTTAGTGGGGCATTCTTTTCGTAGAGTCGTATAGTAAATACTTTATTACGGTCTGCGGTGGTGATACGTATCTTTCCCTTGCTTTTTGCTTCCGTGGAAAGTTCAGGTTCTTGGGCTATGACGATTGCATCATGTGCGTCATTCCCTGTCAGTTCCACCGTTATGCCCGCTTCAGCTGCGACGGCATGGGCCTCGGCATTGCTGAGCCCAAGCGTGTTTAGCCTCCTAAACGATGGTTCGACACGTATTCTTCTGCCAGCTGGGGCCTGAATGGCTAAATCCAACCCGCTTATAACTTGCCCGAACACGGTGTGGGACTCGTCTTCGATGATGTTATGGTATGAGATATAGACACATCCAGTGTTCTTGCCTTTGGTGCGGACGCTTACCGCTCCCTTCGATCTCTGTGACACTAGCTCACTGGGAAGTTCGATTCCTTGCATGCCGGTGCTTTTCCCAAACGTGTTGAGATTCTCATCAATGGTAAGGAATCCTTCCTTTGTCATGAACAGAAAATGTTCCACTGCGAGGGGGCACGATACGTCAAGCTCGATGATAAGCTTGCTTATCACGATGTCCCCATCATGCAGGGCGGCTGAGGCTGACGTCACGAGGGTGTGCTCGAAGAGCTTTGCATTCTCCGTTTTTATTTCTACCGACTCTATGCGGTCACCCCTGCCAAGCTTCTGCAGGACACTCCTGCCCTTGATTATTTTTCCAAATGCGCTTTTCTCAAGCCCGTTGTTCCAAATGTGCCCCTGCTTTTGAAATGTTAGGATGCCTTGTGAGCGGTCGTGCCCTATAATCCCAATGATGACATCGTATCTATCGTAGTCAAACTGTTTGCGCGTAGGTTCGAACGGGGTGGGGAATGTTCCGAACGTTACGCTGTACTTGTCGGACCATTGCAATTCCCTGTTGGAAAAATCTTTCAGGTGCCCCTTGAAAAAGTCATGATACGCCCCTACATGGGTCTCGATTGTTATAGTGCCCTTTGACGTCTTAATATCATATATGTTTTGGATCTCGACCTCTTTTGTCGTCATGCGCATGATAAGCGCAGGCTCTGCGTCGGTGGGTGGATTCTCAACCACGTCGCCTATGGTCTTTGCTGATGTTTCAATCGAAACACCATCAACGATTATGTTCATTGGAAAACCCCCTCTAACTCGCTTTTTGGAGTGAGCGTCACTAATATGGTGTCGCTGAGGAACGATTTTTCTATGGTGGCAATATCGCCTAGCTTGTGGTCCCCGAGGGTGATATTTTTCACGCTTGGGGCATGTTCCGTGTAGGGGAGCTTTACGCGAAGGCCACTAAGGTGCAAAACAACCGGATTGTCCCCGAGTGACCCCTTGATTTTCATCTGCTGCTCAATGGCCCGCTTGATGTATGCAGGTGGGTATGGGAACGGATCTTTTGCTATCTCCTTTCTCCTCAGCTCTACCTTGTCCTGCAATGCCTTTTTTATCTCTTCCAGCGTTGCTATGTCCTGGGAAGAGCGCATTCGCGACGCCTTTCGCCCTATATCCCCAATATAATTTTCTATGCCTTCCATTTCTGGCGGCCCGCCGCAGATGACATGTGGAATCTGGTACGATGAAACTGTCTGTGCCTTAAGCTTGACACATTCCTCATAAATGCCAAAAGAAAAGACAGCCGCATCATGTTCAGATATCATTCGCTTTTCTTTGTCGGCTATCTGAAAGATGGTCTTCCCATACCCTCTTGCAAGCCCAACAATATTGGTCGTTGCCCCGTATCGTCTCAAAAACTCAGAGATGTCGCACACGGGGTGTGGCAGGTGGTGCCGGGAAAGTGACGGTGAAACGATGGCTATCTCCATGTCTCCAAAAGGTATGTCCAATATTTCCCCCTTGATGCGCTTGGCCTTGTCAGTGATATATGCAAGGTCGTATTCTGGCAGTGCAAAGACGATATTTATCTCTGTTTGCATGGGCGTCTTTTGCATCACGATGCCACCGAAGTCCTCAATAAGGTCTATTATCTCATCGTGGCGATATATGCCGCCCTTGAACACGTACATTTTAAACATGCCATGTGCCCCCTACTTCCTTGGCGATGGATGCAATCTGGCGATCGAACTCCGCGATGGTCGGAACATCCGTTGCAGCAACGATGAATCCGTCATCAAAATGTGTAAAAGACCGAACCTTGAATCCCTCCGGGATGATGTGCCAGAGCGCATCGATGATATGCCTTCTGATATCCTCTGTGAAGTCGTAGACCGTTATGGCGTCCAGCTTGTGATTGATACCCTTAAGAAACATGATGTTCCGTTCGTCCTGAACGATATTCTCTCTGCCAAATTGTCTGCTAAGGATGTCCATGGCCTCGTTATAGTAACGCTCATTGGTAATTTGGATTTTTGTTTCTGCCCCTTGTTCCCGTATCCGTGCAATGTCTGCAAGTATAATTGGTTGGACGTCCCGTTTGAACTTGCACGCAACATAGATGACTGGAATGCCGATGTCACTTACTAAGAGCACCTTTTCCAGCTTTTTGCCTAGGGAGAGGTCCTTAAAGGTATCTTCTGTCAGTTTTTTGAGCTGCTCGTTTTCAGATGCAGTCCCACCCCTCGCTTCGACCTGCATTACTCTTCACCTATATATGCTGATGAAAGCAGCGCCCCTCCGATGGAACCGATATACTGGGAGTATGGGGGTACAATTGGTTTAATTTTTAGTATGTCCTCAAATGCCCTGTTAAGCCCCTTGATAAGCGATGTTCCCCCGACTTGTATGATTGGCTCCCTGATGTCTACCTCTTGAAGCTGCTGCTCATATACTTGTTCTGCAACAGAGTAGCATGCGGCAGCGGCAACATCCTCTTTTGAAACGCCCCGCGCGAGTTCTGTAACAAGGTCTTGGATGCCAAATATAATGCAGTACGATGCCATGTTAACATTGTTGTGGTCACCCCGTATCGAAAGGTCGCTAAGCTCGGTGATGTCGACACCAACCCTGTTTGCCGTAATCTCGAGGAATCTGCCCGATGCCCCGGCGCAGACGCCACCCATGGTAAACGAGTCTGGTATTCCGTTGTTGATTGTAATTACCTTATTGTCCATGCCACCTATGTCTATGACCGTTGCCTCCCCATCCTGGCTATCTGCAGTCCACACGGCCCCTTTCGAGTTCACCGTGAGCTCTTCCTGTATGAGCTTTGCCTTAAACTGCTTGCCAATGGTATGGCGGCCGTAACCTGTTGTGCCGATGGACTCTATTTTGCTCATCGTTAGGCCAGCCTCTTTGAGTGCGTCGTCAACAGCCTTGTTGGCACTGAGCGCCACTGCCTGCGTTGGGTGCCAGCCGGTACCGATGATTTCATTGTCACGCATGATTGTGCATTTTGTTGTGGCAGAACCCGAGTCGATGCCCATGGTGAGCCCTTCCTGTTTTTTTCTTGCGAGAAGGTGCTTTCGCTTGGCAATGGTCTGGAGCGCTTCCATCCTAGTCAACAGCTCGTCGGCTTTCGTAGTTTGGGTAAATGAGTACATGACCACAGGGATGGATGAGTTTTTCTGCAGATAGCGACGTACCTCGTTTTTCAGGAGTGAACCTTCCGCGCACCTGAAGCAGGTGGCAAGAAAAACCGCATCCGCCTCTACGAGCCCCTCCACAAGGGCTCGTGCACGTGCGAACATCAGCTGAAGCCCGGCAGATTTCACTTCAAATCCTGTAAGCTCAGTGGTCTCTTCTATATAATCTATAGTAACATCGGGAAAGATTATCTGCGCGTTCACGCGTTGTGCTGCCTTGTTGATCTCTTCCTGTATGCCGCTGTATTCTGTTCCACAAGAAATCTGTGCAATCTTAATCATGTTCAGCAACCTCCCTGAGGAATGAGATTATTTTTGTTACTACTGCAGTTGCCTCATCGGGTGTTGATGGATATTCGAGGATTATATGAGGTTTATCGGAAGAATGAACGAGATAAAGCAAAAATTCGTTTGTCCGCTCGCATGCGAGGCAGCCGAAGTTCATAGGCCCATTTTTGAGGGCGACGATGGCATCAACCTGCTCATAGATGGGTGCAAAGATCGCCAGACGCCCACGTACGCCGGATGGTGCCTCCGCTGAAGCCCACTTTAATCCCTTGCTGGGGTCTTCAGGCGTAATATTTAGCGGGGGCGAATCTATTTCCGCATCCCTGACCCTGTCGCTGAGTTCCTTCATGATGGTAACTGCCTCATGGCCTGCACGTTCGATAAGGTCCGTCAAGATTAGTGAATTTGGTGGGTATATTGCTACTTTCATGGGTGCCCCTTTCCTATACCATGTTCTTTTCCTTGAGCGTTTGTATTTCTGGGCGTGACGTTATGAGCATAAGGTCCTCAAAAATAACCATTGTGATGTCCACTACACCCAGGGCAGCTATCGTTTCCCCAACATCGTTTTTTATGGGTACGACACACACGGGTATCCCCTTGTATTTGCCCCGGTCTGGGGTGATGTGCTGTGACCTCCCTTCCGCAAGGACCTTTTCCAAGATGGGCCCCGTGTAGTTGAGGTCGACGACCCTTCCCTTTTCGATACGCACCCCGTTGAAGTTTTTGGAGCGCATTGTTATGGGGAGCCCCCCTGAAAGCTCGTGTATGGCCAAAGCCAACCTGCAGATATCGGTTGACTTCATGTCTTTTGAAATACAAATCATATGATGTCCTCCATAATCTTCCTCAAAACTGATTGCTCGAGTTTTTTTGATTTGGGTGATTCAACAATGGCGTCGCCCCTTTGTGAACATTCAATCCCGTTTGATATGATAGGAAGAATCTCAATCTCCTTTTCGAGAAAATAGAATCCGGGGCGAGCAGACCCATGCTGTGCCCTACATCTTCGCTTGTCACCAAGGGGAAACGCACGCATCTTGGAAAAAATCCTGTTGGGGTCTATCTTTCTTAGATTGAAAACGGCTTTTTCCACGATATCCTTCGGACCCTCAATGAGGATTCCATAACAAGTCTGTTTTATGCCGATATCCATGTCCAGTGCCGATGCCACACGGGCCAGATAAGATGGTGAATACTGTGAATCTGGTGATAAAACAATCAATCTGGAAATTGTTTCCATATACGAATCTTGCAAATGTACGCATATAAATGTATTGCAGTGCCTCTTTTTCCCACATTTTTGTTCTGTTTAGCCTTACACTATGACTGACGTACGTAGTGGGGTTCTATGTTTGGCATGCTTCCTATGCCATTGCCATTTGAGGAGTATCCGTGCTCCTCTCTGCC
>CAYSZY010000097.1:0-5622 GCA_964435645.1 uncultured Thermococci archaeon | reverse complement strand
GCGCGTGGCAAGCATCAAATGTGGCATGGATACGAGGCATAATCATGGCCCGAAAGGGCGCATGCAACGTGAACAGGCACGTTATGTAAAAGCTCCTCTATTCAAAAAGATTATATGTTGCGTTGTCAAATGAGGATTATGCAAATTATCGTAACGTTTCTTGCCCACCTTCGGGATCTCACCGGGACGGGAGAGATAGAGCTAGCGCTTGAAAACCCTACTATCATGGATGTTGCCGAGGAAGTGGGCAGGCGCTATGGCAGCGCCTTTCTTGATGAGCTGTTGGAGAACGGGGAGTTAGGTGAAATGCTTGTTGTCATGCGCAATGGCGACATCACGTATAATCTTAAAGAAAAGTTAAATGAAGGGGACGAAGTTACCTTCCTCCCCCCCGCATTTGGCGGTTAGGCCTTAGCAATCTCGCTCGTTTCGGATGAACTCCTCGACCATCCTCTTGCACACGTCGTCAGGGAATTGCTGCGGCGGGTGCTTGAATGAGTATGAGGATATTGAGATGAGCTGTCCTGCAATTCCACGATCAAGACCGATCTTTGTCGCACGCACTGCGTCAATCATGACGCCTGCTGAGTTTGGAGAGTCCTCAACGGAGAGCTTGAGGTCAAGCTCAAGCGGGATGTCTCCGAACTTGCGGCCTTTCATGCGTATGTAGCAGACCTTGTTGTCCTTGAGGAACGGCACATAGTCTGATGGGCCGATTCTCAGCGACACATCATAGGGAACTATCGACTGGACGGCTTCAGTCTTTGATATCCTCTTTGAGGTAAGGCGCTCTTCCTCGAGCATGTTGTAAAAGTCGGTGTTTCCGCCGATGTTGAGCTGGTATGACTCGTCAATCTCGGCGCCCCTGTCCACAAAGAGCCGTGAAAGCACTCGGTGGAGGATTGTCGCGCCAACCTGTGACTTGATGTCGTCACCAGCACACGGAATTCCAGCGGCCTTGAATTTGGATGCCCATTCGTCTGTGGAGCAGATGAACTCCGGCATGGCGTTGATAAACGCGGTACCCGATGTGATGCATTCCGACGCGTAGTAACGCGCAGCCTGTGCAGACCCCACTGGCATGTACGAGAGCAGCATGTCCGCCTGTGCGTCCTCAAGCTCCTGCGCCACGTCAACGGTTGGTGCCGACCTGTTTACAGGGATGACCTCCGAAAGTTTCCTGCCGATGCCGTCGTGCACCGGTGCTCGTTTGACCTCTACATCAATATGAGGGGGTTCTGAGAACTTCTTTGTGCAGTTCTCCCCTGCAAAAATGGCCTTTTCGACAGGGAGTCCTACCTTGCGGTCGTCTACGTCAAACGCGGCCACAATCTCAATGTCTGAAATTCGGTAGGGACCAAAGACGTTGTGCATCAGACCTGGCACAAGCTTATCGTTTTCCCCTACATCCTTGTAATATTCTAAACCTTGAATGAGAGAAGATGCGCAGTTACCTATTCCTGCGATAGCAAGTCGTATTTTGCCCATAATATCACCTCTTATTGTTACGAAAAGGTTGCTTTAAATATTTTATGGTTATAAAACATTAGTACTGATATAATATGTCATCACGGGAATGAAATCACCTTCACGTGGCTGCGAGCATGATTTGGGGGTATGCTACGCTGATGTACGCCCCGAACTTGTTTCCCACCTCAAAGAGCACACCTGCATTCCGGAATCCAAGCTTTTCGTGCAATGCGGCGCTTTGGGGATTAGGTGGACAAGCAGTGCCAGAATATTTTCGTACAGCGTGATCCCGTACCTTTTTCCGTATGACCTCGCTGCATGTGATACCCGTTTCGACGGTATGCCGGTATGCACAGCGGATTTTGAATTCAGTGGCGTACGCGTAGCCCATAATAGTCCCGTCCCGCTTTGCAACAAGCCACGGACACATGGTGGGGGCCGTGGCGATACGCCGTGCACTCTCTGGCCAGGGGGTCTTTCTCAAGGGGGGCTGTGCTTCCTGCTATGTAGTAATTTTAAATCTCCACAACCTGTGGCGTATCTTCCGGTGTGGCGTGTCGTACCGTGCCGTTTCCCCCCATCTGGATATTATTTATGCACATGAATATTATGGCAAGCGACGTGTAATACCAAAACATTTAAAAACGCGTTGCTTGTTGTAGGAATTGCTTAATGGCCGGGGTAGGGTAGCATGGTTATCCTAAAGGACTGTGGATCCTTTGACTCGGGTTCAAATCTCGGCCCTGGCCCCATTCAATACCCTTCCTGTGGCACAGATTCAGGGAGATGTATAGCAAAGGTGCACGCATCGTCGCCGTTAAGCACACATTTCTCAACTGTTATATTCACCGGTTCTACGGGCAATCCTTCCCACTGCTGCCTAATCCATCCCGTGCCGCAGTAGCAGAAGGCCAGTGATATTCCACAATCCAGCACATTGCGCATCATGTACGGTGGCAGTGGTGCCCGCCCCTGCCCTTCCTAACCACTGCTTCCTCGAACGCCAGCCTGTTGCGGGGATTCTTTGTTACATAATCGAGTGGCTCCGCCCTGTACTGCCCCCTGTACTCCTTGTCGTGCTTTATGGGGCGGTCGAGCCCGTAGTGTGGCACGCCCCTGCAGTGAAGAACTCCTTCCTTACGATGTAGGTATCCTTGCTGCAGACGTCTTTGCCTAGTGGCACTAGTGGGGGAAATGGTGCCTAGCTGGCGCTACCTGCTAAGTTTGCATGACAAGCATCGGATGCGTCTTGGAATCACGTAATATATTGTCCGTCCGAGTTTGCTGTAGCAACGTGATGGGATACGTAATGTGCAATCAAGGATACTTTATGTTCAAAATGGACGTTATGTGCAAAGCTATATCACAGAAAACTTTAAAAAGGAAACATGAAAACTGAAAATGGGCCGTTGGCTTAGTCTGGTAGAGCAATGGACTCTTAATCCATCGGTCGGGGGTTCGAATCCCTCACGGCCCGCTTATTTTTTTATACCCTAATATTATTATATGATTCTTGCCGACGTTTTGCATGAACGATGAGCATGTCATGGAAACGCTTGGAAAAGCACGGGTTGTTATCCGAAACGGGGTAGTGGTGGAGGTCAGCGAACCCCGCTTGTCTTATTGTCCGCTTTTTCACCACAGGAGGGGCATTGAGCGCATCGATACAGAGATCATACGTGCCAATATCCAGCAGCGCATCGATGATTTTGGCTTGTTTACTGAGCGGAGGGATATCGAGCAGGATTCATTTGTAGGATTTGGCACGTCGGAGATCTTTATGACCGCGCTTAAAAAAGGACTTCTCGACGCGGTCGTGACCGTTTGCGAGGGCGCCGGCACGGTCGTGACTTCCAATCCGGAACTGGTACAGGGAATCGGCGCTCGACTATCGGGAATTGTGAGCACGACGCCCATACCGGGGCTCATAACGCGCATCAACGCTGCCGGGGGGGCGGTCCTGTTTCCCGAAACGGCCGGCATAGACCAGGCTGCCGGCGTTGCATGGGCGGTGCGTGAGGGATATCGCTCCATCGGCGTATCGCTGGTATCCCCCGAGGATGCGCAGCATTGCAAGGCACAATCCGGGGAGGGCGTACAGGTCATAACGTTTCTGGTACATACATCCGGCGGCGTGTTTACAGCGGAGGGCCTGCAGGACTTCGACCTGGTGACGGCATGTGCGTCACGCTCCCTTCGTGAAGTTCTCGAGGGGTATGTACTGGCACAGGCGGGAAAGTCCATACCGATATTTGCCCTGAGCCAGATTGGAAAAGAGCTGCTGCTTGAGCGTGCAAAGGCGGTAACAACACCGATAATCCTGCACGGGGCACACGTGCCCCAGTGCGGCGGGTCACAACCGTCCCCGCTCTTCTAACATTCAAAAAAAGTGCTAAGGGGGCGATTAAAGCCCCTTGGCCTTGTTAATAAGCTCTCCTGCGGACTTTTTGGAGATTCCTTTGACTGAGGAAAGCTCGTCGACGTCTGCCTGGCAGATGTCCCCTGCACAGACATATCCCGCCTCGCGGAGGCGCTCTGCGGTCTTGGGGCCGACGCCGGGGATATCCTCGAGTGCCACGCCGATGTCCTCTGCGGGGGCAACTTCCTTCTTGGGCGCTGCCTTTGCGGGCGCGGATTCCTGCGATTCCCCAATGATCTCTTCCTCTTCCCTAGCCAGGGTCAGGATTTCAACAAGCGTCTCAATGTTTTCCTCGTGCAAAGACTTCCTTTTCTTGTCTACGGGAATCCCTATCCCGAGGGCATCATCAAAGGTAAGCCCTGCGGCCTCGAGTTCCCTGAGGGAAAAGCCCCTGCCCTTGCGCTCAAACAGGAGGTTTTGATACATAACGGTCACTATGGGTTCAATCATATTATCACCTTGAATACCTGATGTAATAATGGCATATTTAAAAATCTTTCTTTTTTTTGAATATTTTTGCCCGATTCGTGGCGTTGGGCGCCAATAGGTATTTAGGCGCCCTGCCCGCAGCTAAGGCATGGACCGGAACAGGCTGCTCGCTTTAGCCATTCTTGCCCAAGCAGTGTGGATTGCAGGGATTGTCGGGACCCCTTACCTTGTCGCCCACGGCCACGATTCTCTTGCTGAGCGATTATATTCTGCATACCGCCCCTTTTGTCACCAGAAGGCAGAGCGGTCGCTGAGCGTCTTTGGGGGGCAGATGGCGGTATGCGCCCGATGCTTCGGCATTTATGCCGGTGCGATTGCCGGCTCGCTTGCCGCAACGGTCATGATATGGATAAGAAAAGATGCCCGTATCATCGACATCCGCCTTGTCGGCCTTTCCCTCATCCCACTCGCCGTTGATGGCGTGACCCAGCTTTTGGGGTTGAGAGGGAGCTCCGAATGGCTTCGCCTTGCTACGGGACTTCTATTTGGGTGCGTGTTTGCGTACTACTTTTTGCCGCTAACCATCAGTAGGTTGGCGCGTTCCTCGTGAGCCCGATATAGAATATGGTGAAGGCCACGGTGAAGAACCCTGATACGAGCTCCGTCAAAATTCCGCCTAGGAACGGGACGATTGCAAGAACGACCATCGCTATGAAGTTTATGATAAAGAGCACAAGGATATCTGCCCATGCGGATTTTGCAAGGTCAAACGACATACTAAACGACTCTGTCAATTGCATGTCATCGAGGACAATGCCCTGTTTCACAAATACTGTGGCGATGGCTACGATCACATACCCGATGCAGCATGCAAGGAACCCTATAAACGACAGGATTGCTAATACTATGGCCACAATAATCAATAGTACCCATTTGTCCCTCATCCTGTCGAGTGCTGAATTCAGGTTAGCTTGCCTGCCTTCCCACGCATCCGCGGTCATGGCAATGGCAATGCCACCCACAAGTATGGAGACAATTGTTACAAGGATATTCACGGCTGCTGCGACGCCGATTCCGGGAATGAAGTTACCTACCTCAAAAGAGCCATCCTCCAAGGTGGCGGTATCTATATCCCCAAATAATCCTGAACCGCCTATCGCGGCTGTTCCGATCAGAGAGATAATTCCTGGAATAAGAAATAACAGTAGAATAATCGGGTATTTGCTGACAATGCTTAATGCATCGTTGATGAGGCTGCTCACCGACATTTTTTCAGTAGACTGATACATAAATGTGTACTATTG
>CAYSZY010000096.1:0-5724 GCA_964435645.1 uncultured Thermococci archaeon | reverse complement strand
TGGTCTTGCCCCCTTTTTTTTAGGTATAGGTGCAGTGCATGTCGTATCTCTGTATACCAACATATTTCATAATAAGACTTGATGTCAAAGCGACATGAATTTTGCGTTTATGGCAACGATGACGGTGCTTAGCGACATGAGCACGGCACCCAGTGCAGGGCTTACGACAAAGCCCACGGGGTAGAGTACGCCTGCCGCAAGGGGTATCGTCACGGCGTTGTATCCTGTTGCCCAGTACAGGTTCTGCTTCATCTTGCGGTATGTTAGCTCCGAGAGCGCAATTGACGTGGAAACAGCACGCGGGTCGCCTTTTACTAGGATGACATCAGCTGACTCTATTGCAACGTTTGTGCCGGTCCCTATGGCAATGCCGACATCTGCCTGTACAAGCGCGGGGGCGTCGTTGATGCCGTCACCTACCATACAAACGGATCTCCCTTCCTTCTGCAGCGCATCAATACGCGCAGACTTGCCTCCTGGCGCCACCTCTGCGATGACATCGTCGAGACCGAGCGCGTCCCCCACAGACTGTGCCACCCTGCTGTTGTCGCCGGTCATCATCATGGTCCTGATGCCTTGTGCCTTGAGCATTTCGATCGCCTGGTACGATTCTTCCCGTATGCTGTCTGCCAGGGCTATGGCCCCCCCGTACGATCCATCGACAAAGCAGTAGACAACAGTTTTCCCTTCCTCGATGGCATGCGCTGCGCGAGTGTCATCGGGAACGGTTCCTCGTGAAGTAACGTATGCGTGCCCGACGATACGTACCATGGCTCCATCGACGTCCCCCATGATTCCCTCACCCACTATCGAGGTAAACGTAGCGGTCTTTTGCAGCTTGAGCGAGCGCTGCATGGCGCTGTCGACAATGGCGCGGGCAATGGGGTGTTCGGATTCCTTTTCCAGGGAAGCCGCAGCGGTAAGAAGCGTGTCGGTCGTATAGGCGGCCGCAGGAAAGATGTCAGACACGCTAAAGTCCCCCTTGGTGAGCGTGCCGGTCTTGTCGAAGACAACGGTATCTACCTTACGCAAGGACTCAAATGCGACCCTATTCTTGATTAGCACCCCTTTTTTCACGCCGATTGACGCCGAGACCGCTATTACCAGGGGGATTGCCAGGCCTAGGGCATGGGGGCATGTTATGACCATGACCGTCACCATGCGCTCTATGGAAAACACTGACTCATGCCCCGCCAGCGACCATGCCGCAAACGTCAGCGCACCTACCGACAGGGAGATGAGCGTCAGGTAGAGCGCGGCCCTGTCCGCAAGCGTCTGCGTCTCGGACTTGGACTGCTGGGCTTGGGAAACGAGGGCCATCACCGATGAGAGATAGGTATCTGCCCCGAGTCCCGTTACCTTGACATAAATCGAGCCATCTGTTGTTATCGACCCGCCTATGACCCTGTCGCCAGCCTTTTTCGGCACCGGCACGGACTCGCCTGTGACCATCGCTTCGTTGACCTGCGATGCACCATGGTGCACGA
The DNA here is from genome assembly GCA_964435645.1 of uncultured Thermococci archaeon. GTDB lineage: Archaea > Methanobacteriota_B > Thermococci > Methanofastidiosales > NM3 > JAHKLV01. The sequence continues at coordinate 4,237 of CAYSZY010000096.1, read as the reverse complement.
TGCCGTCGGCGGGCACGGACTCCCCCGGCCGCACGAGCACGAGCGAACCGATGCGCAGCGACGGGAGCGGAACATCGACTATCTCGTCATCCACATCGACGAGGTGTGCCGTGGCGGGAAGCAGCCCCGCAAGCTCCTCGATGGCGTTTGATGCGCCCATCACAGCACGCATCTCAATCCAGTGGCCTAGGAGCATGAGGTCGATAAGCGTCACAATCTCCCAAAAGAAGAGCTTTCCCTCAAGCCCGAACACCACGGCGCTGCTGTAGAGAAACGCCACCGTAATGGCGAGGCCGATAAGGGTCATCATCCCCGGAGTGCGTTTCTTGAGCTCCGTGACGAGCCCCTTGGTGAAGGGGAGGCCCCCATAGGCATAGACAAAGGCGGAAAGCAGGAACAGGATGTACGAGTCCCCTGCAAAGGACACCGAATAGCCCACCCATGACTGCACCATGGGAGACAATGCGAGGACGGGTGGTGTCAGGCACAGTGACACATAGAATCGTGTCATAAAGTCATGTGCCATCATGGCATGGTGGGACGGTTGGTCGGAGTGCGGGCCATGTTCCATATCGTATCATTCGCTAGGCACCGTATTTATGGGTTTTGCAGAACAGGGTATACATACTGACAAAAGGATATTATATGATGGCACACAGCGTACTGTTATGGATGCAATTATCCTTGATGAGCCGTTCGGCCCGTCTCGGAGGTACCGCCGATTGCTCTGGCAGTATGTGGTCCTTTTTATTCTTCTTGCGCTGAGTTGGTGGATGGTGCCTCTTGCCGTACTTGTACCCCGGATTCTGGTAAAGGCAGTCGTGCTTGCAATAGCCGTGGCAATCGTGATCCCCCTCATATACTGGGTGCCAAGATACTATGACTCAATATCATACACCATCGGCGGCGAGGACATCACGTGGCGCAGGGGCGTATGGTTCAAGACCACCGGCATCGTGCCGTACCATAAGATAACAAACATCGACATAGGGCAGGGGCCCCTTTCCAGACGGCTTGGCATCGGTTCCCTCAAGGTGCAGACCGCAGGGTATTCTGCCTCGAAGCAGGATGCAGAGATAAGCATCAATGGCATTGAGGGCGTAGAATCGCTTCGGGACCTGATAATGCCGTATGTACGCGCATCACACGGGCTTGTACCTGAACAGGGGATGCCTCCGGACTCAGAGCTCCTGAGCGAAGTTCGTGCCATACGGGTGCTATTGGAAAAAAGGTAGTGCCATGGCGAAGGTGCAGCTGTTTGCGACATACCGTGATGCGGCAGGCATACGGGAGTTTGATGTGGCGGTACGGACAGTTGGCGAGCTTTTAGGGCACGTCTCTTCCCTTTACCCCCCTTTGTACAGTGAGGTATGTGACAGCAGCGGTGCCGTGCGACCGTTGGTAAAAGTACTCGTAAACGGCAGGCATATCCAGTTTCTCGATGGGCTTATGACGCCGCTGGGCACAAAAGATGTCGTTTCCCTCTTTCCGCCAATCGCCGGCGGTTAGAGCATGGATACAAGGTACGGCAGCGCAACGACGGTCCCTATGGTCGACCCGATGTTGGCAAAGGCCACGACGAGGAGCGTCCGCGTAATCTTGTTTTTCCAGAGGTCCGTCATCCCACTAATCATATGCAGAGCCTCGAAATCCTTGACCTTTGGCTTGCGGACGTAGGCCTCGGTAATCCCGGCAAACCACCCCGCCGCAATAGTTGGGTTAAGTGAGGTAAACGGCGCCGCAAGAAATGCCACGGCGGCGGAGAGGGGATGGCCCCACGCGCACAGCACCCCAATAGTTGAGAGGGTCCCGTTGATGAGGAACCAGTTTCTGAGCATATGTATCGTGACATCGGTCCCGCTCGTGTAAAATCCCCATGACACCAGCGCGATAAAAACGAGGGGAACGCACCATCCCACTGCTTTAATCCAGTTTCTTCCCGCAGGTATGACATCAAGCGCATCCTTGTCGATATCCTGCCCAAGGGACGTGACGATGCCGTTAAGGTGGCCCGCACCAACGACAGCGACCATCTTCTTGCCTGATTTCCCGGACAGCTCTTCCTTGATCCGTGCCGCGAGGTACTGGTCACGTTCATCGATAAAGACCCCCTTGACGTTGGGGATCTCCGCAGCGAGCTCCTCAAGCATCGAGGTGAGCATATCGTCCTCCTTGAGCTTTTCCAAGTCTTCTGCGGTAATCTGCTCGTTCTCGTCGAGGAAGGAAAACAGTACCGAGTAGAGTATTTTGAGCTTTTCGCGCAGTGACATCTTTTTCCATGCCCTTTTGAACGTGGTGCTGATGTCCCTGTCTATGAGTGCAATCTGTGCGTCCCCGGCGGATTCAATCGCTTCCACCATCTCGGCGCCTGGTTTTGTGCCCATTTCCTCCCCGATTCGCTTCTGGTAGTTTGAGAGGAGGAGGTTGACAAGAAACAGGTGGGACCTGCCGTCACGGATGATTCGGTAGATGTCCGTTTCCTTCCAGGCCTTTTCGTTGGTGAGCGTTTCGTACCGTGCCTCGTCGAGCTCGACTCCGACAATATCCGGAGCAAATGAGGTAATCGTCTCACGCACCTCGTCCCTGCTTTTTTCGGAAACATGTGCCGTACCGACGATGATAAGCTCGTTTTCGCTTACATTTAGACGCCTTTGCACCATACCGACAGAGAAGAAAGGGTATTTATATACCTTTTTGAAAGGTTTAATGGGTATTGCCATGAAGATACGTTCAGTCACCGCGCATGCGGACCTTGGCACCAGCGGCATCAACGCCGTGGCGGACATGCTTTCCGACGCGAGGGGCGCATTCGCATGTGAGGTACAGACCGTGCGGGCGTCCACCGTTCCCCAAAACGGCAGATTCGAATGCCGTCGCGATGCATTTTCCGCCGCTAAGGCGCTGTGCGCGTGGGCGGACGCGTCACGGATAGACTATGTCGGGGGATTCGGTCTGGGCAGGATGCCTTCTGTAAGTGACATGAACCTCCTCTCGTGGCTTCCCGGGATTCTTGAGGCATTTCCTTCACTCTTTGCCAATTGCCAGGTGGCATGGGATGACACGGTGCATTTCGGGGCAATTTCTGCCGTATCCAAGCTTATACTCGAGCTTTCCCGTATCCGGGACGGCATGGGCAATCTGCAGTTTGCCGCGCTCTGCAACTGCAGAGAGCATAATCCCTTTTATCCCGCATCCTACGCTTCTGGCGAGGAATCATGCTTTTCAATCTCGCTTGAGTCGGCCGGCTTGGCCCACAAGGCTTTTTTGGGGGCAGATTCCCTTGCCGATGCCCGCGAGCAGCTCACGGGGCTGCTGCGTGACACGTACTGCGGCATCCTTTCAACGGCACTGGAACTTGAAGATGCCTACGGTGTACGGTTCATGGGGGCGGACATGACGCTTGCGCCGGGGCCAAAAGAGTGGGAAAGCGTCGCAAAGGCGCTTGAGGGGCTCGGGCTTGGCACATTCGGTGACCACGGCACCCTATTTTATTCGGCGTTTCTCGCAGAAACCATCAAGGCAATCGGTTCCGAGGCGGGATTTTCCGGGCTCATGTACCCCGTGCTCGAAGACGCGGGAATCGCCCGGAGCGCAGCAGAAGGCATCCTTACCGTGGACAAGCTGCTGTCATACAGCGCCGTGTGCGGTACTGGCCTTGACTGCGTGCCTCTGCCTGGCGACATAGAAGCGCGCGTGCTTTGTGCCATTATGCTCGACGTTGCAGGCCTTTCGGTGCGGCTCCGAAAACCGCTTACCGCCCGGCTTATGCCCCTTCCCGGAAAGTCTGCCGGTGATGAAGTTTCGTTCTCCTTCCCGTACTTTGCCCCGTCCCGTGTCATGGCGACCGGGGGTGGAAGGTGCCCGTGGGAATCGGGGACCTACTCTTTTACACAGTAGTGGCAGCATTGCGCCCTTTTTTCCACATGAGCGTTCCGGTTTCATCCTCTATTCTTAGGACGTGATGGTAAGGTATGTAGCTGTCAAATCCGTCTGGCATCAAAATCATAAAGTCCGATGTGAGGTACTCCCTGATGTCTGATATCCGTACCACCCGCTCGTTGTGCGGGGCGCTCCGATGGAGATATACAACACTGACGTACTCCCACCACTAAAGTGGCGGGGTTCTATCGTTGGCATGCTTCCTATGCCATTGCCATGTGGGTGGTATCCGTGCTCCACTCTGCCATATCATTTTCTATGGCAGATCGACTCACGACTCGTGCCACCGCAATGTTGA